>MFGL01000028.1:36389-40506 GCA_001778285.1 Candidatus Falkowbacteria bacterium RIFOXYC2_FULL_47_12
CAACCAAAACTTTGGGGTCATTGATTAAAAATGAAACGTCAGCGGGAATGGAGTGCGTGAAATCGGCAAAAAGCACCAGCGCGGCCAGCGCGGCTGAACCGATGGCGTAGCCTTTGGTAACAGCTTTGGTGGTGTTGCCGACGGCATCCAGCGGATCGGTAACGTCACGAACCTCGCTGGGGAGTTCCGCCATCTCGGCAATGCCGCCGGCATTGTCGGTGATGGGGCCGTAGGAATCAATGGTAATGATGACGCCAGCCATGGAAAGCATGGCCATGGCGGCAATGGCAACGCCGTAGATGCCGGCCAAACTGAAGGAGGCTAAAATAGCCGCGGCAATGACGATAACCGGCCAGGCGGTCGCTTTCATGGACACGGCCAAACCGGCAATGATATTGGTGCCATGGCCGGTCTTTGAAGCCTCGGCAATACTGCGAACCGGATTAAAATTCGTTGCGGTATAGTACTCGGTGATGACAACCAAAGCCGCTGTGACTAAAATTCCCACGACCGCGCTCCAAAAAATCGCAACCGTTTCAAACTGGCCGTTGCCTGCCATCACACTCGCCGTCAGAGGGTAAAAACCAATCAATGCTAAAATCGCCGCGGCGGCCAAGCCTTTGTAAAGCGCTTTCATAATTTTTTTATCACTGCCTAATCTAATGAAAAAAATGCCGATAACCGAAGCGATGATGGACACGGCGCCAAGCAACAGCGGATACAGCGTAGCGTTGGGAAATGCCGGGAAGAGCAAGTGCCCCAAAAGCATGGAAGCAATCAAGGTCACGACGTAGGTTTCAAACAAATCCGCGGCCATGCCGGCGCAGTCACCGACGTTGTCGCCGACGTTATCGGCAATCACGGCCGGATTGCGCGGGTCGTCTTCGGGAATGCCGGCCTCAACTTTGCCGACCAAATCAGCGCCCACGTCCGCGGCTTTGGTAAAAATGCCGCCGCCCAAACGGGCAAAAATTGAAATCAGCGAGCCGCCAAATCCCAAACCAACCAGCGCGGCGATGTCATACGTTGCGTAAAAAAACGATGCCACACCCAATAGCGCCAGCCCCGCCACCAGCATGCCGGTAACGGCGCCGCCGTAGACTGCTACCTGCAGAGCGGCCGCCATACCTTTTCGAGCCGCTTCAGCAGTACGCACGTTCGCGCGTACAGAAACGTTCATGCCGATGTAGCCGGCTGCGCCGGACAAAATGGCGCCGACCAAAAAAGCACCGGCCGTCATCCAGCCTAACGACGGCAGTACGCCGATAATAATAAATAAAACAACGGCTACACCGGCGATGGTTTTGTATTGCCGGTTGAGATAGGCGCTCGCGCCTTCTTGAATGGCCTTGGCAATGGCCTGCATTTTTTCATTGCCGGCCGGCAGAGTCATGATTTTGCGGATTAAAAACAATCCAAACAAAATTGCCAGAGCGGCGCTGCCGAAGATGAGATATACTGTGTTCATAAATCTCAAATTTATTAAATAAAAAATGCAACAATTTTAATTTTCAACTTTTTCTTCTGTCTCTTCTACATTCTCTTTTGCTTTAACATCTTTTTTTTCAGCTTTTTTACTCTTTGATTTTTTAGCTATTTTTTCTTCTTTCACATCTTCGGTGCTTTCTTTTTCAACTTCTTCATTTTCGTTCTCAACTTCTTCTTTCTTACTTCCCTCCGCTTGCTGAATGTCAATTTTCCAGCCGGTCAGCCGCGCTGCCAAACGAACGTTCTGGCCGCCGCGACCGATGGCTAAAGAGAGCTGGTCTTCACTAACCTTGGCGACCGCTTGCCGGGAAGCTTCATCTACGCTGACCTGCGCTACCTTTGCCGGCGCCAGCGCGTGCGTGATGTAGACGTTTGGTTCTTCCGAATACTCAATGATGTCAACCTTTTCCCCGCCCAGTTCGGAAATAATCGTCTGAATGCGCGCTCCGCGCTGTCCCACGCAGGAGCCGATGGGGTCAACGTTTTCCTCCAAGGCCGCCACGGCGATTTTGGAGCGCAAACCGGCCTCGCGGGCAACGGATTTTATCTCAATGAGTCCGTTGGTTATTTCAGGAATTTCGGTATAAAAAACTTTACGGACGATTTCGGGGCTCGTGCGCGAAAGTAAAATTTCCGGGCCCCGCGCGGTCGTATTCACCGTTTCAACGTAAACTTTGACCCGTTGACCGGACTCATAGCGTTCGCCGGCAATTTGTCCGTCCGGCGGGATAACGCCGGTGGTTTTGCCCAAATCCACAATCACGATTTTGCCCTCGCGGCGCTGGACCACGCCGACGACGACCTCGTGCTCTTTGCCCTTATACTCTTCGTACACGTTCGCGCGCTCAATTTCGCGCAACCGCTGGATGATAACTTGTTTTGCGGTCTGCGCGGCCATGCGGCCGTACTCGGCCGGCGCCGACAACCCGGTTCTGATAACGTCGCCAACTGTGTATTTTTTATTTAATATTTTCGCATCGGAAATCTGAATTTCCGTGCGCGGGTTGAAGCGCCGCACCTCTTCCTCGGCTTTGTCAACTTCAGCCGCTGTCTCCGCTTTCTTTAGTTCTGTCACAACTTCAAGCTCTGTTTCAATTTCACTTTCCTCAACCTCTGCCGGCATGTCTTCCACCACGATTTTTTCGTCAAAAACCCGCGAGGAGCCGGCATCCAGGTCAAAGTCAACTTTTATGTTTTGATTTTTTTCGCCGAAGTCTTTGCGGTAGGCGGCGGCCAAGGCAGACTCAATGGTTTCAATAACCGCTTCCAGGGAAATGCCTTTTTCTTCGCAAATGGCGCGCGCGGCCGCGGCAATGTCATTAGTAGCCATAGATAATAAAGTTAATATTTAAAAATAATTCGTAGGTGTAAAAAAAAGCTCGTTGTAAATACAACCAGCTTCACTAAAAGTATATCATAGCTATTTTGAAATGTCAAATTCAAATATGGTATGGTATAATAATGTTATTAAGATAACAGAGAAACCCCCGCATGAATATTTTTACCGAAATCAGCATCATCTTGGTTATTGCTACCGCAGTTGCCGGCGTCATATACCTCTTGCGCCAACCGCTCATCATCGGTCACATTATTACCGGCCTTATCGTCGGCCCGCGCCTCTTGGATGTGTTGCGTTCAACCGACGTCATCAATGCGTTTGCCGAAATCGGCATCGCGCTCCTACTCTTCATCGTGGGCTTGGGGCTCAACCCCAAACTCATTCGCGAGGTCGGTGGCGTTGCCTTTTTGGCCGGCACGGGTCAAATCGTTTTTACCTGGCTATTTGGCTTCCTCATCGCCGCCGGTTTAGGCTTTCCCACAGTCCAGGCAATTTACATCGCCATTGCCCTAACTTTTTCCAGCACCATAATAGTTGTCAAAATACTCTCAGACCGGGGCGACATGCAAAGACTCTACGGCAAAATCGCCCTCGGCATTTTGCTGGTACAAGACGTTGTCGCTACATTCGTTTTAATTTTTATCTCCTCATTTTCCAATGGCGCAAACATCACCCAACTTGTCAGCGCCACGCTCCTGCAGGGCGTTGCCCTCATCGTGCTGGCTGTTTTTGTCAGTCTCTACATTCTGCCGGCGCTGAGCTCGTTTTTTGCCCGCTCGCAGGAATTTCTGTTCCTCTTTGCTATCGCCTGGGGGTTTGGGCCCGCGACGCTTTTCTACGTCTTCGGCTTTTCGGTTGAAATCGGCGCGCTCGTTGCCGGCGTCACGCTTTCGCTTTCCCCCTACAGCATCGAAATCGCCTCCAAGATGAAGCCGCTGCGCGACTTTTTTATTGTTTTATTTTTTATTTTGCTCGGCTCACAAATGACGCTTACAAATATTACCGCTATCGCCTGGCCGCTCACCATATTGTCGCTGTTTGTGCTGGTCGGCAATCCGCTCATTGTACTCGCGCTTATGGGTGTAATTGGTTATGGCAAACGGACCGGATTTTTCACCGGACTGGCGCTCGCTCAAATCAGCGAGTTCTCCCTTATCATAATCATGCTGGCTGTGAAGGTGGGCCATGTGCCCGAAAGCATCCTCTCGCTCATCACCTTTGTCGGACTCGTCACCATTGCCGCTTCAACGTACCTCATCACGTATGCGGACAAACTCTACGTATTGTTCG
>MFGL01000028.1:40516-47759 GCA_001778285.1 Candidatus Falkowbacteria bacterium RIFOXYC2_FULL_47_12
CTCACTGTTTGAAAAAACGAACGCGCGCCGCGAACCGCGTACGAACGGCAACTATGATATAATACTATTCGGCCACAATCGCATCGGCTATGATTTTATCGCCGCCTTTACCAAACTGAAAAAAAAATTTCTGGTGGTTGACTTTGACCCTGCTATTATCAAAAACCTCACCGTGCGCAACATTGCCTGTTGCTACGGCGATGCCGACGACGTGGAGTTTTTGGCGGAATTGAATTTAAAAAAAATAAAAATGGCGGTTTCAACCATTCCGGAGGGAAAAACTAATTTGCTTCTCATCAAACAAATTCGTGCCATCAACAAATCCGCCGTCATCATCGTCATCGCCCACAGTATCGCGCACGCGGAAACTTTGTACGCGGCCGGGGCCACCTACGTCATCCTGCCGCACTTTTTGGGTGGAGCACACACAGCCGCCATGATAGAAAAACTCGGTCTGCGCAAAGCATCGTATGCGGCTGAACAGCGCAAGCACCTCGCTTACATAAAACAACGCCAAACTCTCGGCCACGAGCATCCGCGGCACGAACGGAGTTAGCCCTCGCCACAAATAAAAAAGTCCTTTTGCAAGGCCTTTTTTATTTTTCCCCTCTCCCTATAAACTGCCGTCAATCATTTGCTTGAACTGCTCATAAGGCACCGCGCCGGACACGAGCTGGCCATTGATAAAAGTCGCGGGCGTTCCCTGCACGCCGGCAGCCGCGCCCTCGCCAGCTTCCTGACTAATTTTAGCCGCGTACTTGCCGGAGTCAAGACAGGAATTGAACTGTTCTGTTTTCAGACCCAAGCTGCCGGCCAATTCTTTCCACTTGGCAACGCTCATAGTACCGGCGGCGTTGGCTTCAAAAATTTTATCGTGCATTTCCCAAAATTTCCCCTGCTCAGCCGCGCACTCGCTCGCTTCAGCGGCCTTCTGCGCCTGCGGATGGATGCTGGTTAGCGGAAAATGCCGGAACGCGATAGCGATTTGACTGCCGTAAGCGGCTGCAATCTGCTGCATTGTCTCCTGATGGCGCAGGCAGTACGGACATTCAAAATCAGAGTATTCAATTAAAACTACTTTGGCGTTCGGATCGCCCTTCACATAGTCGTCTTTGGACAACGGCTTGACGTTCGCCGTTGGCGCGGGATTGCTTGGCTGGTTCGGCGCGGCTGCTGCCGGAACATCGTTTTTGACAACCTCTCCGGCGACTGTGCCGCTTGACTTGAAATTTTGATTTAATAAAATTACAACGCTGATAACGGCAATGCCGGCCACCAGGCCGAAGACAAAACTCATCTTATCAACGCCGGTTTTATTTTCTGACATATATTTTAAATTAGTTGATTATTTAAACAGCAGTGGTATTATACGCAAATACAGAAAATTTAACAAGTCTGCATAAAAACTCCATGAAAAGCGAGTACAAAATGACAACCCTTCAGGACACGCAACGCCTAGCCGAGCAGCTGGCAAAAAAATTGCAGGGCGGCGATGTTATTGGTCTTATTGGCAACTTAGGCGCGGGCAAAACCACTTTTGTCCAGTTTTTAGCGCACACGCTCGGCATTAAACAAACTGTCAACTCTCCAACGTTTAATATTATTAAAGTATACGCAATCAAAAATCATAAATCTAAAATCAAAAATCTAATTCACATTGACGCCTACCGCCTTCACTCCGCCGCCGAACTGCAGGCGCTCGGTGTGGAAGAATACTTTGTTGATCCGCACGTCGTAACCGTCATTGAGTGGGCGGACCGAGTGAAGAAGATACTGCCCAAAGATGCGATGATGATAAAAATTAAATTGAAAAAAAACGGGGAGAGGATTTTTTCCGCAACTTCTACCGCTCTCTCCCAGCCTCGTGCATTTTTTCCTCTGCCGCAATCCAGTCATGGTACTTGTCTTCAATAATGCCGCGGGATTCTGAAATCACCTCGTGCTGCCTTTGCAAATCCTCCGGTATGGGCTTTTTGTTTTTACTAAAATAATCATAAATCGCTTCGGCGAGTGCATCTACCGCCAGCACCGAGCAGTGCACCTTTATCGGCGGCAGACCGCCCAATTCAGAAATAATAGCGTCTTTGCTGATAGCGAGTGCCTCGGCAATTGTTTTGCCTTTGGCTAGTTCCGTCACCTGGCCGCTCGTGGCAATCGCAGCCACACAACCGAAGGTTTCGTATTTAATATCTTTGATAACTTCTTCGCCTTTTTTATTTTTTCCTAATTTAATATAAAGCCACATCACGTCGCCGCAGACGATGTTGCCGACCTTGCCGATGCCGTCCGGATTTTTAATCCGGCCGTAATTTTTTTGATTATTAAAATATTGAATTGTTTTGGGAGAATACATAGGATTACTTGAACGGTGAAATTTTTCTTAATTTTTCCACGATGCCCGGCAGCACTTCCAACACTCTGTCTATTTCTGCCTCCGTGGTCCAGCGGCCGAGCGAAAGACGCAAGGAGCCATGCGCATCCTGCGGCCGCAAACCGCAAGCGAGCAGTACGTGCGAGGGCTGCAGTTTGGGCGAAGAGCAAGCTGAGGCCGTGGAGGCGGCAATGCCGAGATTATCCAGCATCATTATCAGCGCTTCGCCCTCAATGTGGTCAAAACGAAAATGCGCGTTATTAGGCAGACGCTTTTTGGGATGTCCGTTAAGATGCGCATTCGGGATAGCCTTGAGCACGCCCGCGATAAGTTTGTCGCGCAATTTTTCCAGCCGGACGTTTTCTTCTTTCATTGCCGACAAACAAATTTTCGTTGCCTCGGCAAAACCGACAATCGCCGGTACGTTCAGCGTGGAAGAGCGCAGACCGCCTTCGTGCCCGCCACCGTGCAGCAGCGGCTGGATGCGCACGCCCGTACGCACGTAGAGCAGGGCCGCGCCTTTGGAGCCGTACAGTTTGTGCGCGCTCGCCGTCAATAAATCAATGTCCAGCCGGTTGACATCAATGGGCAACTTGCCAAAAGTCTGGGCCGCATCAGTATGAAAATACACGTCCCGCTCGCGGCAAATTTTTCCGATTTCACCGATGGGATTTATTGTGCCGATTTCGTTATTGGCATGCATGACTGATACGAGGAGCGTATCCGGCCGAATCGCTTTTGCGACATCTGCCGGATTAACCATGCCGTTTTTATCAACCGGCAAAAGCGTTAACTGCCAGCCCTGCCGTTCCAGCCAGGCGGCGCTGGTCAGCACGCAGTCGTGTTCAACTGAAGAAATGATAATGTGTTTTTTATCCTTATTGGCCCAAGCGATGCCCTTGAGCGCCCAGTTGTTGCTCTCGGTCGCTGACGAAGTGAAATAAATTTCTCTCGCGCTTGCTTTCAATGCATCGGCAATAATTTTGCGACTAGCGTCAACGGCCGCTTTCGCTTCCGCGCCAAAGCCGTGCAGAGACGCTGTGTTTCCAAAGACATTGGTAAAGTAAGGCGACATGGCCTTGACGACTTGAGGGTCAGCCGGCGTGGTGGCGGCGTAGTCTAGATAAATTTTTTTAGTTTTCATATTTTTTTCATTAAATCCGCCAGTGTTTTTTTCTTTAAAATCTTTCTCATCTCATCTGCCAATGCCTGCCATACGTTTCTCATTTCGCATTCCGCAAAACCCGGGCACTGCTGCTCATTGCGCTTCAAGCATTTTACTAACATCGCCGGACCCTCCAGCGCCTCAAGTATCGTCAAAACTGAAATTGCTTGAGGTGATTTTGCCAAGGCGTAGCCGCCGCCCTTGCCTTCTTTGCTGATAATCAAACCGTCTTTGACTAACGGCTGAATGAGCTGTACCAAGTAGCCGACCGAGAGTTTTTTGTTTGCGGCGATTTGGGCGAGCGGCACGCAACTTTTTTTGTATTGTTTTGCCAGTTCCAGCATAACGATGAAGCCGTAATCTGATTTTGTGGAAACGTTGAACATAGTCTACAAATTACAAATTTTTTACAAATATACAAATTTGATTTAATCATTTAGTCCAATGTGTATACCTGTATTTTATTTGTAGTTTATTGTAGCAACTATTAGTAATAATATTGTAGTCTAAAATGAAAAGATGTCAAATAAAAAAACTTTAGGTGATAATGCAAGTTGCATTATCACAAGCCTTTGCATACCAAATACTAACAGTCTAATGCCCGAAAAACCCACGAGCTTTTTTGTCCGGAACCATCACGAGCGTGATGCCTTTCTCTTTGCAAAATTCTACCACCTGCGCATCGGCAACCGAACCGCTGGAAGTAATAATCGTGCGCACGCCGGCCGCGGACAAAACTTCGGGTCCGTCAATGAAGGGGAAAAAACTGTCGCTATAAGCAACACTGCCGGCCAAATCGTGGCCGGAGTCGCGGGCGAGCATCACGGCCAGTTTCGCCGCCGTTACGCGCGCCTGCTGGCCCACGCCGTTGGCGAGTACCAGGTTATCTTTGACAATCGTAATGGTGTTGGAGTTACTGGTTGTACCGACCGCCCAGGCCAAAACAGCATCGCGCCATTGCCCCTCGCTTATATCCCCGTACACCGCCACGTCCGCGTCCCGGCGGTCAAAGACAAAGGTGTAATTTTGCTGGGCCAAAAATCCGCCGCGAACGTAGCGCCGCCGCGTGGCTATATCCAAACTCTCCGCCCCTAACTGCGCCAGTCCCGGGTTTGCCAGCATACGGCACTTCTGAGTTTTTTTGCGCGTCAAAACCGCGATGGCGCTCTCGTCAAAACGCGGGGCGAGCACGGCATCCAGCACGCGCTTTTTGCCGCTCTCCATGCCGTGCGCGAGTAAAATTTCCGCGCCGGCTTCGGTCAGGGGAAAATTCACCATCACCACCCCGCCAAAAATCGCCAACGGGTTGCCCGACACCATGCCTGCTAACACGGCCTCGGCAGTATCGCCAACTGCCGCGCCGCAGGGATTGCCGTGCTTGACGCCCACAGCCATGCACGCGTTTTTTTTGTCAGTAAAATTTATGGCCCAACCGGCGCCAAGGTGCGTTATCGTCTGCAAACATCTGTCAATGTCGCCGAAGTTGTTGTAGCTGGGTGTTGTGCCGCCTACCGGAACAAAATTGGCGAGCGCGAGCGGGTCGTGTTTTTCGCCGGCAACGGCAAACAGGCCGAAGCTGCGCTGCCAAGGATTTTCCCCGTACAAACAGTCCGCGATTTTTTCACCGACCGTGCCGTCAATACCGCCCTCGCTCAAAAAACGCGCGGACAAAAGCGCGTAGCCGGCGACAACACCCTCGGCTTTGGCCGCGAGGCCGCGGATAAATTTCTCCCGTTCCGGCTCGCCGGCCTTGAGCCAAGAAATGACGCGCGTACGGTCGGCGGCCTCGCAAACCACAAGGCGCTGACCCTTGGCCGCGGCACGCAAAAGCAGCGGTCCGCCAATGTCAGTACTCTCTATAACCGATTCTAAATTGGCCTCCGGTTTGGCAATGGCCTCCTGCAAAGGGTACAAATCCACGCACACCAAATCAATCCACTGGATGCCTAACTGCATAAGTTCCGCCCGGTCGCTTTCAGTCGCCAAAAGTCCGGCCGCAATCTCGCGCGAAATCGTTACAACCCGGTGGCCCAAAATAGCTTGTCCGCCGACAAAAGCGGCTGTGTCTTCGGCGAAAATTCCAGCTTCCTCCAGCGCGCGCTTGGTGCCGCCCGAGGCAATGACGCGATAGCCCAGTGCGACTAACTCGCGCGCGAAATCAGCGATGCCGTCTTTATGAAATACCGACAACAAGGCTGTTTTTTGTGTTGTGTCCATGAGTGTGTTTTATAAGTAATGGTTGCAGCCCTATTATCGCTTTTTTGCGGAATTTTGTCTATTTTTCATTGACAAGCGCGGCATTTGCCGCTATGATATTTTTAGTCATTCCGCACGGCCCGCGCCGCTTTTTTATATTCTGCCAACCGTGCTTTTGGCCCCATCGTCTATCGGTTACCTGCCCGCATCGCTGCACTTCGCTTGCGAAGCGTTGCAGGCGGGGGACATTAGGTTTTATCTTTTTTTATTCCGTGCCAAACATTCATTTTGGCCCCATCGTCTATCGGTTACCTGCCCGCATCGCTGCACTTCGCTTGCGAAGCGTTGCAGGCGGGGGACATTAGGTTTTATCTTTTTTTATTCCGTGCCAAACATTCATTTTGGCCCCATCGTCTATCGGTTAGGACATTAGGTTTTTCACCCTAACGGGTGACCACCCGTGAGGGTGGCATCCTTAATTTATTATTATGTATTATGTTTATCTTTTACAAAGTGAAAAAAATAGATCAACCTACATAGGTTATACAAGCGATTTAAAAAATAGGCTTATTGAGCATAATCAAGGAAAAACGAAATCAATCAAACACAACTTGCCATACCGCTTAATATATTACGAGGCATACCAAAGTAAGACAGACTCCAGAAAACGCGAAATAGAATTAAAAAAGAATAGCTATAAAAAGGAGCAACTTTTTAAGTGTCTGCAAAACAGTCTTACGGCCCCATCGTCTATCGGTTAGGACATTAGGTTTTCATCCTAAAAAGAGGGGTTCGACTCCCCTTGGGGCTACCAAAGTTGAAGAGGCGGGCATTGTCCCGCTTTTTTGTTGTAAAATTGGCGACAATTGAGGGGTTAGAAATGTTGTATAGTCAAAAATGGGATTTTTGGCAAAAATCAAACCCTGCAATTTTAGTTTGTTGGCAAAGTTTGCGCCCTCCCAGTGGCGCGGAATGTGTTTGATGATGTTGAATACAAATGCTATCGCCTCGTCTATGTCAAACTCCTCCTGTCGGCAGTCGGCCACATCCTGCTTGGCCGTCTTGATACTGGTCTTGACGCGCTCCATATCCTCGGCAAAGTCGTCATCGTCTATGAGCTCGCGTTTTTTCATACTCATTAAACTTGCCTTTTCGTTTTCCAGTTGCGCCAGCCGCTTGCTTGCCCGCTCGCGAGCTTGGTTGATGTTTCTGTACTCCTTGCTCCATACCTCCAAAATGGCCGCCTTAAACTCGGTGAGGTACTGCTCGTTGGGCGTGATGTTTAACAGAAGCTCCGTAAACGCCCCCTCAATGACGGACTGCTTAATGGAGCTGGGCGAGGCGCAGTCTTTGTTGTAACAGCGATAGTAAGCAAACAGGCCGCCGTGTCTACCTTTGGCAAAATAAGCTGTTAGGGGGCGGTTGCAGAGGCCGCAGAGGGCAAAGTGGCGCAAGGGGAAGTGCTCGCTGGCGCGGCTCTTGGACACGCTGTCGCCGCGCTGGTTGCCGTT
>MFGL01000029.1:0-486 GCA_001778285.1 Candidatus Falkowbacteria bacterium RIFOXYC2_FULL_47_12
GAGTGGATCTAACAAGTTCCTCTTTTGGCCGGCGGTGACACAAAACTCCATCGCCCCTAAATTCCGCTCCGGCCCAATGGTTCCCAGCCGCTACTGTCTCGGGGTAGCAGCAATAAAAGGGAACCCTAGACCGTGGGTTTGGTCTAAGGAGGTCTTTTTGCTTCCCAACTCTTTGTCCGCTCTAGCCGTAATTGACGCGGCTAGCACTCTGACAGAAGTCAAGGAAGTTGACGAAGACCTCCCGATGGATCGGGAGTTAATGATTGTTGCCGACTTCGTCCGAATTGGGTTTGATTCCCAATCGGCAACGACTGTCCATTGGCAGGTGTCCGTTAACGGAAGACCGTGGGACTATTTAGGTCAATCCATTCCCACGGATAATTTTTTGCGCTGGCGGCCCGGTGCCAGTAGCATAGCTTTGAATTATAGATCCGGGCCGCAGTTTGGAAACACTTACCTCTTTCGAGCAGCAGTGTTTCAAAGAAA
>MFGL01000029.1:511-4944 GCA_001778285.1 Candidatus Falkowbacteria bacterium RIFOXYC2_FULL_47_12
AGTGTGCCGGTTGAATTTAAACAACAGGCGCAGAAGACCGTTCAGTAATATCGTTCCTTCCCCAACCCTGACGGTCACGCCGACGCCAACTCCCAAGTTGACGCCGACACCGACGGGGGGATGATCTTTATTTTTCTTTTCAATGAAGAAAGCCGAGGCCGAGTGTGTTAGTATAACCGCTCGGCCTTCTTTTTTTATTTGATTAATGCGCCGCGTTGATATTTTTGTCGCAAAATGATACAATTAAGGCAAAGAAATGCAACATTATTTTTTAACTATTTTTTATGCTGAAATTAAACAAGAGACAAAACGCTATTCTACATTTTATCCAAAATAACCAACCCGCTGCCTCCAGTCAAATCATCCATTATTTAACGCACGATTGGGAGGAGGTTGTTTCACGCGCCACTGTCATCAGGGACATTAATGAATTATTGCGCGTTAAAGCGATAACAAGACAGGGAGCGGGCAGAGGCGCGCGTTATAGCGAGTTGTTAGAAAACACGCTCTTAAAACACATTGACGCCAATGATTACTTTGCGCGCGAGCTGGAACAGCGAACGGCGGCTTTTCCCAAATTTAATTTTAATATTTTTTCCGCTCTAAACGACGGCTTGTTTTCCCGCCAAGAAATAAAAGAGCTTGCGGACGCGAATAAAAATTACCAAAAAAACGCCTCCTCTTTAAGCCCGGTGATATTAAAAAAAGAATTAGAGCGGCTGACCATAGAATTAAGCTGGAAGTCGTCGCAGATAGAGGGCAATACTTATTCGCTGATTGATACGGAAGTTTTAATCAAGGAGCACAAAGAGGCGGCCGGGCATACCAAAGAAGAGGCGATTATGATTTTAAACCACAAGCAGGCGCTGGATTATGCCGCCGGCAATAAAAGTTTTTTTAAAAAAATTACGCTGAGGCAAATTGAAAATATGCACCGGCTGATAGTCGCCGGTTTAAACATAAATTATGGATTTAGAAAAAACTTAGTCGGCATCATCGGCACAAATTACCGCCCCTTGGATAACCAGCATCAAATCCGGGAAGCGATGGAAAAATTAACGGTGGGCATTAATAGAACCAAACAGCCGTTAGCCAAAGCGCTCATGGCCGCGCTGATGATTTCGTATATCCAGCCGTTTGAGGACGGCAATAAAAGGACCGCGCGCTTGTTAGCCAACGCCATTTTGCTGGCGTTTAATTATTGCCCGCTGTCTTACCGCGGCATTAACGAAAGCGACTACAAAAAGGCCTTGATTTTATTCTACGAGCAAAATAGCGCCGTCTTTTTTAAGACATTATTCATTGAGCAGTTTAAATTCGCGGCCGCCAGTTATTTTAGAGGAAATGCCGGCACTGAGTCAAGAGGATAATAGAAGATGATTAAAAGAATTTTTAAAAGGGCTTCGCAAAATTTGCGAAGCCCTTCTTTTTATGCTAAAATACGGTTATGAAAAAGAAAAAAATGTCTCTGCCTCAAAACAACGCGGCGCAATTCAGACATCTTTTTTGGTTTTTAAACGCCGGCAAGTTAGACGTTAGCCAAGACAAAAATTTAATCATTCATCAAGTGCTCTCGCACGGCAGTATGGACGACGTGCGGCGGCTGTTTCAAATGTACGGCCAACCCACTATCCGGCGCGAATTTAAAAAACCAAAGCCCGGACTTTACTACCCGAGCATTTTGAATTTCGTTCAGTATTTATTAGGCGTTAAAAAATTAGACAAGAAAAAATATCTAAAAAAAATTTATGCGGCTCCATTACGAAATTTTAGACGCTAAGCGAAAAGAAGTTTGGCAAAAACTCGCTCAGTTCAAAGACATCGGCTATCTCGCCGGCGGCACTGCGCTCGCTTTGCAAATCGGCCACCGCGTTTCTTACGATTTTGACGTTTTTTGTCCAAAGCCCATCACCGCGCCCCTCACTCGTAAAATTATGAGGGCTTTGCCGGTAAAAAAAATTTTGCTCAACAATGGCGATGAGTTCACTTTTCTTACGCTCGCGGACATTAAAGTTTCTTTCGTGTACTATCCTTTTGACTTAAGCGCGCAGCTCAAACGCGAAACGAAAGCGCTCCCCCTGTTGTCAACCCAAGGCGTTGCCATAACCAAAGCCTACGCGTTGAACCGGCGCAATAGCTGGCGCGATTACGTTGACCTGTATTTTGTCATTCGCGATAAACATGCGAGTTTAAAACAAATCATCGCGGCCGCGGGCAAAGTCTACGGCGGGGCATTCAGCGAAAAATTATTTTTGGCGCAACTGCTCTATACCGACGACATCGCGCTCAGCGAAATTAAAAACAGTACGTTGCTTGAAAAAATCAATCCGCCAGCTGGCGGACAAAAATCATTAGCGGCGATCAAGCGCTTCCTGCAAACTGCCGTTAAAAACTACGTCAAGACTGATTACTAAAATTATTTGCAGTTAACAAAAAAGGGAACCAGACAATGTCTTGTTCCCTTTGTTTTTTTGTTTTCTAGTTTTTTAGCTTTTTTTCCTTTATCTTTTCGTCCCCGAATACGCTATCGCCCGCACTGAGTTCCAATCAGCAGTGGATTTAGGATTATATCTAAAGACTGCTTTAAAAGTTTTTATCGCCGTCTGTTCTGATCCTATATTTCTTTTCGCCGACAATAACCCGTACGCTAAAATATTTATCGCCGCGTCATCGTATTTATTCGTTAAATCCGCTTCGCGCCGGTAAACCGCGCGGAAAGTAATTTTCGCTTTATTCTCAGCAACGGTATTGCGCTCGTTCGTCCAATGGCCGGTAGCAATATTAACTACATCCTGCCAGTCGCGTGCGCTCACGGGCAATTTGCCAAAAGCGGCTTTGTAAGAATTCAATACGCCGGCGCGTTCGCCCGCGCCTAATTTCACCGCGCTCTCGCTGCCGTACGTGATGAAGTTGGTGTAGCTGTTAATATTGGCGGCCGTTAAATTTTTTAAGCCTTTAATTAAATTTTTCGTGTGAGCGTCGTAAAAAAATTTTTCCTGGACAATGTTTCTGGTTGCGCTCATCGCTGCGAGCAAAACATTCACATCGCCTGCGCCCGCCAAATATTCCGCTTCCGTTACAGACGCCGCTTGAGCCGTTTCCGGCTGGGTTTCTTCGCTGTTGATTTTGATTCCCAAAACCTCAGCTCTGCCGGCTTTTATATTTTCCACCGTGCGAAGCTGTTCCAAGGTGCGGACAATGCCGAAGTCGCCGGTTTTCTTTGTCTCAATGCTTAAGGCAGTGCCGTTGAGTACGCTGCCCAAATCAATCCATTTTTTTGCAGCTGTATCAAACCAGGCAATGCTTAAGTATTGCGGGTACTCAATGCCGGAAACGTCAAAAGACAATTCAACCGGCTTTTCCAACGTGGCAAGATTGTTATTTTTTGCATTTAACAAAATAGTGAATTTCTTATAGCCAAATAAATACATTCCGTCTCTCGCTTCAGCGCCAGTCTGCTCTGCCGCGGCCGCCTGCGCCACGATGCTCGCGATAACTTTACTGGCGTATCCGGAAGAAGAAATGCTGATATTTTGCAGGCAGTCGCTGGGCAAAGACAAAGACACACTTTTCACTTCGCTGATTGCTCCGGTTTCGAGCGTAATAGTTTGGCCGTCCTGAAGGGGAGTAGCGGGGCTGATAGTTGACTGCACCCGAACCTCGGCTAAGGCGCCTTGGGCATTGACGGTCATCAAATTGTTTTCAATTTTCGTGCCGTCCGGGGAAGAAGAAAGAATTTTTTTGTTCGTTGTTTGAATGCCGGCGCCGGTAGGCAGGGGATACAGCAAGCTGGTTGTTTCGGAGCTTCCACCACTACTACCACCACTGCCACTGCCACTGCCACTTCCACCACCACTGCCACTTCCGCTTCCGCTACCACCGCCGCTTCCGCTACCACTTCCACTACCGCTTCCGCCGCTAGCCGCGGCAAAAACTACATTTTGCGTGGAAGAGTGATCAAGCGTTGCATGGTTAGTAGTGATATTGACCGTCTGAGCGGTCGCGTCTGTTATGGTTAAAACTATTTGACCGCTATTTGAGGTAATTGTTTCCGACAGGGAACTATAGGTTCCGTCGCCAGCGCCGGTTGTTACGCCCGAAATTTTTGCATCGCCGTCAACAGTAACCGTAGCCGCCTGGTCGTTCGCGCTCGCGACTTTGTTGCCAAACTGATCCTGCACTTCAATCGTGACGCTTACCGTATTGCCGACAGTCGCGTCAGCCGGATTATTGATAATAATTTTTTTGGCTGAACCAGCGACAGAGGTTAATGTGCCAAAACTCGCGGCGCCGATTACGCCGGTGATCGCACTACCACTATGAGTAATATTTCCGCTTGTCGGAACTGTCCCAGTTGGCCTGACTTTTAATCCGGAAAAAGAAATCGTTGCGGGAATTTTAAAAGATTTGCTCGCGATAGTAATAGTAAAACT
>MFGL01000030.1:0-4911 GCA_001778285.1 Candidatus Falkowbacteria bacterium RIFOXYC2_FULL_47_12
GCCTCGGGGCATTTGTCGCACTTTACCGACCCGCTGGTAGAGTGCAAACTCTGCCATATGCGTTTGCGCCAGGACAAGCCGGAAGAAATCGCGGCGCACGAGCGCGAGCACAAGGGGAAAAAAACGGAGTGGACCGAAGCTAAAAATTTTAACTTGCTGTTTAAAACGTTTATCGGCACCGTAGAAGACGACAAAGCGGCCGCTTATCTGCGGGGCGAGACCGCGCAGACCATGTTTACCGATTTTAAACTGATTATTGAAACGCTGCGCAAGAAAGTGCCGTTCGGCATCGCCCAAATCGGGCGCAATTTTCGCAACGAAATAACGACCGGCAATTTTATCTTCCGCATGAAAGAATTTACCATTGCCGAACTGGAGTACTTCGTGAAGCCGGGTGACGATGACGTCAAATTTGAAGAGTGGCTCGTCTCCCAGCAGGAATTTTTTATTCAAGATTTAGGCTTAAAACCTCAAAACATTAAAAAAATGGAACTGGCCAAAGACGAATTGGCGCACTACTCCAAGCGCACGGTGGACACGTATTTCAACTTTCCCTTCGGCTGGGACGAAATCGCCGGCATCGCGAATCGCACCGATTACGATTTGAAAAATCACATTGAGTATTCAAAGCAAAATTTGCGTTATCGTGATTCGGTAACGAATGAAGAATATATTCCTTATGTGGTTGAGCCGACGTTTGGGTTGGACAGAATTATGCTCGCGGTTTTAGCTGACGCTTTTAGCGAGGTGGAAGTTCGCTCCGGCGACACGGACGCTAAGCACGAAACAGAAATTGTTTTGCGCTTGGACAAAAAATTGGCGCCGTTCAAGATAGCCGTGTTGCCGTTGTCTAAAAAAGAACCGCTGACGAAAGTAGCACAAGGCATTGCCGCCACCTTGCGCGAGCGGTGGATGGTGGATTATGATGAAACGCAGAGCATCGGCAAGCGCTACCGGCGGCAGGATGAAGTGGGCACGCCCTACTGCGTCACGGTTGATTTTGACAGTCTTGAGGATAAGGCGGTGACGGTGCGAGATCGGGATACTATGGAGCAGGAGAGGGTGGGGATTAGCGAATTGACAAGTTATTTTAATAATAAATTTAATTAATTTGTATGATTTATATGAAAAAAACATGGATTATCATCGGCATTGTTGCCGTTGTCATTGTGGCGGGGCTTTTCTCCTACTACAACAAATTCGTCACGGCGGGCGAACAAATTGACGGCCAGTGGGCGCAGGTGGAGGCCCAGTACCAGCGCCGTTTTGACTTGATCCCCAATTTGGTGGAGTCGGTCAAAGGCGTTATGGCGCAGGAAAAAGATGTCTTCGGCATGATCGCTGACGCGCGCACCAAATACGTCGGAGCGGGGACGGTTAACGAAAAAGCCGCCGCCGCGACCGAAGTTGAGTCGGCGTTGTCCCGTCTGCTGGTCGTAATGGAAAATTACCCCCAGCTGAAATCAGCCGATACGGTGCAGACGCTGATGGCACAGCTGGAAGGCTCCGAAAATCGTATTTCAGTTGAGCGCGGACGCTTCAATGAAGAAGTGCGCGGGTACAACGTCATGGTGAAACGTTTTCCGGGCAATATGCTGGCAGGGATGTTCGGTTTTGGCGAGCGGAATTACTTTGAAGCAACGAACGGGAGCGAGAATGCGCCTGCTGTAAAATTTTAGTATCACTAATAGCCACCAATCATTAATCTGCCCGACCTGCTGGCGCAGTCAGGCGGGCGGGCGAATGGCCACTAATCACGAATAGCTATAATTCGTGATCAGTGTTAATTAGTAATAAATTAGTGTAAATTTGTGAAAAAAATTATAGTAACGATTCTTTTCCTTTTAGCCTTGCCTGCATCAGCTTACTACAACCCCGGCATCCCAACCGGCTTTGTCAACGACTTCGCCGGCGTTATTATTGTTGATGATGGAACGCAACAAGCGCTGGAAGAAAAATTAGTTAATTTTGAAAAAGAGACAAGTAATGAAATTTCAGTTGTCACCATTCAGAGTCTGCAGGGCGACTACATTGAAAATTTCGCCGTTAAATTGTTTCAGGAGTGGGGCATTGGAAAGGCCAAACAGGATAACGGCGTTTTAGTTTTAGTCGCCGTAGAGGACAGGAAGATGCGCATTGAGGTCGGTTACGGTTTGGAAGGCGCGCTCACTGACGCGCAGTCAAACTGGATTATCAATAACGAAATGAAGCCGGCGTTTCAGGCGGGAAAATACGGCGAAGGGATTAGTTTGGCGGTTGATAAAATTATCGGAGCGACGCGCGGCGAATACGTGCCTTCGGAAAGTAACGGAGGCGGAAGCGGCTGGGACTGGAATTTTATTTTGTGGGTTGTCATTTTTGGCTTCATGTGGCTTGGTTCCATTTTGGGACGCTCCAAAACCTGGTGGGCGGGCGGAGCGATTGGCGGCGCGGTCGGCGTTATATTAGGTTTAATTTGGGGATTTTTATGGGTTGGCGTCGGTTCCATAGTCGGTTTAGCGATTTTCGGTTTGTTTTTTGATTTTATTGTCTCTAAACAATATAATGCCGCGAAAGCAAGCGGCCGCAACTTGCCGTGGTTTCTTGGCGGCGGCGGATTTGGCGGCGGTTCGTCCGGGGGAGGGTTTGGCGGATTTGGCGGAGGGATGAGTGGGGGAGGAGGGAGCAGTGGGAGTTGGTAGAAAGTATTTAGTATATGGTATTTTGTATTTAGTATGATATTATTGTTATACTAAATACTGGATACTAACTACTAAATACTTTTTTTATGTATAAAAAACAAATTTTAAAGAACGGTGTTCGTATTTTAACCATACCGCAAACGGAAGCACAAACGTTTGCGATTTTAGTTATGGTGAAAACCGGCTCCGCGCACGAGAGCCGCACGCAAAACGGCATCTCCCATTTTGTTGAGCACATGCTTTTTAAGGGCACGAAAAAGCGGCCCACGACGCTTGCCATTTCGTCGGCATTAGACAGTATCGGCGGCGAGTTCAACGCCTTTACCTCCAAAGAGTACACCGGCTACTACGCCAAAGTTGCTGCCCGCCACGCCGTTGCCGCTGTTGATGTCATCAGCGACATGCTGTTACACTCAAAATTTTCCGCCAGTGAAATTGAGCGGGAGCGGGGAGTGATAACCGAAGAGATAAACATGTACCAAAACAATCCGCTTATTCACATTGATAATTTGTTTGAGTCTTGTCTGTACGGTGATACGCCGGCCGGTTGGGAGACGATTGGCACGAAGCAAAACATCAACGCATTTGAACGGCAGGATTTTTTGAATTACGTCGCCGCGCAGTATCGCGCTGCGGGTATCGTTGTCGGTTTAGCCGGCTGCATTCCGGCCGCGGCTGTCGCGTTCGCGCGCAAAGAATTTTTGAACGTGCCGGGCGGGCGGGGGAGCGCGGTGTTTCGTTTCAGCGGTACGCAGAGCGCACCGGCGCTCAAGATACAAACGCAGGCCGGCCAGCAGGTAAACGTCTCGGTCGGCTTTCGCGCCTTTGGCTACGACCACGCTGATTTCTACATCGCCAAACTCCTCTCAGTTATCTTGGGCGGTTCCATGAGCTCGCGTCTCTTCATTGCCGTGCGCGAACGTAAAGGTTTGGCTTATCAAGTACATACGCAGATGGAAGGCTACGCAGACGACGGGTATCTGACTACCACTATCGGCACATCGGCTGACAAACTCGGTCAAGCCGTGGCAGTCACGCTCGCAGAGTGCGTGCGCATCGCCCAAACCGCTGTCGGCAAAAAAGAATTGCAAAAAGCCAAAGAGTACTTGAAAGGACGGACAACCATTGACCTTGAAGCAGCTGAAAATATCAATATGTGGTATGTCAGACAAGAACTTTTGCAGCCGAAGGTTTTGACTCCCGAAGCGTTTTTTGAAATCATTGACGCGCTCACTCCGCGCGACATCCGGCGCGTGGCTGGCGCTCTCATTGCAAACAGCGGGTTAAATGTAGCCGCTATCGGCTCAGGGATAGACGAAAAAAAATTTCAAAAGTTAGCAGAACTGCCCTAAAAAATTATCCGATACGAAATTTGTTTTAAAATTAGCAAAAAATAAATACTCCGTTGTAAAAGCGGAGTATTTTTTATCTAAGTAAATTTACGTAGTATGCGATGCGCCCCAGCTTTCTAAATGTATCCGATACTAAATACCATAGTAATTTTCTTGCAAGGTTTCCGAAACCCTATGGGATTTCGGAAGCCTTTTAGCTTGTAGGGACGACAGCGCGGCAAGCGGAATACTTTACTGTCGCGCAAGGTTTAGAAAAATTCTACGAAGTTTCCGAAACCTTTTGGCTTCGGCAGATTTTCACGGTAGTGGATTTTGCCGTTTATTTTTCACGCCAAAGTTCCTATTTCGTCGGTTTTCCCATCCGATATGCGAAAAGTAAGCTAAGATTAAAAGAGTCTACGAGTGGGAGAAAAGAGCCGGCAAATACAAAAAGAAAGAGGCAATTTATTTTCTATGTATTGTTTTAACAACAGCCGCCGCTTTGCTTTTCAGCAGAAAATTTCTTGACAGAGAAGACGCGATGGCAGTCTTCTGCCGTGAAGAAATAACTTCGCACGTATAAAAAGATATTTTATATTTTTTTAATTTTACTTAATCAGAAAATATTTTTTAATGTCCGGGAGGGCATGGGATATTTTTAGAGGATGTTTTAAGATTCACATCTGGTAAAAAGTATCCGATACGAAAGAGACCATAAAATTGCGTCTTTTAGTTTTGTTACGGCAGAGTCTCCTGCGGGAAGACTCTGCCGGAGCGTAGGTAAGACTCTACTGGAGCATAAATGAATTGCCGGAGCGTAAATGAATCTATAAACTTAAACTGCGGAAACACCCCCTTTTGTTATTCCGACAAGCCCCGCCCCGCCCCGCAGACTGCGG
>MFGL01000030.1:4919-12890 GCA_001778285.1 Candidatus Falkowbacteria bacterium RIFOXYC2_FULL_47_12
GGGGCGGGGCGGAATAACAAATGGACTCGCAAGGTTTCCGAAACCCTACGGGGTTTCGGAAACCTCCTGTTTTATATTGGTTCAGATGTGGAAAACTAATTTAATTTTTTATCTTCAGCCGTAATTTTTTTCGGCAGAGTCTCCCGTGGGAGACTCTGCCGTTGCACAAAATTTTAAAAATTTATAATTTTATAGAATTATCAGCAATATATTGGGTTATTTTTATAATTTTTTTTATAAGACGTGCCATATCGGATACGTTTTTGTTATTAACTTTTTTTCTTGCGCGCAGGATATAAAAAATGGTATAATAAAAATAATTTTAGGATTCTATCCGATACAAAAAATTAGCTTATATCATTGTTTTCATTCCCCATGCTTGGCAAAGGAGAAGACAACTTAGAAAGCGGCATTGAGCCGGACGTTTTTGATACGCCTGACCTTGAAAAAAATCAGGGGCAGTCTTTTCATTTTTCCGGCGACAAAGAAGCCTACATCAGTTTGGCCGAGGCCGCGCGGTACACGAAATTTTCCCAGGATTACCTCTCGCTGATGGCGCGCACCGGCAGGATGCCAGCCAAAAAATTCGGGCGCAACTGGAAGGCCCGTCTGCGGGACGTGGAAGATTATATCGCGCGGATGGAGGCCAAGGCAGCCGTGCAAACCAAAACTGAACCGGCGCCGGGACAACTGGTGTACCAAAAACTGGAGCACGTTGCAGGCCTACCCCTAACCAATTTTGCCCGATACCGCTTTCAGACGGTCGTGGCAAGCTTTTTAATTCTCACCACCGTATCGTTGAGCTTTGCTCCTTGGTACGCGCCGGCGCAGGCGGCTTGGGCAGAAAATCTTTTTTGGGACGCTCTCGCTAAAACCGCGCAGGGTGCACGGGCTGTTGTTGCGGACGCGGGTACTGCCGTGATACAGGCAACGCGCGTCGCCGCTGATACAACTTTTACCACTGGTTTGCAAGTAGGTGTCGGCGTTATTGCTAACGCCAACCAAGCGCTCGCGAGCGCGGACAGAAGTCCGCAGGCGCAGCTGCAAAAAGCTGGCGCGCGCGCGCTGTTGCATTTGGAGCGTGTCGGCTCCGCTCTCAACAACTTCAGTGTGGCGCTTGAGGCACGCACTACGCGGCGGCAGCAGTTTATTTTGGCCGGTCTGAATCGTTCAGTGGAAGAAACAGTATTTGCCATGGATACTCTGGCGCCGGATCTATCGTTGGCCGTGCGCAATATTTTGGCGGCGCCAACGCGGCTGGTGCCCGAACCGGTTGCCGTTGCCTTCAGCCAGAGCATTGGCGCAACGGATACGCTCATCGCCGCCGGCGTCGGCAAATTAGAGACGCACAAAAATGAATTAGTTCGCTCGTCCCGCGGCACGGTCGCCGGCATTCGGGAATTTCAAAACGAAGGAGAACCGTTTTCGCAAAAAATATTTTTAATGGTCAATGACGCGGCGCAGACACAAAAGCAGCTCGCCGACGCCGTTCAGCGCAAAAGCAACGGTTTTATAAATACGCTGGCCGGCAAACAACGCGACTTGGGTACGGCGCTTTTGGAAATAACATCCGGCGGACTGGCGCGCGCGCAGAGCTACCTCGCGCAAAAAATTAACGGCGGCAACGCGCGCGTCGCCGGTGTCTCGGAGAGCGCGAAGCAGACCTCCGGCGGTCTCTGGCAGAGTATGAGCGATAATCTGGCAAAAGTTTCGGGCGGCGTGGACGCCGCAAAAGACGCCTGGCAGATTGAACAGACAAAATCAAAAAGTTCTTTAGCCAGCCTTTGGCTGCGGGCGTTAGATTTCATTTTGCCTGATTCGTTCCGGCAGAGTGTTGAAACCAAAATCGTTGCAGTGCCGGCCGAGGCACCAGCAGGAATTCCGGCGACGGGTACGCCACAGACAATCATTATCACCACGACACAGCAACAGGTGGCGTCACCGAAACTGCCGGCGGCAACGCCGCTGCCCGCATTCGGTCGCGAATTGGCATTAGATAAAATTATCGGCAGTCCGGAAATAACCGGCGGACTCACCGTCAATGGTCCGGCCGTGTTTCATGACAGTTTAGATTTGTGGGGGCCGCTGTACTCCGCGAGCGGCGATGTCATAATCAAAGATAGCGTTGATATTAGCGGCGGCATCCGCGTGCGGGGTTTAGCCAGTATTGATGAATTAGGCGTAAACGGCAACGCTGCTATCAGCGGCACACTAACTGTTTCCGGACATTTTATTACGGACAGTTTGGGCGCTCTGTATGATTTGAGCGTCGGGCGCAACTTAGGCGTGGGCGGCGAATTTACCGTTGCCAAAGACGCGCATATTGTTGAAGATCTATTAGTAAGTAAAAATTTGACCGTTACGCAGAGTGGCACTATCAACGGCAGTTTAACCGTTGCCGGAGAGAGCACGCTCACTGGTGATACCAGCGTTGGCGGTAATTTGAACGTTATCGGAACTATTACGATCGCAGGCGGCACGAGTAGCGGTGTTTTCAGCATTACCGCTTCCAGCACTTCACCTGCCTTGCTCGTCAACCAGCGGGGTACCGGAAATATTTTAAAACTGCAGGATAATGGCACGGACGTTCTGTCAGTTTTGGATGGCGGCTATGTCGGTATCGGCACGTCTTCACCGGCAAGCCAGTTCACACTGTGGTCATCTCTGGCAACCTCAAGCAACGCGAGCATTGTAACGATTGCTGATAATGCTTCCACTACTTTGTTGACGGTTTTGAATCAGGGAGCGGTCGGCATCCGCGACGTCAGTCCGGACTTCGGCTTGGAGATCGCGGCCACGTCCACGAGCGGTTACTTCGCGATTTCTTCCAGCGCGAATAGCGACGGCAATGTCTTCATCGTCAACAATGACGGTGCGGTCGGCATCGGCACCTCGTCTCCGTCCGCCGCTCTCACGCTTTGGGGCGGCACGTCCGGCAGCGGCGTATCGCTTCTCAACGTCGCCGACAGCGCTTCCACTACGCTTTTAACTGTTTTGGATAACGGAAACGTCGGTATCGGCACAACCTCACCGTTTCAAACGCTCTCGGTTACGGGCAATGTATTTGTTGATGGCAATATAAGTGTTACCGGTCCGATCAATTATCTCGGTACAGCTACCACGACATTCGGCGGTCCGCTCGCCTCGTACACCGGAGATTTGATTATCGGCGCGGCCAGCGAAAATGATATTTTATTAAATCCCTACGGCGGCAATGTCGGCATTGGGACAACTTCTCCTTTCACTACTCTTGCCATCACCGGCAACGGCTATCTCTCCGGCACATTAACTGCCGTCGGTTTAGCCACGTTCGGAAATTCTTCTACTACGCAGGCAACGATTGGCAACATGTATCTGCGCTCTAACACGATTTCGGCGACTAACGACAGTGGTCTCGCTTTATATGACAACGCGAGCAACGGGATAGTGATTGCTGACGGGGGAAATGTGGGAATAGGCGACGCCACGCCAACCTATCTTTTAGACGTTGCCGGCAACGGCCGCTTTACTTCGTATGTTGATGCGAGTTACTTTGTCGCAACTTCCACCAGTGCCACTTCTACCTTTGCCTTTGACATTGCTTCCGCCTCCGGCAACTTTACCGTTCACTCCGCCGGCACGACGAATAATTTATTATTAAATCCGTACGGCGGCAATGTCGGCATTGGGACGACTTCTCCTTTCACTACTCTTGCCATCACTGGCAACGGCTATCTCTCCGGCACATTAACTGCCGCCGGTTTAACCACGCTCAGTAATTCTTCCACTACGCAGGCGACGATAGGGAATATGTACTTGCGCAGCAATACTGTTTCCGCGACGAACGACAGCGGATTATATTTGTACGATGACGGTTCAAATGGGATTTTTGTGCAGGATGGGGGAAATGTCGGCATCGGCGACGCTACCCCAACTTACCTATTGGATGTTGCCGGCAACGGCCGTTTTACTTCGTATGTTGACGCGAGTTACTTTGTCGCGACTTCCACCAGTGCCACTTCTACCTTTGCCTTTGACATTGCTTCCGCCTCCGGCAACTTTACCGTTCACTCCGCCGGCACGACGAATAATTTATTATTAAATCCGTACGGCGGCAATGTCGGCATTGGGACGACTTCTCCTTTCACTACTCTTGCCATCACTGGCAACGGCTATCTCTCCGGCACATTAACTGCCGCCGGTTTAACCACGCTCAGTAATTCTTCCACTACGCAGGCGACGATAGGGAATATGTACTTGCGCAGCAATACTGTTTCCGCGACGAACGACAGCGGATTATATTTGTACGATGACGGTTCAAATGGGATTTTTGTGCAGGATGGGGGAAATGTCGGCATCGGCGACGCTACCCCAACTTACCTATTGGATGTTGCCGGCAACGGCCGTTTTACTTCGTATGTTGACGCGAGTTACTTTGTCGCGACTTCCACCACCGCGAGTTCAACATTCAACCGGATAAGTTCGGGTACGGGGGATTTGATTATTGGCGCGGCATCCGAAAATGATATTTTATTAAATCCCTACGGCGGCAGTGTCGGCATCGGCACGTCCAGCCCTACAGTTACTTTTTCCGTCAATGGCAACGGCTACGTCACCGGCGGTTTAGGCATCGGCATTGCCACGACCACGGCCGGCGCTTTGCAAACGTCAGGGGATGCCCACATCGGCGGCGATTTAACCGTCATCGGCAATTCAACAACTTTGGGCGGCAGTTCCAGCGATACGCTGACGATTAACTCGTACATCAAATCAAATGTCATTCCCAATCAAAACATTAGCTATAGTTTGGGTTCGGTAGACTATTATTGGGATAAGCTTTATGTCGGCGAATTAATCGTAAACAATGTTTCCGCGGCTTCCACCACAATCGGCGGCACACAGTCCGAGACGTTTACCATCAACTCCGACAACGATACGGCCGATACCCAAAACGCTTCGCTGCTTTTTTTCCGCGGTTCGGTGGTGCCGAACGCGGTTATCAAATGGGATGCAACCGCAAATCTCTTTGATTTTAACCAGCCGGTGTTTATCCAAAACGATTCCACGGACGGCATTATCACGCTCAACGTACAGGGCTCAAATGGCCAGTCAACGGACGTTCTGCGCATTGCATCTTCCACTGGTGATGTGCTTTTGAACGTGACCAATAGGGACAGAGTCGGCATCGCCACTACCACCCCGGGCCACACGTTAGACGTGTACGGAAATTTCAGAGTAGGCACGGCCGGAAGCTACGATCATCTGCTATTTATCGATACAACAAATAACAAAGTCGGTATTGGGACAAGTTCGCCTTGGGCATTTTTATCAGTGAACGCTCCGGGTGGACAGCCGGCATTCGCTATCGGCTCATCCACTACGCAGTTTATTGTTGACGCGGACGGAAATGTAGGAATTGGCACAACTACTCCATTTACAACTTTAGCCATCACTGGCAACGGCTATTTATCCGGCACGCTAACCGCCGCCGGTTTAGCTACCTTAACTAATTCCACCAGCACGCAAGCTACCATTGGCAACATTTATTTAAGTTCTAATACTATTTCGGCAACAAACGACAGCGGTCTCGCTTTATATGACAACGCAAGCAACGGCATAGTGATTGCTGACGGGGGCAATGTGGGAATAGGCGACGCTACCCCAACTTACCTATTGGATGTTGCCGGCAACGGCCGTTTTACTTCGTATGTTGACGCGAGTTACTTTGTCGCGACTTCCACCACCGCGAGTTCAACATTCAACCGGATAAGTTCGGGTACGGGGGATTTGATTATTGGCGCGGCATCCGAAAATGATATTTTATTAAATCCCTACGGCGGCAGTGTCGGCATCGCTTCCACTTCTCCCAACTGGATTTTATCCGTGAACGATGCGGGCAATGGTTTTGCCGTTAATGGTTCCGGCAATATCGTGCAAGGCGGCTATCAGGGAACGGCCATTGCCGATGCCTATATCTCTTCCGCAACAACCTGGAACAACAAATGGGATTTAGCCAGCTCCACTATCGGCGTGCCGTACGGCGGCACCGGCGCAATTTCTTTATCTGACGGTTTCGTGCTCCTCGGCAACGGCACGGGAGCGATGCAAGCTTTGGATGTTACCACCGACGGCGCTATCGTTATCGGCGACGGCACGACCGACCCGACGACCTTAGCCGCTTTTACCGGCTCTACCGGAACGCTAAAACACGAATACGGCGGCATTGAGGCGGACATCTCCGCTATCACCACCGGAGGAATTTTAAGAGGTTCGGGAGCGGGAGCAATGGCTATTTTGGCGCTGGGAACACCCGGACAGATATTAGGTGTTACCGGCGGTCAGCTCGGATACATTACCACTTCAACCATGCCGTTTATTTCTACCGCCCTTACCAAAGGTTATTTCTTAGTTGGCGATGACACGGGATTATCACAGGCAACCTCTACGATATTTATTAGTTCTACCGGCAACGTCGGCATCGGGACGACTTCGCCAAATCATAAATTAGACATTAACGGCAACCTTGGCTTAAAAGAAGGGCAGTATATAAATTTTGGCTATACGGACGGAACGAACGGCTACGGCATTTACGATAACAACGGCACTTTGCAATTTAAAAATTCCAGCGGAGCCTGGGCAAATTTTGGCTCGGGCTCGGGCGCCGGCAGTAATTACGGCGCGGTTGGGGCGCTGGCGTTTTACGCCGCCGCCGGCACCACCGCGACCGGCACGGACCCGACTTTGATTAAATGGGACAGTTCTATGGGCGCTTTGGGCTTAGGCGTAACCAGCCCGACTTATATTTTAGACATCGCGTCTTCTACCGCAAATAATTTATTCCGCGTTGGTACTTCAACCAGCAACACAATGTTTGCCGTCAACAGCACGCAGATACAGGCGAATGTGCCGCTGAATTTAAACACGACCGGCAATGTGCAAATGGCGTCTGATTTGGAATTTACCGACAACACCTCCGCCAGTATTTTATCCAACGCGCCGATGTACATTACGGCCGGGGACGCAAGCCAAAACGTCAGTTTGTACTTAAAAGGCAGCGGCTATGGCGGACAAGTGGTTGTTGACGATAAATTAAGAATCGCTTCCACCACTAACATCCGCTCCGATCAAAGCACTTATGTCTTCGCCGTTGACTGGGATGATGATGGGGACGCAACTTACGCTTATGTAAATAATTCCAATGCTTGGACGGCCGGCAGCGCCGACTATGCCGAATATTTCTGGACCGAAGACACTGATTTAGAATCAGGGGAAGCGGTGTGCGTTGACGTAACCAAAAATAACGCGGTAAAAAAATGCGCGCGGGGGGCGGACGGCAACTTAATGGGCATTATTTCCACCAGTCCGGCGGTACTCGGAAACGCGCCTGGCAACGAGCATCGGGAAAATAATCCTAATTACAAAATAGTCGGCATGCTCGGACAGGTGCCGGCAAAGGTCAGTACCGAAAACGGATCTATTCGGCCGGGTGATTCGCTGACTTCTTCGGCGCTGTATCCGGGGTATGTGATGAAAGCGGGAGCGGGGGATTCTACGGTGGGTGTGGCTTTGGAAGCCCTCTCCCCCAACCCCTCTCCCGCTGAGGCGGGCGAGGGGAGTTCTACTTCAACCGCAGAGTCAATGTCAGCAACGGCTCCCTCGCCCACTTCTACCCCACCCTCACTCCCTCCCCTAATTAGGGGAGGGACGGGGAGGGGTGAGGGCGCGGTGAAAGGCACGATCAATGTTTTAATTTCCCGCCGGAACAAGTCTTTAACCGTGGAAGAGGTGGAGCAAAAAGTGGTGGAACGCATTGCGGCGATGGAAATAGAGGACGAGGTGGCGATTATGGTCAAACAGGCGGTTGACAAATATAACTTTGACCCGGTAGTGAGTAAAATTATTGGTGGAGAGCTCGCGACTATGTCTGGAACATTTGATTCCAAGCTGACAGTGCAGAAAGACGAATTGACAAGTTTGATAAATAATAAAGAG
>MFGL01000031.1:0-1538 GCA_001778285.1 Candidatus Falkowbacteria bacterium RIFOXYC2_FULL_47_12
TCATTCTATCTCCTTTCGGCAAATTTCGTGTCTAGTTTTATCAGACCATTATAGTTTATCATTAACGGTGTGAGGTTTGAGCCTCTCACCGAAGCCGGAGATGGCGACCGTTGCGCTTTTTGCGGCGGGTCAACTGAGGGCGGAACGGTCAGACCAATCTGGTATCTGGCTGATTCCGAGGGTGGGCAGCATGCGTTTTGCTGTTTTCCACCCAAACAGAGAACTCCTTCATGCCCCGTCAAGACGTTCATAGGGGCATTGGTAGTTAAAAGGGTCTGGAATTTCTCAGACCCTAAAAATTACCCTGTTGGAGTGGACTTTATCGCGGGAGAATTTTCTCCCCGCGATAAAAGAATGTTTTATGGTCCATTCCCAATTGTGCAGATTGGTTGATTTAAGTCATCAACTAATCTGCGCAAAAGCCCGCGTACTTCCTTCGTGGGCTTTTTTCTTTTCCAAGAAATCATCACAAGATTCCTGAAAAACAAAAGCCGGTTCTTTGGCTATCCCGCCCGACCATCCCGATTCTCGGTCGGTCAAGTTTCGGGCGGGCGAGCACCAAATCACCGGCAGATAGACTTTATCGGGATAATAAACTTTATTTTTACTTTAAATTTACTCCACTCGTTTTTACAATTGTCCCGCATAAATCCAATACTGTGTTTGGCGATAGTTGTCGTAGAGACGCATTGCAATGCGTCTCTACGGTGTTGTCATCATCTGCCTTATAGTCCCAAAATTTCTCGCTTGCGCCTTTTTTAAAAATTTCCTCACCCGCAGTTTTTTCCGCAACCGCATGAGCGGAATACAAAAATTTAAACTTTTTCCCATCAAACTCGATTTCTTCAGAAAATGGTTCCGTAAATAACGTTTTTGTCTCTTTTACCAATAAAAATGCGTTGGCGCTCATATCATCAGCTAAAACGTAGCCATTGCTCAAAAAACATTTTACATAGTAATTACTGTCATCCAATCTGAACTTTACCACTTCTCTACACGGTAAAATTACTGCCTTCAATTGACACAATACTGCCTGGCTTCACTTTTTGACGAAATTCAGTAATTTGCATAAATTTTATACTATTTTTCGTCTTTTTTAGCGTTAAAATAACATTCTAATCTTTTAGAAACAAACCTTCTCCCACCGCCCATTTTTAAATATTTTTCTCTATTATAAGCATCTTTTATGTTCAAACAAGCCTCATAATATATTAATTTCCATGGTTTTTTAAATTTAGTCGCTTCCACTAATCCATTATTATGCTCTGATATTCTCCGTATTAGATTATTAGTACACCCTTTATATAAAGAGCTGTCTTTTTGGCTTTCTAAAATATAAACGTAATAAAATCTCATGTGGACCGTAAGGGATTTGAACTTTTACCCGCCCGAGCGCAAGCTTCGGGCGGGCGAGCCTTCTCCACGCCACGCCAGAGACGGGCAAGCATTGAAGTGCTCTAAATGTGGACCGTAAGGGATTCGAACCCTTGACCTCCTCCATGCCATGGAGGCGCGCTACCAACTGCGCCAACGGCCCT
>MFGL01000031.1:1547-5558 GCA_001778285.1 Candidatus Falkowbacteria bacterium RIFOXYC2_FULL_47_12
AAATGACTTGAACCTTTACCCGCCCGAGCGCAAGCTTCGGGCGGGCGAGCCTTCTCCATGCCATGGAGGCGCGCTACCAACTGCGCCAACGGCCCAAATACTCATACAAAATTATAACAGAATACAAAAAAAATACAATTTAACTATAAATTTCTATATTATCAACTTAAGTCTAAAAATTTGTGGACTTTAAAATTGAAAAAAATAAATTTGTGTTCCCACCAGGAGTTGAACCTGGATTGAGGGCTTAGGACGCCCCAGTTCTATCCAGTTGAACTATGGGAACAATTTGGCAAGCCGCAAAGTAATAGTACCTGCTAACGGCTATTTTGACAACACGAGTGCTTACTTCTACAATGAAGTTACATATATTAGTTAAAAAATTAAAAAGAAAAATATGTTCAAAAAAAATGAAGTCGCTGATTTTGGCAATGCCGAAACAATCATCGGACCATCCGTCAAAGTAGAGGGAAATTTTGTCGGACAGGGCAACATTGTGGTTGAGGGTATTGTCAAAGGAAGCGTCAAAACAAACGGTAATTTGAGCATCGGCGGCAAAGCAAAAATAACCGCTGCCGTTGAAGCTGCCAACGCCATCATCAGCGGCGAAGTCCGAGGCAATGTTACAGTTTCAGGCGACCTGGAACTGACCGAAAGCGCCCGCATTACCGGTGACGTGGCGGCAAAAACGCTCTCCATTGCCCGCGGCGCCGCGTTAAACGGCAATTGCACCATGACTGACAAACCGTTAATGAAAGAAGAAGTGCCTGGCGAAGAAAAAAAATAAATTATTTTATTTATGCACTCCTACATTTTTGACTACTTTTTGGGTCAAAAAAAATACGAACGGATTGTCGCAACCATTGAAACGCGCCTGACTGACCTTGGCTTGCAGGGCAGAAACTGCCACGTGGGGCCGCTGAAAAGCCTCAGAAGCATTGTCAGAGACGAACTAAAAAACAATCCAAAAACCATTGTCGCCGTTGGCAACAACGCCACCTTCAGCGGCCTTGTGAACGCGCTGGAGGGCGCGCCGGTTACCATTGGCATCATTCCGGTCGGCTCGCAGAACAGTTTGGCCGAACTCTTCGGCCTGGCCGACGAAGACGCGGCCTGCACCGCGCTCGCGGGCCGGCTCATTGAAAAAATTGACGTAGGCGTGGCCAACGGCGCTTGTTTTATTTCTGAGGCGACCATTCCGGCACAGGGCACAATCATTGAAATAAACGGCTCCTACACGATCGAGCCGGCCGGCGCCGGCATAGTCAGCGTCGTCAATTTGGCAATCAACCCGCGGCCCGGGCAAAGTGCGCGCCAAACGAACGGCGCATTGGGTGTCTACATTCAGGCGCAAAATCGCGGCTTATTCAAGAATGAACCGGAAATTAGTTTTATCCAAACAAACCACGTCATTGCCAACAACTTGCACGGCAGGTTGTTTTTGCTGGACGACACAACCGAGCTAAAGCCGCCAGCGGCGTTTAGCATTGCTAAAGCCGCGTTGTCGGTGATTGTGGGGAAGGAAAGGTGTTTTTAAACAAATACAGCTGCTGCAACGCCGTAAACACAGTAGTAATAAGCCAATACAGCGTTAAACCGGCCGGGAAGCTCAAACCGATAAAAACGGTAATGGCCGGCATGAAGTACACCATCTGCTTATTCATAATCGCCATCATATCCTCGTCTTTCGCGCCCGGCATATCGCGCACTGTTTTTGGCGGCCGCTTGGCAACCATCATTTTTGCCTGCCAAAATTGCGCGAGGCCGGCCAAAACCGCCAAAACCAGGCTGATTTTTGACAGGTCAAAAAAACCAAGGGTAATAGGATTTATTGACTCGGGACGATTAATAAAACTATAAACCAAACTCAATGAATCAGGATTAGTCAAACCAGCTTGAAATACGTAGTAGACGGCGATGAGGAAGGGAAATTGGATTAAAATCGGCAGGCAGGAGGAAAACGGATTTACCTTTTCGTTTTTGTACAGCTCCATCATGGCACGGCCCTGCTCCTGCTTGTTATTTGAGTACTTTTGCTTGATTGCTTCCATTTTTGGCTGCAAATCCTGCAGTGATTTTTGGGACTGAATTGATTTTTTGTTCAATGGATATAGGGCGAAACGAATGATGAGCGTCAAAATAACAATGGCAATGCCAACATCATTGCCGGGAACAATATTATATAAAAAAATCAACGCGTTAAAAATTGGCTGGTAAAAAACAACGTGAAAAATATTAGTCATGTTGCGAGTTACTTAGTTATTTAGTTTCTCTTTGTGCTATCTACTTTACGGGGTCATATCCGCCGCTATTCCATGGATTGCAACGTAAAATACGCCCCATCGTTTTTATTCCTCCCTTTATAATACCATACTTTTCAATTGCCGCGATACCATAGTCTGAACAGGTCGGGGAAAACCGGCAGTAGCCGTGAGGATAAAAGATACGAAAAAACCCATGGTCAAACGACAGGGTTTTTTGATAAAATTTGATACATTGTATCGCGCAGATACTCGGCCAGCGCACAAACCCGTAGCGCATAAAAACTTGGTTTTTAAAAATTATTGTTTATAAACGCCTAATTTTTTAAAATGCCGAAGCAGAGAATTTTCCAGTTCGCGGTACGTTTTTTGAACAGAGGCGGGCAGAGCCAAAATAAAAAAATCATTACCCGCGGCCAGCCGGGTAAGCGAAAGACGGCATATTTCAGAGAGTTTTCGTTTTACTCTGTTTCGCTCAATTGCTTTTTTGCTTACCTTGGTGGAAACAACCACTACGAAACGACTGTTGCCCTGCGCTGTGGGCAAAATTTTCACGCCCACGATATCATCAAAACTGCTCCGGCCATTTTTAAAAACAGCTTCAACCTCTTTCTTCTTTTGAATTTTATAATTCTTAGCGAGCATCCGTGCTGCATTATTTAGAGAGCCGCTTGCGCCCCTTCTGCCGCCGGCGTTTCAAAACCGTACGGCCGTTTTTGGTGCTCATGCGCTTGCGAAAACCGTGCTTTTTTTTGGCCCGGCGCACGTTTGGCTGGTATGTTCTTTTTGGCATAAAAATTTTTCTTACAAATTACAAATTTTATACAAATATACAAATTAAACGTATTACTACAAATTAAAGATACCATTCTATAGCAATATGGTCAAGCAAGGTATTAGTATATTCGTACTAAATTCGTAATTCGTAGGTTATCCACGGATTGTGAACAATTTGTAAACTTCTGTGGATATTTCCCTTTTTTTGATTTTGGTTTATACTGAGGTATGACTCTCATTTAATCTCATCGCCCCTATGACCAACCAAGAAATTTGGCAAGCAGTTTTAGGAGAAATGGAGATAAGCATCTCCCGCGCCAACTTCATCACCTGGTTTAAACACACCTTCATTTCAACCATTGAAGACAGCAAAATTATCATCAGTGTTCCTAATATTTTTACCAAATCATGGCTGGAAAATAAATACAACAAAGCTATCATCAGCGCTTTAGAAAATGTTATTAAGGCTAAAATAAGTGAAATTTTATATAAAGTTGAGCCGCTCCGCCGCGACAGCGCCGCCGTGCCGATCATTGAGGATGTTGCCATTGTGAACGAGTGGCCGGCAGATGAAAAACTAAAAGAAAAAGCCAGTAAATTAAATCAATTCGGCCTCAACACTACCTACGTTTTTGAAAATTTCGTGGTCGGAAAAAACAACCAGCTCGCGCACGCCGCCTGCCGGGCGGTGGCGGCAAACCCCGGCACAACCTATAATCCTCTTTTTATTTATGGCGGAGTTGGTTTGGGCAAAACCCACCTCCTGCACGCCATCGGCAATGAGCTCTCGCGGCAGACCAAAAAAATATTATACGTTACTTGTGAAAAATTCACCAATGACTACGTGCAGGCGATACGAACCGGCCGCGCCAAAGAATTTAAAGATTTTTACCGCAATATTGACGTTTTAATGGTTGACGACATCCAGTTTATGGGCGGCAAAGACGGCACGCAAGAGGAATTTTTTCATACT
>MFGL01000031.1:5591-8172 GCA_001778285.1 Candidatus Falkowbacteria bacterium RIFOXYC2_FULL_47_12
ATCGTCAGTTCCGACCGCCAGCCCAAGGCCATTCCCTCACTTGAGGCCCGCTTGCAGTCGCGCTTTGAGTGGGGAATGATTGTTGATATCACCCCGCCGGACACGGAAACGCGCGCCGCCATTTTGGAGACCAAATGCCGGGAAAAAAACTATAACTTGGACGAAAAAATCATCGCCTACATTGCCGAAACCGTGCAGAGCAACATCCGCGAATTAGAGGGGGCGCTCAACCGCGTTGTTGCCTACCACCAATTCAACCACATTGACCCCACGCTGGAAACCACGAAAGATATCTTGGCTGGCATTATTAATAACTACCAGTCAAAATCCATCAGCCCTAAAATAATCATTGAGATTGTGTCTCATTTCTATGACGTTGCCATAGCCGATGTTTTGGGGAAAAGCCGCAAAAAAGAACTGGTGATTCCGCGGCAGGTCGCCATGTTTTTAATGCGCGAGGAAATAAAAACCTCTTTTCCCACTATCGGCAACGAGTTTGGCGGACGCGATCACACCACCGCCATTCACGCCTGTAATAAAATCGGCGGCGAAGTAAAAACCAACCAGCGGAAAAAACAGGAAATTGAGTCAATTAAGCAGTTATTATACAGTTTGTAAAATTTTATCAACCTCTGCACCATGCAATATTCTCTCTCTATCCACATCTTGCGCACGCTCTGGAAAAAATGAGTATAACGTTGTTTATAATATTTAATAACCTGTTTACTACTCACTCCTTATTTTTCTAATGCACATTTGATGCCAAAACAATTCACACGACCGTGCACAGACAATTTCTTAATTTCTTCTTTATTAATAAGTTAAAATTAGCTTTTCCCCACAATCCACATGCTTATTGTTATTATTACTATTTATATATAAATATATTATAAAAGTAACCTTATGAAGTTTTCCTGCACCAAAGAAAATATAAAACAAGGCCTAAGCAACGTCGCCCATATCGCCGGTAAAAACGTCAACCTGCCGATTTTAAGCAATGTGCTTATTAAAGCATCGGAGAACACCCTCCAACTCATTGCCACCGACCTTGAAATCGGCGTGCAGGCAAACATCCGCGGCAAAGTCGAAGCTCCCGGAGAATTTACCGTGCAGGCGAAACTGCTTTTAGATTACATTAATCTTCTCCCCAACGAGCGCATTGACTTTGAGTTGCAGGAAAACGAACTAAAAATTACCTGTAAAAACTACAAAACCAAAATAAAAGGAGAGAACCCCGAAGATTACCCGGTTATTCCCCAGGTTGAGGAAAAAAACGTCTACAGCATTGATTTTAGTGAATTTAAGCGGGGGGTTGCCGAGGTGTTGTTTTCCGTTGCTAATAACGAGACACGCATTGAATTGAGCGGGGTCTACGTTGAATTTAACCAAAATTCCATTGTGCTTGCGGCAACCGACAGTTACCGGCTCGCGGAGCGTAAATTATCCTACAAAAATAAAAACGAACATGAAGAAAGAAAGGTTATTATTCCGGCAAAAACCCTGCAAGAGGTGATTCGTTTCAGTTTTGGCGGCAGTGAAGATGTGCTCAGCCATGAACACGCGGCGGCGGTTGTAAATATATTTTTGTCCGACAACCAAATTCTTTTCAGTTACGACGACATTAAACTCGTTTCGCGCGTCATTGAGGGCCAGTATCCGGATTACCGCCAGATTATCCCAAACGCCGAGCAGAAAAAAACCAGCGCTTCTTTTAACCGCCAGGAACTTATCCGCGCCATCAAAGCCTCTTCGCTTTTTTCCAAAAATAACGTCAACGACGTGAATTTGGATTTTTCCGGCGGGCAAAATAAAGTGGTGGTGAGTTCGCTCAACGCGCAGAGCGGGGAGAGTGTGATTGAAGTATCCGCCGGCGTGGACGGACCTGATACCGGCATTGTGTTAAATTATCGCTATTTATTGGACGGGCTGAGTATTTTGGATTGCGAGAACGTAGTTTTGGAGGTTATGGACGCAAGCACGCCATGTGTATTAAAAGCCGATGGCCGCAGCGACTATCTCTATATCATCATGCCGATTCGGCAGTAGTGTTTTTATTCCTCCACTATAATTTTTACTAAATCTGTTTTGCGCCGATTGCCGCTGGCGCCGAGCGCTTCGGCAAAGACCTCGTAGACGCCGGCTTCCGGCGCGCTTTGCCAGGTGGCGTTTATTTCGTTACCGGAGACACTCATGACGCTCGCAATGGCTTGTGAGCCGCTTGAGCCCAATTTGAGCGCGTAGAAGGCAACTGAGCGTATGCCTTGCGGCTGGTAGGAGAGGGTTTTTAGTTGCAAAGGGAAGTTTGATTTTTTTAACGTCGTGTTTTTCGGTGAAACCCAAGCAAAACTCAAAGAATTATCGCGTTCACTCGCGGAGATGACTATATTAAATTGAATTGTTTCTTCTGAGCAATTTTCAACCGTATCGCAGGCGCGCGCCGTAAGCGTGTGTCCGCCGTCGCCGAGGTAACCTACTTGCGCTGACAAGTTGTAGGGGTACTGGCTGGCTACATCAATGAAGTGGCTGTCAATGAAATATTCAACCCGGCTGATACCGCGCACGGAATTTACCGAAACGCTCG
>MFGL01000031.1:8187-28351 GCA_001778285.1 Candidatus Falkowbacteria bacterium RIFOXYC2_FULL_47_12
TCGTCAACATTGCGTTGGCGGCAGGGGCGGTAATGTGTATTTGCGGTTTATCAGTGCTGTTGTGCACGTTGTCGTATTCAGTCGGCGCCGCATTCACCGTGATTTTTTCCCGTTCGGCCCAGGCCTGGACCGCGTTCTCCCAACTTTGAAACTGCACATCGCGTTCTTCCGGTTTCGGTTCGGGCCCGCGCGGGTCAGCCGGATTAACGTAGTAGAGAATGCTGTGCGGCTGCTGGAAAGTTTTTTCCACGACGAGTTCGGGCGGCGTGTTTTCATTTGCCAATAAGCCTGACACACTATCAATTTTTACGGTTGTTTCGCCCGGACTCGCGCCGTCCAACACTGGTTTGCCGGTTTCTTCTTTTTGCGGCGTCTGGAACGTTTCAACCGGCGTGTTGCCTAAAATGCGGCGCATATACTCGTTCCAAATCGGCGCGGCGATTTTTGAGCCATCAGCGCCGCGCTTCATTTCAGCGCCGTTGGTATTCCCAACCCATACGCCCGTAACAATTGAAGGGGTGTAGCCGATGGTCCAGGCATCTTTGTAGTCGTTGGTGGTGCCGGTCTTGGCCGCGACCGGGCGGCCGGGCAGGGTCAGCCAGTTGCTTGCGCCAAACACATACGTCCGCGCGTCATTGTCAGAGAGAATGTTGTTTATTTTGCGCGCCGTTTCTTTATTTAGAACTTCTTTTTTTTCATCTTTGTATTCTTCCAAAATTTTGCCGTTTCGGTCTTCAATTTTTAAAATGGCGACCGGCGGATGGTATTCGCCCTCGCGCGCAAACACGCCGTACGCGGCCGTGTGGTCGAGCAGCTTTACCTCGCCGCCGCCCAGAACTAACGAGAGGCCGTAGCGTTCCGGGTCATTGAGCGTGGTATAGCCCATGCGGTGAGCCTGGTCAATGACGTTTTGTACGCCGGCTAAATACAGCGCCTTGACCGCCGGCACATTAAGCGAGCCGGCGAGCGCGGCGCGGATAGAAACTGGACCGTGTTCTTTGAGATCATAGTTGTGCGGCTCGTACGGCGTGGCGCCGGCAACGGCGAAATTGGTTACTACGTCGTACAGAATGGTATCGGGCGTGTAGCCCCTGTCAAAAGCGACCGCGTAGACGACGGGCTTGAACGAGGAACCAGGCTGAAGCGGCCGAATGGTAACGTTCACCTGGCCGTCAATATCGTCGTTAAAGTAGTCGCGCGAACCGACCATGGCCAAAATTTGTCCGGTTTTTGGATCAAGGGATGCGAGCGCGGCGTTATTTGCGTTGTAGGCGGCGATGTTTTTTTCGCCCTGATTTTTTACCACCTCTTCGGCGATATTTTGTTTATACAAATCAAGCGTGGTGTAAATTTTAAGCCCTTCGCTTTCAATGACGGTATCGCCGTATTTTTCGCTCAATAGTTCCTTTATGTACATCACGAAGTGCGGGGCGATGATTGAGGTTGCGGCCTGGCGGAATTCAATATTAAAACCCAGGGCGTCTTTTTTTTGCTCGGCGGTGATATATTTTAAATTTTCCATATTGTCCAAAATCCACTTCTGCCGCGCAAACAGCTCATCAGTGTGGTTGCCGTAAGGTGAAAGATAACTGGGGCGCTGGGGGAGCGCGGCCAAGACGGCCGCTTGCGCCAAAGTCAAATCTTTAGCCGAGATGTTGAAGTAGCGCCGCGCCGCGGCTTCAATACCGTAGGCGGTCGAGCCATAAGGGATTTCATTAAAGTACATTTGCAGAATTTCATCCTTGGAAAATTTGTTTTCAATGCGGTAAGAAAGGATAAATTCTTTGATTTTGCGGGAAAGACTGCGCTCGTCGGTTAAAATGGCGTTTTTGACTAATTGCTGTGTGAGTGTGGAGCCACCGGTTGCGTACCCTTTGCGGAACGGGTCCAAGAGTACGCCGCGCAGAATGCCCCAGACATTGAAGCCGTGGTGCTCGTAGAACGTCCGGTCCTCGGCCGTAATAGTCGCCCACTTCACATAGTCGGGCAGTTCGCTGACGTTGACAATCGTGCGCTGTTCAACGCCGTGAATGTCGTAGAGGATAGTTTCACCGGTGCGGTCATAGATTTTGGTGCTTTCGGCTATGTCGCGGTCAATGAGGCGGTTGGGGTCCGGCAGGTCGCGCGAAACAATAAGCACATAGACAAAACCAAACAGCGCCAGCGCCATGCAGCTGATGAGGCTGATATAGACGGTGTTGGTGATAAATTGCCGGCTGAAACGGCGTTTGCCGCGGCTTGCGCCCGTGCGAAACGAGCCGAGCGGCGCGTGGTGGCTTGGACTGGAGAAGCGCCGTCCGTGGTTGGAGCAGACTGGAGCGCTGCGCCGCTCTGACGCGTTGCGCCAGGTTTGTTGGGACCGAATTTTTTTAGAAAGCTGCGGAATTGGCATGTGCGGAATTTCTGATTAACCTAATGACAAAAAATAATCATTGCGTAATTCAAGATAATTATATTATAGAGGAAGTTTTGCACGTTGACAATTTGTAAAATTTTTGCTACAATGAATATATAAAATAAAAACAAAAATCAAACCCCATCGCTTGTCGCTTTTTCAAAATTGCCACAGAGAGCAAACGTTTGTTTTTCGTTGCGGACAACGGGGGAATATAAAAATGACACAAGAGGAAGCAAAAAAGTCAGCGTGGAGTTGGAGAGCGTTTTCCGAAGACTTTTTACAACTTAACCAAAACAAAGCGCCGAAGAAAAGTATTGCCGGGAGTATTGCCGCGGCTTTTTTTATTGTTTTGATTTCCGCTCAAACATTGGGTTTTATCAATACGCTCTACGACCAGAGCGTCTGGCAGGCAAAGTATAAAAACAGCAACGTGGTGGTTTATAGCAATATTGCGTAAAAAATTGATTTTAAAAATAGAAAAACGCCCCAAGAGGCGTTTTTTGTTAATTTTTCATTTTAACTTAATCGCAGTAATTTTTGTAGTTTCTGCTGGTCAAAGCCGAGGACAATTTGCCCGTCAACGTCAATGACCGGCACGCCCAGTTGCCCGGATTTCTGAACCATTTCCTGTTGGGCGGCCATATCTTGTGTAACGTCTTTTTCCATGTAGGCGACATTGTGCGCTTTAAAATACTCTTTGGCCGTGCGGCAGTAAGTGCACATTGGCGTGGTGTAGATGGTGACGGCTGGCATACAAATTCATTATAACTTAAACACAAGCCGCTCCAATAAAAGAATTAATCATAATATCTTCCAACTTGGCAGCTATTTTATTTGTTTCGCCTCTTTTAAATTCAATAATATCCTCGTTTTCTTTTTTAGATTTGATATTTTTTATAATGTCATTAAAACCCTTATTATGACTAATAAAATTTGACGCAAAGTATTCTATAAAAACTCCCTCTACATAATCTTTGTCGTTAATATAAAACGCAAATTCATCTCCAAAATACTTCTTATGGGAGTTTTTAGATAATTGAGGGAGGCGTAAAACAAAAGAGTCGCTATCTTTATCATACTGTGAAATCCATTTTTGTTCGTTTGCTATTTTTTTTAAATCACTGACCAAATGTAAAATATGCTTTTTTTCGTTTAAATCTAAATTGTTTACATTTATATTTTTCATACTCATTTTAAAATTGAAATTATTATTAACTCATTTTAATCTTTGCAGACTCGGATACTTTTTTCTTTAATATAGTTAATTTCAAATGCGGTGACCACTTGTGCGGGATTATCAGTAAACCACACAACAACTTTTGCATATGAAATTTGAGAATATTTTTTGTAGTAGCATTTTTTATTTGCGGGGTTACTATAATCCGGCCATACTTCGTCGGGAGCAGCTAAACAATTTTGTACACATTTTATGAATTGTTTTTTTAGTAATTCAGGGTGGTTTTGCTTTTTCCGATTAAATTTTTTCTTTGTAAAAATAACATCTTGGTCGAAGCAATCCTTTATTTTAAAGATCATATTTCATCAACATAGTATATGCTAAATACATTGTACGGTGTTAAAATAATAATTAACCTTCTTACTCTTTATTATTTTATCATAAAATAATAATTTATACCAATAATGATAAAAAAATATCATCAAATATTAGAATAATTTTTTTTGTTTTGTCAAGTTTATCTCTTTCTCCCTCGCCACGCAAATCCAATCAGCACAATAATCAACCCGCCCGCTACAATCAATAAATATCGCATTAGTTTTAATTTTTTATTATTCTGCGCTAAAGTCCACTCGGTGTTTTCACTGACCACGCCCAGTACCTCGCCCTGTGGTTGCGCGCTAACGATTTTTATATCATCAGCCGAGCGGGGTAAAATGCGGTAAGCATCGTTATTTTGTGTGACGATGCCGATGACCGTGGCTGTTTCACCTTCATTGATGTTGCTTTTGTTAATTTTTGTGCCGGTTTTTATATAAATTTCCGCTTCGCCGTTGCCGTCGTCAAGCCAGAGAGACGAGCCTTTCTTTTGCACGATTTCTCCCTGCAGGCGAACGAGCCAGCCCTCCAGGTCTTCGCCGATTTTGTCGGTTTCGGTAATGGCCGGTTCCGGCGGGGTAGAGGTGGCAACAACGCTGATGTCAGCAGCGGTTTTGGTTTTGAGCCGCAGTTCCCCGTAGCTTGAAGACAATTCGCCGGCCACCATGACGCGGTCGCCAATGGCAAGCACGGGGAAATCTTTTTTGCTGTTGTAAATCTGTAAACCCGGCGAGCCGACAATGTAAAAATACTGCACGCCAAACATACCTGGCAGTACTGCTACCGTACCGGAAACCTGTACCACATCGCCCGGCTCAAAAGTGCGCACCTCGGCGAGCGTAGTTGGCGTTACCGGTAAACCAGTAGTTGAGCTGCCCGAATTTGTGCCATTCTTTTCTGCCGTGGGCGCATTGACGAAGATGTTCGGCTCACCCGGCGTCGGCGCGCCGCTCCACTGCCAGGCATTTTCGGCGCGCGCGTAGCTCAATCCTTCTTTGGGATTTTCATACGCTGCCTCGTCAACCAAAGCGCCGCTGGCAGCAAAGAGCCGTACGCTGTCAACAGTATTGTTGAGCGCGAGCTTGGTGTCCATTCTGTCAAATACCAAAAATTCCAATGGCTCTATCACAACATCATCGTGAATGGTAAAAGGCGCGCTGCCGCCTTCCTCATCGTCAATCTGCCAGCCGCGCACATTGACCGGCGCGCTGCCGCTGTTTTGCAATTCAACCCATTCGCTCTCCGTGTCCGCGCCTGCCGGGTTGGGCAGAAATTCGGAAATAATAATATTCGGTAGAGACGCAAAATTTTGCGTCTCTACCGACGTTTCTGTCGTAATGTCAATTAACTTCTCAACGTTCATTTCGTTTTCTCCGTCGCTTACGGTGAGCGTAACCTGCTGTACGCCGGCCGCTGGGAAAACAAACAGCGGATTTTGGTCGCTTGAAGTCGCAATGCCGGCAAAGTCCCAATTAAATTTTAACTCATCGCCGTCGATGTCGGTGGTGTCCGAGCTGTCAAAAAATACGATTTGGCCCGGGCGCAAATCGCCGGAAAATGAAAAGTCCACCGTTGGCGGATGGTTGATGCTTTTAATTTGGTTTGATTTTGCCGGCGTGACGATTTCGCTCCAGACATAGCGCAGTGGCGTAGTGGTGGCATTTTCCAAACTGTATGACCAGGCTTCAACGGCTTTTTCATATTTTACCACTTGCAAGGGTTCGTCTTGTGACGGCTGGTACAGTTCTACTTCGTCATTTGTGTTATTCAGCGCGATGCCGCTGTCTTTGCGATATAAGATAAAATAATCTTGCGGTTTTATAATCATTGTTTGTAGCTTCTCGCTTTTTATTTCATATTTTTTTGTTGTGCTGTCGCTTAAAATCCAGCCGTCTAAATTTACGTCTTTTTCGCCGTTATTAAATAATTCTATGAATTCATCCTCACTGTCCGAGCCAGCCGGATTGGGAAAAATTTCGCTGATGACGATGTTGCTGGAATAATCAAATTGCAGAGACGAGGCATGCCTCGTCTCTACGTCGCTGTCTGTCCCCGTCTCTGCAATCACGTTGGCTGCACCTTTGGTAATAGTTTGCGTTATTGCAAAATCGTTTCCATTGTTAAAGGTGTTAAAGCCGTCGCCTTTGCGTGCGACGCTTTGCGGGTCGGAGGCGGCAGGCGCGTTGTCGCCGGTGTTGCCGTCCGGCCAGTTACCATAACTCACTTTGTCAATAATGGTATCGCCTTGTTTTAAAATAATAATATCACCGCTGTTGTTTAAATTTCCCTTTGGTTTTTCAATGACAAAATATTTTTTGGCACCGCCGCCGGACATCATGCCATTCAAAATTGTTTGCGCGCCACTGCCGTCAGTCAATGTCCACGCGGTAATATTTACTTCCTCCAAACGCTTATTATACAACTCAACAAACTCCACCTCGCCATCGGCCGGGTCGCTGACAAATTCGTTTATCACGACATCGCCGAAGTGATAGAGGATAGAAAAAGTTGAAGTGCTTGTGGTTTCTGTTGAAGAATCTATGTCAGGAGTTTGTTCTGGTTCAGCGTTTTGTTTCGGCTCTGGTTGAATTTCTGTGGCTGTCCCTACCGTAATAAAATCTTTTATTTTTGCGAAAACACCTTCTTTAATACCGGAAACATTCATAATTTCCTCGATAATCTTAAAAGGACCGTTAATAGTACGGTAGTCAATAATTTTTTGTGCTAAAGAAGAACCAATGCCAATAAGATTGTCTGCCATTTCTTTTTGTGTAGCAGTATTAATATTAATCAATTCAGCCGCTCTGATACTGTGCCAACAAAAAAATATCGCCACGGCACAAAGTGTAATGGTAATAGTTCTCTTTGCTTTCTTCATATTTAACGTATGTACAAATAAACCGACAGGTCTTTCTTTGACGGTTTGCTCACGGCAGCCGGCTGCCAGCCGTCAATTTTGAAGGTGTAGGAAACGACGCGTGCGCCCGGCTTGAGGTCTCGTTCCAGTTTTTGCCGCAGCCTGTTTCGTATGGTTGAGGGCAGGCCGAAAAAATACACGACGTCGGCTTGCGATAAATTTTCCCGAAATAAATTTTTCCATTTGAACGTTACGTCGCTGTTGCGGGCAAACAGTCGGCGCAATTTACACAACCACAACAGCGGCAGAGCGAGCTCAAGGCCGATGGCGCGCGCCCGGTATTTTTTTGCCGCCGTAAGCGCCACCTTGCCATCGCCGCAGCCCAAATCGTAAAAAAGTTCATTCGGCTTCAAATTTGCCAGCGCAAAAACCCGCGCCAAGTCGCGGCTTTTCATCGGCACCCACGGGGCAAACGAAAAGGCGGCCCAGGCAACCGTGGCCAAAATAAAAACAACGACGATAGTAATGAGATAGACAACGTGCATTTATTTTTTGGTTATTAGTTTTGCCTCCTGCCAGAATTCGTACAGGGGGCCGATGAACATACCGGCCAAGAAAAACCAAATAATATCCTCCAAAGGCGCCTTAAGAATAGTTATACCAGAAAGATTTTCCCAACGCCAAGTGTGCGCTATCCAGCCCGGAGTGATTAATTCCGGTCCAACTAAAAACGCAAAGGATACAACTGCCAAAAGCAGACCTGATAGGAGAGAATTAACAATCAAATCTTTTCGCCAAATCCATATGCCGACTGTCGGTATGAAAAAACCAATGAAAGTAGCGTATAGGGAACTAATATGCAACCAATAGAAACTCCCAAAGAATAACAAAATAAGAGCTAAACAAGGAAGATATAAATTTTTGTTATTACGATGAGGTATCCGTTTTTTCGCCCGTTGCATCTTTTTATTAAAAACCTCTTCGTAAATAACCGCCGCTACTCCGCCACTGGCAAAACCACAAATAAAATCTTCTATGCCCACCCTAAAATTAAAAATGAACAAGGGATGCCACCAGTCTACTGCATATACCAATTCTGAAGCCACCCCACCTATGCCAAACAGCAGTGAAATAATAAGCATTTCTTTCCGCACATCTTTCCGCCAGGCAAAAAGCGCGAACCAGACAACTAATAGAGCTAAACTGCCGATTAAATAACTATATTGGTAATTCATACTAAAATTAATAAATATACAAAATATATCTCCACATCAGCCACCAGTGGCAGAAGCTGCCCAGCAGGACGAACAGGTGAAAAATTTCGTGCATGCCAAAGTAGCGGCGCGGCGTAACAATTACTTCCAAGCCAAAAAATATCACGCCAAAGGTGTAGGCAAGCCCGCCGCCCAAAAGCCACCGGAAGGCCGGCAGAGAAATCGCGTGCAAGAGCGGCACGATGGCAATGATTATCAGCCAGCCTAAAAGCAGGTATAAAACGCTTGAGAGCCAGCGCGGCAGCTGCCAATTGGCCAGTTGCCAAATCATGCCAAAAAAGGCAATGCCCCACACGACGCCAAACAGGCTCCAGCCCCAGCCGCCGCGCAGAGGTATCAGCACTACGGGCATGTAGGTGCCGGCAATCAAAAGATAAATCATGGCGTGGTCAAAGCGCCGCCACAGCTCTTTGGTGCGATGGCCGTCAGGAATGAGGTGGTAGAGCAGGCTCGCGCCATAGGCGCAGATCAAGCTGGCGCCAAACAGCGAAAAAGCAACGACGTGCCAGGCACTGCTTTCTTGCGCCGCCTGCACGAGCAAAACCAGACCGGCAATGGAAAGCCCGAAGCCGATGCCATGCGTTGCCGCGCTGACGTATTCATTGGTGTGATGGCGTGTGTGCATATTTTTATTATATACCACTTGATTTTTATGACAAAATATTGTACGCTGACAAGCGGTAAGCAACAATAAATGTTGCTTTTTCTGTAAATATAATTTGTAATTCTTACGCATTGCTTGCGTAGGCAATATTTTTATGTCAGGACATTCCAAATGGGCGACAACCAAACGGCAGAAGGCCGTCGTTGACGCCAAGCGCAGTTCCGTGTTCACCAAACTCGCCAACGTCATTACGATTGCCGCGCGTAAAAGCGGCGACCCGGAAGCGAATTTTTCTCTGCGTTTGGCTATTGAGCGCGCCCGGGAAGTCAATATGCCCAAAGACAACATTGAGCGCGCTATCAAACGCGGCACCGGCGAAGGCGGCGGCGCGGTTGTTGAGGAGTTGCTCTATGAAGGCTTTGGTCCGGCCCAAGCCGCCTTTATCATTGAAACCGTTACCGACAACAAAAATCGCACGGCTTCGGATATACGCCACCTGTTTAGCACGCACAACGGATCGCTGGGCGCAAGCGGCAGCGTGGCCTGGAATTTTGAACGGCGGGGTGTTATCAGAGTTCATAATGAAGAATTAAAAAGCAAAAACTTTGACTATGACAACTTTGAGTTGGAGTTAATTGACGCGGGTGTTGAAGATATCAAAAAAGAAGAAGAGGGATGGACGCTGTACACGACGATGGCCGGCTTGCAAACGGTGAAGCAATTTTTGGACGGTAAAAATATAACCGTTGCTTCGGCCGAACTGGAATACGTGCCCAAAGAAATTAAAAATGTCAGCGCGGACGAAAAACAAAAGATTGAACAATTTATCGCAGTGCTGGAGGAAAGCGACGATGTCAGCAATTACTATACGGACGTGAATGTTTAATGTTACCGTTGTCTCGTTGTCCCGAAAATCGTTGTTGCGTAATAGAAATTTGAAATTAGAAAATCGCGCAAAGTTCATGTTAAAAACAAATAGTAATCAAAGAATAATTCTTGGCATTGACCCGGGCACGGCCATTACCGGTTTTGGACTCATTGAAGTAGCCGGTCAAACATTGCGATTAATCCGCTACGGTTGCATCACGACGCCGGCCGGCATGGCGCACGCCCAGCGCTTGCTGTGTATCCATACCGAACTCAAAAAAATTATTGTTGCTCAAAAACCGGATGCCGTCGCCGTGGAAAAATTATTTTTTTACAACAACGCCAAAACCGCGTCCGCCGTCGGCGAGGCGCGCGGCGTTGTCAGCTTGACCGTTGCTCAAGCCAAGCTGCCGCTGTATGAATTTACGCCTCTTCAGGTGAAGCAGGCGGTCAGCGCTTACGGCAAAGCTTCAAAACTGCAGGTGCAAAAAATGGTGGCGATGATTCTCAAACTCAAAGAAATTCCAAAGCCGGATGACGCGGCTGATGCGTTAGCGGTAGCGATTTGCTGCGCAAATTCATTATGAATAACCATAAACTCCAAATTATTCACATCGTCAGCGAAGTCGACCCGTTTTCCAAGACCGGCGGTCTGGCTGACGTGGCGCGCAGTTTGCCCAAAGCGCAGAAAAGACTAGGACACGATGTCTGCGTCATCACGCCGTTTTACAGCCAGATTATTGATGTAAAAAAATACAAATTAGAGTTATTTGAAAAAGATATTAAAGTCGTTTTAAACAGCCAGGACACGGCAGTGGTAAATTTTTACCGCGGTTACCTCATGCACGGGCTGCCGGTGTATTTTATTGAAAACAAAAAATATTTTTCCCAGCGCAAAATCCTCTACGGTTCAAGCCACGAGAACGCGCGCTTCATGCTCTTTGACGTGGCGGCCCTGCGCCTCATCACCATGCTGAATCTGCAGCCCGACATCATCCACTGCCACGACTGGCAGGCCGGACTCATTCCGTATTACGTCAAGACCAAATTTCACTACGTTGCCAATCTTACCAAAACCAAAACCCTCTACACTATCCATAATTTAGCCTTTCAATTGGGCAGAAACTGGTGGGAGGTTCCCGTTGAGCAAAAAGACTACGGCAAAAGCAAACTGCCGCGTTTGGATGATCCGGCCATTGAGCATGTCAATTTTGCCAAGCGCGCGATCATGAACGCCGATGCGCTCAATGCCGTGTCGGAAAACTACGCGCAGGAGATTTTAACTAAAAAATTCGGCCAGGATTTGCAGCGCATTTTGCAAAACCGCCGCGACAAGCTTTTTGGCATTCAAAACGGCATTGACTATCGGGCGTACAATCCGGCAACCGATGCCGGACTGGAAAAAACTTACAGCTGCAAAAATTTTTCAGTCAAAAAAATGAACAAAGCGCGCCTGCAAAAACTTTTCGGCTTGCCCCTAAACCAGCACATCCCCATCATTGCCATGACATCGCGCATTGTCTTTCAGAAAGGTTTTGCCCTGATTTTAAAAATTGCCGAACATCTTGCCCGCCTCAACGCGCAATTTATCTTCATTGGCGCCGGTGACAAAACGTACGTTGCGAAGTTGCAGCGTACCGCCAAAAAGTATCCGGAAAAAATCGCCGTCATCCCCTCGCACGAGCAAAACCAAAAGTATGAAACGCTGGTGTATGCCGGCGCGGACATGCTGCTTTTGCCCTCGCACCACGAACCCTGCGGGCTGAACCAGATGATAGCCATGCGCTACGGCTGTGTGCCCATCGTGCACAGAGTCGGCGGTCTCTTTGATACGGTAGAGGACTACCGCGTAACGAGCGGCACCGGTTTTGTTTTTGACCGCTTTGATGCGTTTGAACTCTACGGCGGCATTGTCCGGGCGCTAGAAATATTCAACAACAAACGCCGCTGGAAAGAGCTCGTGGCCCGCGACATGCGGCAGTCAAATTCATGGGAAATTCCGGCGAAAAAATACATTGACTTGTACCGTAAGATGTTAAACGGTAATGCTAAATCAAATAGTTAGTCATTAGAAATTAAAAATTTGGCATTCTATTTATGCTCTGGATTAATTTCCTCCACTTCTACCAACCGGCCACGCTTGACCGCGAGGTCATTATTGAAGCCATTGAAAAAAGCTACCGGCGCATCATTAAGGCATTGCAAAAAAATAGCAATGTTCGTTTTACGGTCAATGTGCAAGGCTGTCTCTTGGAAAAAATGCACGAGCTTGGCTATCAGATGCTTTTGCGCGACCTGAAACAATTAGCTGAACGCGGACAGCTTGAGTTCGTGGGCTCGGCTGCTTTTCATCCGATTTTGCCCTTAATTCCTGCCTTTGAAGCGGTTGCGCAAATCAAGCTGCAGGAAGAAATCATTAAAAAATATTTCGGCGACGTGAAACTGAAAGGATTTTTTTTGCCGGAGATGGCCTACGCGCCAAAAACGGCTAAACTGCTTAAAAACCTCGGCTACGAATGGATTATTCTGGATGAAATTTCCGCGCGCGGCACAACGAACGGCGCCTATTGCCAAAGGCCGTATCGCGATGCCGCCAGCGGTTTAAGCGTCGTATTTAGAAACCGCGCAGTTTCGCAAAGCTATGTTCCCCGGAGCGTTGCCGAATTGGCGGCGGAAAAATCAGAACAAACGCTTATCACCGCAACCGATGCCGAGCTCTACGGCTTGCGCCACGCCGACATCTCCGGCCATTTTGAAAAAATACTGAAGCGCACTGACGTTACGACACAGACGATTTCGGGTTTTCTGGCCGAACATGAGCCGACACAAAACATTACCATTCTCCGCTCCTCGTGGGAGTCGGCGCCGGCCGAGTTGCGGGCGCAGCTTCCCTACGCCTTGTGGTATAATAAAAAAAACGTTATCCAGATGAAGCTTTGGCAGCTGGCGCGTCTGGCGCTGGAAACGGCCCAGCGTCACACGCGGGACCCGCAGTATCGGTGGGCGGCCTGGCGCCTGCACCGGGGGCTCTCAAGCTGCACATTCTGGTGGGCATCGGGCAAAAAAATTTCCGTTTGGAGCGCTGCTTCATGGAACCCCGATGAAATTGACCGCGGCTTAGACGAACTGATTAAAGCGGTGCGCGCGCTGGATGACGCCACCACCCGCCTGACCAAACTGAAAGCGGAAAAACTCTACGTTGAAATCAAGCAGCTCATCTGGAACAAACACTGGACGCATTATTGGAAAGTTGCAAAATAAACAAGCTATGCGTATGAACATTATTCACCAGCTCTACGATGAACAATTTATCGCCGGCTACTTAAAAAAGAGAATTTTGCCGCTCTACCCTGATTTTAAGCGCATTAAAAAAATACAAACCCACGGCATCAAAAATAACATCTGGGAGCGCACCTACCATGTCGTGGTCGGCTACGAAACCTGGTTTGAAACGCGGGCGGGCAAAACCAAACGTTTGCAGCTCTACTGCTCGGCGCACTCAAACGAGCAGCGCAAAAACGTCTACGACGCGCTGAAATTTTTGTGGAGCCGCAGCTTTAGCCGCGGCAACCTCACTATCCCCCATCCGCTGTTTTACTCCCAGCGTTTCAAGGGGATATTTTATCGCGGTATCAAGGGCAATAATTTGTACCACTACATCCGCGAAAAAGACATCGGCGAGGTGCAAAAAATTACCCGGTTGGCCGCGCTCTGGTTTGCCAAACTGCACAAACTTGACACACGCGGCGCGCGCAACTTTAACAGAAAAAACAGCCTCATTGAGACAACCGTGCCGGGAGCAAAACATTGGCTGCGCAGCATCGCCGAGCGCGAGCCGCAGTTTTACGATGAGGCGAAACAAATTTTTGAGCATCTGAACGCCGCCGAAAAAAAATTTCTTCGTTCCACGCCGCGGCGCTGGCTCATCCACGGCGACGCGCATCCGGAAAACGTCGTAAAAATATCCGAGAAAAAAATCGGCGTCATTGATTTCACCGATATGTGTCTGGGAGATTTTGCCCGCGACATCGGCTCGTTTCTGCAGCAGCTTGACTACATGATGCGCCGGCACATCCCCAAAAAAATTTTGGTGACGGAAATGAAAAAATTATTTTTGGAGACCTACCTCGCCGCGCGCAATCTCACGCTGGACGAAGACCTCAAAGGGCGCATTCAAACCTATTACCACTGGACGGCTCTGCGCACAGTCATCTTTTTTTTAGTCAAAGAGCACCCTGAGCCGGAGCGGGCGCAAGAGTTGATAGACGACATTAAAAAAGATCGGGAGATGTAAAACCAGGGAAGGGTTTTTATTGTTTTGTCTTTTGTCGGGAGGCCTTAAGGAACCGGATAATATTGCTAAGCTGCGACGGTCCCTGCGCACGCTCTGCTTCGGGAAGGCGCACGTTTCCCTGCAGCACGAGTTTTCTTCTGCCGTCCCCTTCACGCATTCCCAAATCATGTTCGGGAAATGGTGTCATTCTCCGCAAAATTTTTCCTGTCAAGGTTCGCGGCGGTTCATCTTTTGCCTCATATAATCCCACACGTGAGGGCAGTTTTAAGCCGTGTTTTTGAAAATCTGCCAGCAGGTGCTTGAATTCAAGAAAAAATTTATCGTAGAAATACCGTTGGCCTTTTTCACTCGCCCACGGCTCGTTGGTGGGGGCGCCGACTTCTCCTAATTCATACTCTTTTCCCCACGAAGCGATTTTTTCAAATACTTTTTTTAAAAGTTCAGTTTTTTTCACCATCTGTTTGTAAAGTTCACTGGGTTGCAATGATGACGCGCCTCGCGCGTCTAAATGCCACAACCCAGGGTAGTAGTCAACGGCAATGATGTCAAAGCTGTCTTTTATTTTTTCAAATTCGGTCAGGTACTTTTCAATGGGCGTTCCCACGAACCATGTAGTGTTTGAGGCAAGTAGGGTTGCCATCAGTTTTATGTCGGGGTTGTATTCGTGAAAGGCTTCGCGCGTGATGTTGCACATCCGCGGGACATCCTCAGTTCTCACCGGCGTGTAGACTTTGTTGTTGAGCTCGTTTAAAATTTGAACCCGGGAAATTTTTTCCCCGCCGGTTTGCGCCAGCGAGTCTTTCACCTGCTCAACGTAGTCTTGGTAAGCTGTAAAAAATTTTTCTTTGTCGGTTTTGTAGAGTTCAACCGCCCACTTTGGGGGGTTAGATAGAATAATCGTCGGCGCTTCAAGGCCGGCTTCATGCATAATCCCTTTGGCCAGCGCGTAGCGCGTGAGATGCCCTGTGCTGTAGCTTCCCGGATTTGGCTCAACTTTGTCCCAGCGCAAATCGTGGCGGATGGCTTGGATGCCATCACGTTTAACGTCCGCATACAGCTCGCGCAGCTTTTTTGGGCTTCCGGTATCGGCATTGTCCGCGCTGTGGTCAGTGACGTAAAAGTCAAGTTTTAAGTCCGACTCTTGTTACGCGGCGCTGTTCTCGTTGTCTTCTTTTTCTGGAGCCGGAGTATTTTTTTGTGGAAAATTTTCAAACTTCATATCATTTAATTTGCTCGTTTCCCTTTTCCCCGCGCCTGAGGAGCCAAATCCCCAGATAGCTCAACGGCGTGTAGGCTACACCCATGGCAAATTTAAACAGCCACCAGGGAATAATTATCATAATGATTGTTTTCAGTGGATAGATGCCGGCAAAGGCAAGTAGCGAAAAAATTGCGCTGTCTATCAGCTGTCCCCACAAATTGGAAAGGTTGGAGCGCAGCCAAAAATATTTTCCGCCCAGTTTCGCCCGCAGAAAGAAAAAAGAGAAAACGTCCTGATATTCGCCGATGGCAAAGGCTACCAGCGAGGCGATCGCAAAACGCGCCGACAGGCCGAAGATTTGGCCGTAAGCCTCTTTCATAAAAAAATCCGGCGAAGATGGCATTAGGTTGGTTATGACGTTAAAGAGTAAGAAAATAATGTTGCAGTAAATGCCCATTCTTACAAACAGCCGCGACATTTGTTTGCCGTACACTTCGCCGATGACGTCTGTCATTAAAAAGACAATCGGGAAGGCGAAAATGGCAACCGACAGGTGCGTACCGAACAAAAAAGGCATAAGCTTGATGCCCAGCGTATTGGAAGCTATGAGCGACACTAAATACAGCGTCAGCGCGAAAGCTATTTTTTGGTTCATACGGTTTTTTTAACCTATTTATCAGTAAATACGATGAGTCGCTCGGAACGAGTTTTCTCTGCCTTATTCCAAACTCCCGTGCAAGTGATGAGATTTATGATACCATAAAACATTATTATCCACAAAATCAGAGGGCGCGCGAAATCCAAAAATACAAAAAAAATGTTTTGGCTTGGCACGCAAGCTTTGCGAGCGGCGGTGGGAGGGATTAGAATCACGTGGGTCGCGCCTCTGTCTCGGTTAGTTGGGTCAAACTCGCGCGTATTGCATATTTGACAAAACCAATATAATCGTATATAATCATACATAGTTAATATATAAGATAAAAATATGTCTAAATTTAGCAAAAGATTGTCTTTCTCGCCCGAGGTCACTCATAAAGTATATGGTCTCATATCCAAAATTGACGAATTAAAAGGTCAATGGAAAATGGGGGCTAATTTATCGCCCCAAGCTTTAGGCATACTAAAAAAATCGGTTATTATCACTTCATCAGGCGCATCCACCCGTATTGAAGGCGCACGGTTGACTGATGAACAAGTTGAGAAGTTGTTGAAAGGATTAAAAATCCAAAAGTTAATCACTCGCGACGAACAGGAGGTAGCTGGCTATGCTGAGCTTTTAACTAATGTTTTTGATTCATATAAAAATTTGAAATTATCCGAAAGCACTGTCAAGCATTTTCATAGTGAACTTTTGAAATATTCGGAAAAAGATACTCGCCATCGCGGTGAGTACAAATTCTGCAGTAACCGCGTGGAGGCCAAAGATGAAAACGGTAATCTGGTTGGGATTTTATTTGACCCGACGCCGCCACATTTGGTTGGCAAGGAAATGAGTGAACTATTAGATACGGCGTTAGATTTATTAAACAAAAAAGAAATTCATCCGCTAATTATTATCGGTAATTTTATTTTTGAATTTTTGTCTATCCACCCATTCCAGGATGGCAATGGGCGTACTTCGCGAGTGCTTACAAATCTGCTGTTGCTTAAAAGCGGTTATGAATATATGCCGTATGTTTCGCACGAAAAATTTGTTGAGGATAATAAAAATGAATATTACCTCGCTCTAAACAAGTCGCAAAAAACCTGGAAAACGGACAAAGAAGATACTAGTCCATGGTTATTATTTTTCTTAAATATTTTATTAAAACAAACGCAAATGGCTATTGGACTATTATCCAAAGAATCGATTGAAAATCTATTGTCCGGAAAGCAATTGGCTGTGTGGAATTATTTTAATGGACACGAAATTATCACCCCTAAAGAACTGCGTGATAATCTTAAAATCGCCGGACCGACAATAATGCAAATATTAAATAAGTTGTTAGAAATGAAAAAGATAGAGCGGATGGGAAAAGGGCGAGCGACGAGATATAAAATAGCAAAATAAGTTTATGTCCAATCTATCCTAATTTTGAAAATTGGCGGTGGGAGTGAGATTCGAACTCACGAAGGGCGTGAACCCTTACCGCTTTTCGAGAGCGGCGCCTTCAACCACTCAGCCATCCCACCTATTGTTTTATATTTTTTAATTCTAAGTTCAATACTCCCAGCATTCCAATTAATAGCCAGAACAACACCGCCAAATCGTTTTTGAAGTAGGGCGCGTCAACGAGGCCATGCACGACAATGACGATCATTGCGCCCGTTAGCCCCAAAATCAAACTTTTATTTTTATAATCTGAAATCAGCAATCTAAAATCTAACATTAAGAATTTTCCAATTATCCAGACAAACAACAGCATTCCTGCGAGTCCCAACTCACTCCAAAAATTCAAAAAAATATTATGCGGGTACAGGTATATTTCCAGGGGTTGCCAGACCTTCTGCTGGTACTCTAACGAAATAGCCACCCACTTGTCAAACTCCGGGTCGTCGTTGCGCACGTAAATGCCGCTTTGATGATACGGCGCAACCGCGCTTTGGTAATTCGCGAGCCCGGCGCCTAAAAGCAATTTGCCGTCTTTGAGCATCTGCCAGGTTTCTTTCCAGAGCTCCTGGCGGATTTGACCGTCCGTATCCATGAGCGTTATTTTTTTTATAAAACTATGGCGCAAGCCGGTGTTGAAACTTAAGATAAGTGCGCCGATAACAAGTACAGCTACTACAGCCCGGCGCGACCACGTATTATACCAAAGCCCTATCACCACCAAAGCCGCTGCCAGTCCGGCCAGCGCGCCTTGGGATTGGGCGAAGACGATTGCCAAAAAAAACAAAAAAACAAAAAAGCAAAAAAACAATATCTCCGCAGTTTTAATTTTTTTATTTGGTGTTCTAAAACTCAAAAACCAACCCGTCAGTATCACTAATATCGGTCCCAAATACAACCCCAGCGCGTTTGGGTAAGGGAAGACGCCGGTTACTCTGCCGGCGCCCACCCAATCCGCCGGCAAAAATTGGCCGGTTTTTTTTTGATATATTGCAACGAGCGAAACGACGAGCGCTGATGCGGCTAATGCGATAAAAATGTTATTTCTGTTTTTTTTAATTTTCCAGCCCGAGGCTGGTCCGCCTTGGGCGGAGAATACATTAACAAAAACTATGTAGAATAAGATCGGTTCAATAAAATAGGCTTTGAGAATTCCCAAACTCGCACCGCTAAAACCGCTGACGCCTGAGGCAACAAAGGCGATGACGAGCAGTAAAATAATCTCAATGTAAAACGGGTAATGGCTGACGTTTTTTAATTTTGCATTGAAGAGCGGCAGTTCTTTTTTCTTCACTGTCTGAATAAACCAAACTGCGAATAAAATCAAAATCATCGCCTCAAGCAGGGTAGTCGGAATAAAGCCAATTTGAAATCTGATTTGATACGAAGGCAAAAGAAAAACTAAAACTGCCAAGGCGAGGTCAAGCCGCCGCCAGGATAAAGAAGCAAAACAGATGATGAATAGCAATATAAACCAGAACATAATTGAATAGAGGTTTCGGAAACCTTCTCGCGGGAAGGTTTCCGAAACCTTGCGAAACCTTGCGCATACTTAACGTATCATTTTTTCAGACAAAAAAACAGCCCCGACTGTTGCGGGACTGTTTTTATTTTAACTTGAAGCAATTTATATACCTGGATTTATCAGGGCATTGAGTACGAAGTAGCTGATAGCATAAGCCGCGACGATGATAATGACACCGATAATCGCGTTGATGAGCAGTCCCTTTGCCTTGCCAACCTGGTCTTCATTACCGCCAGCAGTCATCCAGAGGAAGCCGGCATAAATTACCAAAACCAAAAAGATAACACCCAAAAGGCCTAAGATAGAGTTGATGATAGTAACAACAATATTCTGTATTCCTGTCTTTGGTGCGCCTGTGCTCTCGTTGTAGGAATCTTGCGCCACTGCTTGCAGTTGGTCACTGTCTAATATTTTGTCCACCTGTGCACTAACCGGCAACGCCATTGCCAATGAAAATGCCATAGTTGCCAACACGGCAAATGACAATAGTTTTTTCTTAAGCATAGTTTTAAAAAAGTTAATTTTTTAAAAAATTTAATATGTGGAAAAACCTAAATATATTATACCACATTTATTTGACAATGGACAGCAAAGTCAATACCATTGAATTATGTTCAAAAAAATAGCCTATAACACCGGCATCAATTTCATCGCCAAAATCATCGCGACCGCTTTAGGCTTGGCCGCGGTCGTTTTGATGACGCGCTACTTGGGTACGCTCGGTTTTGGCCAGTACACGATTATCATTGCCTATTTGCAGTTTTTCGGACTTGTCGCGGACATGGGTTTGACGCTTGTTTCTGCGCAACTTTTGGCAAAATACGAAGGCGAGGAGGAAAAAATTATCGCGAACCTCTTTAGTTTTCGTTTGCTGACCGCCGCTATCCTTCTGGGGCTTGCGCCCATAGTTGTCATTTTTATGCCCTACGCTTGGCCGGTAAAAATAGGCGTATTTATTGCGACTATTTCATTTCTTTTCATTGCCTTAAATCAGGTTTTAATCGGCTTTTATCAAAAACATCTTTTGATGGCTAAGGCTTCCATAGCTGAAATCGGCGGGCGCGTCGTGCTCGTTATTTTTGTGCTTGCCGCCGTGCTATTACAGTGGGGCTTGCAAGGAATTGTGGCCGCGACCACGCTTGCCTCAATCGCCCAATTTTTTATCAATTACTTTTTGTCATTGCCCTATATAAAAATTCGTTTTGCCGTTGACGCGAAAATTTGGCGCGACATTGTCCGGCTGTGCTGGCCCATTGCCATTACCATTACTTTCAATATTATTTATCTCAAAGCCGACACGCTGATTTTGTCGCTCTTGCAATCCGAAACCGTAGTCGGTTTGTACGGCGCGGCTTACCGCGTCATTGATATTTTGGTGACTTTGCCGTTTATTTTGGCCGGTCTGGCCTTGCCGCAACTGACCGGCGCGTTAAAGAGCAAAAACGATGCTGGGTTCAAAGCCATCATCCAGCATTCTTTTGACGTCATGGCCATCATCGC
>MFGL01000031.1:28406-28499 GCA_001778285.1 Candidatus Falkowbacteria bacterium RIFOXYC2_FULL_47_12
GCCGGTAAGGAATTTTTTGCCTCCGGCGCCATTTTGCAGATGCTGATTTTTGCCGCGGCCGCGATTTATTTAGGCGTGATTTTTTCCCACGTG
>MFGL01000032.1:0-3003 GCA_001778285.1 Candidatus Falkowbacteria bacterium RIFOXYC2_FULL_47_12
AAGGCGCAGCAGGCATTTACCGGATCGTTGCGGATAAAAGTCAAAAATCAAGGCACCGCTGCCGCGACCAGTGCGGAAGGTATAGTTGTGCGGCAATCCGTGGCTAATGGCGCCGGCACTGAACGGACGCTTGTTTCTTGGCTGGAAAGCAATAAATCTTACAGCTTAAATTCTTTAGCGGCCGGCGCAAGCGATGAGATAATCATTCCAATTAACAGTTTTGCCTTTCCTTATGACCGCTTGGTATTACGGGCATGGGTAGATAGCAACGGAGTTGCCGGCAGCTGGGATGCCAGTGCAAATGATTTTCAGATGAAAAACGACGATTTGTATATTGATGAATCAAATGAAGATAATAATACTTACAGAAAAACAATTACCATTGGCTCTACTACAGAGATAAATAAAACAGATAAGAATTCTGAACTTTTTATTAAAGATATTGTCGCCGACGATGGCGAAATAAAAGTGATAATTGGCAATTTAGGGCCTGACGCTGTTTCCGATGAATTTACCGTGGCACTTACGGAAACAACAAATAAAGCGTTCTTTGGCGATGTATCTGTTTTATACGGGGGATATGCCAAAGGCGTTAAGACAATAAATTCAGGTGAAGTCGGGTCTGTTTCATTTTATGAAATCAACCCAGGGACATATTCACTGCTGGCTAAAGTTGATGCTGATAATAATATTGCCGAAAAAGACGAAAACAATAATACCTATACAAAAACAATTACCGTTAATGATATTAGTAATAATACTTATGTCGCCAATGAGGGCGAAATAACATTTTATAACAATCTCAATCAGCTTGGCAAATTGCCAACTGGCTATAATGAATGGTTAATTGTTAATGCCGTTACTAATGATTCCCAACATCCGGTTGAGTCAAGTTTTAAGTATAAAGGCATTATAGAAATTATGATGGATGGCATAATTCAAGCTAACGGTAAAAGCCTTTCCGACGCTTATTACATACTGACGGACAATAATGGAAATCCTATTAATCCAGTACCTGCCAAAGAATATGGTCTTCAAATTAATAACCGGAAAGTTGCCGATATCTGGCCGCAAAAATATATTAAGGGTAGCCAGTATGTTTTTAGAGCAAACCTGGGCTCAAGTTATCGGACAGTTGAATTTTTTATCGGCGACAGCAGTAAGTCTGATAATTCAGGATCTTTTAAAGTAGCCATTAAGGGCGAAGCGATTGAACAATCAAACCAACCTCAAGATGTTTCGCCAGGTCAGAAAGATACTGTCGGCGATCAAACAGGCAAGTCCGTGGATAGTCTTATTTTAAAGCTGGAGCGCACTATTTCCGAATTATCGCAAAAAGTGATTGACATGGAAAAACGGCTCGTGGAAAAAGTGGATAAAGCGCTATCCGAGCGCGTTAAGGGCCGCATTCTCCTGCAGACGGAAGCTAACGGCGAGGCCTGGTATGTTGACCCGAATTCGGAGAATAAGTTTTATATGCAAGACGGGCTCGCCGCCTACGATATTATGCGCGCCTTGGGGTTAGGCATCACTAATAAAGATTTGGAAACCATCCCGATAGGCATTCAGGATAAAATTTATACTCTTGCGGATACCGACGGCGATAAAATTCCGGACAATTTGGAAATAGCCATCGGCACCGACCCGAGCAAAGCCGATACCGACGGCGACGGTTTTGACGACAAATCAGAAATATTATCCGGCTATAAACCAACGAGCAAAGAAAAATTCAGTTATAACCAAAATTTAATTAATCGATTAAAAGGTAGAATCGCCCTACAGGTTGAATCCCACGGCGAGGCCTGGTATATCAACCCAACAGACGGCAAACGCTACTATTTGGGTGATGGGAACACCGCTTACAATGTGATGCGCTTCCTTTCACTGGGCATTACCAACGACAACTTGCGCAAAATTCAAGTGGGGGAGTTTAGTGAGTAAGCGAGCAACTAATTATTTTTTGTGTTATAATAAACACAACTGTTGATATTTTTTACTATTCCCCATGCCTGTCAAAAAACGAATAAAGAAAACTCCGCCGCGCGCGCGGGCAAAACTAAAATCCGAGCAACAAGACCATGAAGCCGCAATTGTCGAGATTGAGAGATTTTTGAATGTAGAAGTGCAAAAGCCAGAAAGTAAGCCGAAAAGAAAAAAGATGCCAGCGATACGTAAGCAGACGCAGCCGATAGTGCAAAATCAATCCGCAGAAACACCGCCGCTCGCCAAAAGAGTGAAATCCATTGCCGTGAAAAATCAGTCGCAGCGCTCGCCGTATCTGGTTGATTTGAAAAAAATTGCCGAGGAACAGGAGGCGCGGGACTTGGCGCAGGAGACGCGAGAAAGGCGGTTTTTTCAGAACATACATTTTTCCTTGCCGCGCGCGCGCAACATTAAAATTCCCGACGTTCCCGCACGCGCGCAAAAATTATCGTTTGCGGCGGAGTCCCTTAGCAGGAGACTCTGCCACAGTGGAACCGGTTTTTACCATCGGCACGAGCGGATGCTGGGGCAGCTGTTCGTTATCAATGTCATCATGCTCGCCGGTTTTGCTCTGTGGCGGCTTGGCCGTATTTTTTATTCTGCCGGTGCTACTGTCGGCAGATACGTGTGGTACACTATACATGACGTAGCGCTTTTTGTCGGTACGAATACATTTACCGCGCGCTTCATTGGTTTCGTGAGCGGTGTGGGCGAACATATCGCGGCTTTCGCGCATACGCTCAAAAAGACAGGCGTTTATACAATACAAAAGGAAAATGAACTTGTTAACTTCGTTAAAAAGAACGCAGTAAAATCAGTTTCAAAAATAAAAGATGGCGGAAACAGTGCTTTGGCGGCGTTGCGGACGTGGCGTTTTTTGCCGCCCAACTCATGGCGGCGGCAGGTGGCGGTCTTTGCCGCTTTAGCTGTTTTGCTCATTGTGCCGCTCAAAGCCGCCCACTATCTCAGCATTTTTCATAATCTCAAAGGCGAAGTTTTGGGCGCGAGCGAACAGGCGCT
>MFGL01000032.1:3037-27406 GCA_001778285.1 Candidatus Falkowbacteria bacterium RIFOXYC2_FULL_47_12
GCGTTAAATTTTGCCGGTGCGGCTGATGATTTCAGCGCGGCGGCACAAAGTTTCAGCACCGCCGGCGTCGCACTGAAGGATTATTCAGATTTAATTTCCCTGGCAACTATTTTGCCCGGTAAAAAAGCGAAAGCAGCTGCGGCGGCCGAAGCGCTATTGCGCTCCGGGCAGTCTGCGGCCGAAGCCGGCAAGCATCTCGCCTTAGCGTTGGCGAGTTTACAAATGCCGTATTTGACGCCTGGACAGAGTGACGCCGATGCCGCGTCAGAGTTGCCGTTCACTCAGCGTCTGCGGGCATTCGGCGTTGAAACTGAATTGGCGGCGAAGGCGTTGGATGATTTTGCGGCGCGTATCAAGTCAGTGGATATTGAAAGCGTGGCTGCGCTGCCGGACGCGCACGCCGCAGACATTGCGCGCCAAGCGGCGGCGCTGCAGACAAACGCCGGCCTCATGGTTTCCGGCGCGCGGGAAGCAGCTGACTTGGCGCACGCCTTGGCCATTTTTTTGGGTGACGAGCAGGATACCCGTTATCTTTTAATTTTTCAAAACAATGCAGAAATGCGGGCGTCTGGCGGTTTCATCGGCAGTTACGCGCTGGTTGATTTCCGCAAAGGAGCCATAAAAAATATAGAAGTGCCGGCCGGCGGCAGCTACGATTTGCAAGGAGGGTTGGCTGAGCGTTTCTCGGCTCCCAAACCCCTGCATTTGATTAATTCGCTGTGGGAGTTCCAGGACGCGAACTGGTGGCCGGACTGGCCGCGCAGCGCCGCGCAAATTGAACGCTTCTTTGAGAGCGGCTGGGGCTCATCTGTTGACGGCGTTATCGCCATTGACCCGACCTTCGTGGAGGAGTTGCTCGCCGTTATCGGTCCCATCGACATGACCGCGCAGTACGGCACGGTGGTGACTAATGAGAATTTTTACGATGTGGCGCAAAACCGCGAGGACGTGGCTGACCCGAAAAAACCAAAAGCGGTTATTAAGGATTTGGTTGAAAAAATAGTTGCCGAACTGCCGAACCGCATTACGCGTGATAATTTTGCGGCGTGCGTCAACGTCATGGCGCAGGCGCTGGTTGAAAAGCACCTGTTAGTCAACGTTCACGATGAGGCAATACAAGATTTTATTACCGCGCACGGCTGGGACGGCGGCATCCGCGATACAGCGCAGGATTATGCGGCCGTCATCAACACCAACATTGCCGGCGGAAAAACCGACCGCAAAATTCGCCAGTCCATAGCGCATACGGCCGAGGTAACACCGGACGGCAGCATCATTGACACGGTGGAAATAACCCGCGAGCACACTGCCGCTAAAGGCGATCCGTATGCCGGCGTCCGCAACGTCAACTACCTGCGCCTGTATGTTCCCAAAGGCAGCGTGCTGATTGCGGCGAGCGGTTTTGCGGTTCCGGATTTAATTTATTTCGACCCCCCGGCCGACGGCGTAACGGCGGAACCGGATATTGCTTTGATTGAAAAAAATACCGTCATTGACCAAGACAGCGGCGTACAGATATACAACGAGTTTAATAAAACCGTCTTTGCAAACTGGACGCAGGTTGATCCGGGCCAAACCATTACCGTCCGCTTCAAATACAAACTGCCGTTTAAAGTGCACGGCGTGAAGCAGTCGTCCGGTTTCTGGCAACGGCTGTGGCAGGGCGATTATGAATTGAGTTCGTATTCGCTCCTTGCCCAAAAGCAGGCTGGCAGTGTCAGCAGCAATTTTTCCAGCAGCCTGCATCTGCCCGGCAATATGACGGTACAGGGCAGCGGCGTGTTGCAAGCCGGCATTGGGCCCGGCGGTTGGGAAATAACCGACGGCCTGAAGGCGGACAGCTACTGGGGAGTCGTTATTAAAAAAGAATAATATTTTTTTCAAAATTTTTAATAAATAAAAACAAAAATATGAACCAAAATACAGACAAACAAACTCAAGCCGGCGGCGTTGCCTGGCCGGCCAGCGATGACGGCCAGTACACGTTGTTTCACCGTGAACAAAGCGCGCCGGAACCAATCAGCGAGGGGGCGCTGGCAAACGAGCTTGCCGGCATAAACCCCGAGGCAATGCAGGTAGCGATGCGGGAAGCGCACCGCGGACTGTTCGGAAGCGAGGATGAGCTGCCGGAGAGCGAAAGCGCCGGAGTGGTTGAAGAAATCATTGCTTTTTCCGCTGATGCGGCGGCTGAACAGAATACAGTGACTGACGCGGCGGACACGGTGAGCGTAGCCAAAACGAAACTGGAACTGGTGCAGAAACTCTTGTGTAACATCTCGGAAAACTGCCAGCGGGTGAGCGAGCTTTTGAGCGGGGGCATCAGCGAGGACGAGGTGCGCGCGCGCATCGGCCGCGTGCTGACGGCGGTTCCTCAAAATGCCGATGACGATGCTGGGAGCGGTAACGTGATTGAAGGCGTTTTTAACGGTCAGTGCATGATAGGTCCGGACGGCAAACAGTATAATATGCCCTCCAACTACGCCTCCAAATCAAAACTGGTGGAGGGTGACATTTTAAAATTGACCATTACGCCGGCGGGAAAATTTATTTACAAACAAATCGGTCCGATTGAACGCACGCGGGTAGTCGGCGCATTGGTTGCCGGCGAAAATGCCGAATACTACGTGGAAAATGACGGCGTGAAGTGGAAAGTGCTCACGGCGAGCGTTACCTATTTCAAGGGCCGGCACGGGGACGAGGTAGTGATTTTGGTCCCCAAACACGGCGAGAGCACTTGGGCGGCAGTAGAAAATATTATGAGCGGCAATTTGTAATTTTTGGCAATTATTGAGGATAAAAAAAAGCGGGGGACGGTCCCACTTTTTTATTTGCGTTTTTTTGTCTCCTCTAGTACAATGCCAATGCTTACGTCAAAAGTCAAATGTTTTTTTATGTCCACCTTATATCAAAAATACCGTCCGAAAAATTTTACCGAGGTGGTGAACCAAAACCACGTTAAAATTACTCTGCAAAATGAAATCGAAACCGGCCGCATCGCCCACGCCTACCTTTTTGCCGGACCCCGCGGCACCGGCAAGACCACCATGGCGCGCGTGTTTGCTAAAGCGCTCAACTGCGAGCGGCGCGCCGAAGGTGCGTTTGAGCCCTGCGGCGTTTGCGATTCCTGCGAACACATCAGCCGCGGCGTGAGTTTGGACATCGTGGAAGTTGACGCGGCTTCGCACACGGGCGTGGATAACGTGCGCGAAAACATCATCGCCAACGCGCGCGTTGCGATGAGCGGCAGCCGCTACAAAGTGTTTGTCATTGACGAAGTGCACATGCTCTCAACCTCGGCTTTTAACGCGTTGTTGAAAACACTGGAAGAGCCGCCGCAGAAAGTCATATTTATTTTGGCGACCACCGAGGTGCACAAACTGCCCACCACTATTATTTCGCGTTGTCAGCGCTTTGATTTTAAACGCATCAGCGCAGTTGATATTATTCAAAAACTTACCTACATTGCCGCGCAGGAGCGCATCAGCGTTGAGCCGGCGGTGCTGGAAGCTATTGCGCGGCACAGCGGCGGGCACATGCGCGACGCCGAAAGCCTTTTGGGGCAAATTCTCTCGGTCAGCGGCCAGGAGGTTACGCGCGAACACGCGGATTTGGTCATCCCACGCTCCGACGTTTTGGCGGTCGCGGACTGCATCGCACTGGTGGAAAAAAAAGATGCCGCCGGCGCCATTCGCTTGGTAAACGAATTGAGCGACGATGGCATGGACCTGCGTCAGTTCTGCACCGACCTTATTGAGAGTCTGCGCCGTCTGCTTTTGTCAAAAATACACGCATCGCTTGGAGAAAAATTTGCCCGCGATTTCGGCCAAAGCGTGGAGGAAAAATTTGCGCCGGTTCTGCGTACCGCAAGCATTGAGCGTTTCGTGGTCATGCTCAGAGCGTTTCTGGCGGCGCAGACAGAATTGAAAACGGCCTTTATTCCGCAGCTGCCGTTGGAAATTGCCATTGTCAGCCTCACGAACGCGGTTGAGGAAACGCAGACGCATCTGGTGCCTATGGCACAGCAGCCAGTCGCGGTGCCGGCAGCCAAGATTCCGCTTGCCGTCGTGCGGGAGAAGTGGAGCGAAGTGTTAGTGCATATTAAAAAGTATAACCATTCGCTCTCGTTTATTCTGCGCGTCTGCGAGGTGCGCGATGAGAACGGCCGGCTCTGCCTGGCGTTCAAATACAAATTCCACCAGGACCGCGTGCTGCAGCCGAGCGTTCAGGAAATTTTACAAAAAGTATTTACCGAAGTGCTTGGTTCGCCGCTCGCTTTTAGCACGATTTTGGATGAAACATTGGAAATAGGCAACGAGCATTTGGCGGCAACTGCAGCCCAACCGGCGGCAGAAACAGCGACCGAAGAATCACCAGCCCCGATTGCGCAGTTAGGCGCGGCGCAGCCGGAAGCTCTAGCCGCAACGCCGCCGGTAACCGGTAATGATGTTGATACAATTTTAAAAATGTTTGGCGGCAAAGTAGTATCTTGATTAAAAATTTACACCAAAAACTCCGCCTTATGAGCGGAGTTTTTTTTGGCTGCGGGACGTGGATTCGAACCACGATTACCTGATTCAGAGTCAGGCGTCCTACCATTAGACGATCCCGCAAAACTATTTGCTATAGTACTACAGTTCGCGGCATTTTTCAAGCCCTGGTTTTGATGCGCGACGACTTAAGTGATCGCTTGCGGGACGCCGGAAGAAGTGGTAGGATTGAATAAAGGCTATACTTCCCAGTATTTAAGCAAATATTTAAAATAACTATATGAAAGAATATTTATCGGGTGAAGAACCAAAACCAGCGCCAGAAAATGCAGATAAAAATTTAGAAGAAATGAGTCCGGAAGAATGGGAAGGAATTTTGCAAAAATTAGATGAACAGGAGCGACAAGAAGTTGCAAACCGTAAACAGAAAAAAAATAGTATAGAAAATAAAGAAGAAGATCCTTTCAGTTTTAGTGGTATACAAGATGTACTCAAAAATTTTGGTGTTGCTGGAGAAGCAGCAGAAAAAAAGTCAGAATTAAAAAAAGTACCGAGACAGAAAAAAATTTTTCCCAGCAAAGAAGAGGGCTTGGAGGTGCTTAGAGAGAAGGTGTTGAAAATGCCTGCGGAAAAATTGATGTTATTATCACAACAGCTTCATGGTATGCTGTATAATGAGGCGCGGTGGCCAGAGATGGAGCCTCAACGGCTCCGAGCGTTACGGAGCGCGGTAATTTGGCTGGATAACATTATTGGCGAGCAGCAAAGCATTCAATTATCATCAAATTTGGAAGTTTCTAAATCAGCCGATGGAAGAGAAACTACAAGAGAGTCAGAAACAGAATTTTCCGAAAAAAATTTAATTAAAAATATGCTTGATAACTCAAAAGTTGTGGCAGAATTGTTTAATCAAGAAGTGATTGCCAAGTGGCGTTCAACAGACGCAAAAGAACTAACAGAGAAAAATATTGATTTAGTTTTGTATAATAAAGAAGTAAAAGGTGAAGAAAAAAAACCATTACTCATGGCTGGCGTAAAAACGATTGATTTACAGCAAGATGAGGAAGAATCGCGGGACTTACTTATTGATGAAACGCAAACAGATATAAGGACAACTTTGTCTTTGAATACTGTGCCTAAGGTAACACTGCGAATCCCAGAAGAGCAGTTAAAAAAATTAATTGCCGGCAAGGAACTGGAACAAGTAGAGGAAATAATAGAATTTATGAAAGAGGATTTAAGAATACAATTAGCGACTAATCTATTGGCAACTATTGAAAAAAATTTAAAAGAAGATGAGAATAAGAGAGAAATTTTACGTGATTATCGGGAAAACAAAAAACTTGAATTTGCCAAAGGATTACAAAATTTAGAATCATTTAAGGATGCCTACCATGAGGTAAAACAATATGTAACAAATAATAAAATAGAAAGCAATTTAATTAATAACATTTTTTCTTCCTTAGATAGCTTAAATCTTAAAAAAGAAAAAGACCCCCAAATAAAGACGATTGGGGGCCGGTATTTTCAAGCTTATAACAATGTTTTAGCCTAAAGAACAATATTATTTTTTTCCATCTTTTTTTGGATGAAGGGCGTTATCCACAATTGTGATTACCCCCGATGGTCCCAACAATTCAGAAGTGTTTTTTGGTGATTTTTTTGTAACTTTACTCTCGCTTTTTTTACAAGGGTTAATATACAAAAGTTTTTTCATGGTATTTCATCCTTTGTAATTTTATTGATTTTTTAAAAAAATCACAGAACAATTAACTTTATATTTATTATAACAAAAAGTCAAGAGATAAGAAATGGGGTGGGTAACACCTCATTTATTGTAATAGGGTGAATATATGATTTATGCCAATACTTAAAGAAAAAATCAAAAATATAGTTGACAAACCCGGCGTTTATCAGTTTAAAGACAAGTCAGGAAACCTGCTTTATATTGGCAAAGCCAAATCGCTGAAAAAGCGGGTTAGCTCTTATTTTAACAAAAAAACAAAAGAGCAAGAAAACAAAAAAACAAGTGAGCTGGTAAAAAAGATTAAAGACATTGAAGTAATAACTACAAAAAACGAAGTAGAGGCGTTTTTGCTGGAAGCAAGCTTAATTAGGCAAAACCAGCCGCCGTATAATATTGACCTAAAAAGCAGCTCCGGCCGGTACGCTTATTTAAAAATTACGGACGAAAAATTCCCGCGCGTAATAGTCGCGCGCACCGCTAAAGATTTAAAAAGCGGTCGTTTATTCGGCCCTTACACTTCGGCGCAGACGCGCCGCGAAGCGCAATATTGGGCAAATTCAATTTTAAAACTGCGCACCTGCAAAAGATTGCCGAAGCAAGCTTGCTTGCTTTATCATATAAATTTGTGTAGCGCGCCCTGCATCAATAATATTTCCGAGCAAGATTACGCGGCAAATATAAAACTTGCGGAAAAATTTTTGCGGGGGGAAGTCAAAGAATTGCAAGAATTTTTGCGGGCCGATATGAAGCGGCTTTCTTCGGAACAAAAATACGAGCAGGCAAAAACGCGGCGTGACCAGATTTTGGCGCTGGAGCATTTGCGGGAAAAACAAAATGTGGATTTGCCCAAAGGTTATGATCAGGACGTGATTAATTATGTAATTACGCCGCGGGAAATGGTGGTGCAAATGTTTAATATTGTCAAGGGTTTGGTGTCGGGACGCAAAGAATTTCGTTTTGACCTCACCCTCGCCCGCATCGCTACGCGAAGCGTTGCGAGCGGGCCCAACCCCTCTCCTTACCAAGGAGAGGGGGAAGGAGGAGAGGTGTCCGAATTTTTGCGCCGGTATTACGAAAATAATGAAATTCCGGAAGAAATAATTTTGCCGCGCGAACTTGCGGACGGGGAAGCGCTGGCAGAATATTTAAGCAAAGTAAGCGGGCGAAAAATTATTATTACCGTTCCGCAAAAAGGCGCAAAGAAAGAGCTGTTAAATTTATTGCAACAAAACTTGGAAATCAGCGCGCGCGTCGGCAACGCGGTTTTAATGGAATTACAACAGGCGCTCAATTTGCCGGCAGTGCCGCGGGTAATGGAAATGTTTGATATTTCCCATACCGGCGGAAAAGAAATCGTCGCGAGTATGGTGCAATTTACTGACGGCCAGCCGAACAAAAGCGGCTACCGCAAGTTTAAAATACGCACGGTTAAAGATAACGATGATTTTGCGTCTATGCGCGAAGTTGTCAGGCGCAGGTACGAGCGCCTTTCATCTAAAGACGCGATTAAGGAAAGGAGTCGAACTCCTTTGAAAGGAGTTCGACTCCTCCCAGATTTAATAATCGTTGACGGCGGGCGTGGGCAGTTATCGTCAGCTTTGGGCGTTCTGCAGGAACTGGGAATTAATGTGCCATTGATCGCTCTTGCCAAAAAAAATGAAGAAATTTATACTGTAGGCAAGCGGTTTCCAGTCCGCTTGTCAAAGACTTCCGAAGCGCTTAAATTAGTCCAGCGTATCCGCGATGAAGCGCATCGGTTTGCGATAAATTTTCATCGCCAGCGGCGCGAAAAAGCATTTATTAAAAATGCCAAGTAATTTTTTTAAATAAAAATATGGATTTTGAAAAAATACAATCTAATAAAAATACTCCAGAGTCGGATTCTGAACCTGAAAAAGAAAGGCAAAGAATAAAGATTAGAAAGGGCCCGATTATATTTAAAGAACATATTAATGATCAGCAGAGTGATTCTCACTTAGAAGAAAGGCAAAAAGCAATAATTAGAAAAAATTCGGTTATATATGGAGAACATACTGTAGATATTGGAGATGTTGTTATAAAAGAAATAGAAGCGCAAAAAAAGAAAAGAGAGAAAAAAAAAGAAGAAGAGACCCGAAGATATATGCAAAATTTTCTTAGTTTGAGAATTTTAGATACAATTGGATATAAAATACTAAACAATCGGGAAAGTGCAAAAATGATTTTTGGAGGATTAGGCACTTATAATATAGATAATATAGACATAAAATTTTTGGAAAAAAGTAGATATACCATGGAAGTATCTTTTCCCAGAAAGAAAAAACCGTCTTGGTTGACACCAGAGCGTATTGAGCAAAATGAACTATCTTCTAAACCGCCGCGTCTTGTTTATGAAGTTTTTTTAGTTTCCGGAGATAGCGCTCAGGAAGATATTGATAAAAAATTTGCAGATGAGGATGAAAAAAATTTGGACAGTATGAGAGCAGACGATAAAGAAGATCAAAAAATATATATTAATTTAGTATTCAAGCCGGATGAAATAAAGGAATTTTTTGAGGCAACGAAAGAGAAGGAGAAGATAAAATTAAACGAAGAGAAAAAATCAGATTTTATAAAACACCTAAGACAAAAAATGATTGAGCGGCTTAGCACTGTTTCGTTTAATTGGTTCAGAGAATGCATAAAATCTAATGAAGAATTTAGTGAGGAGCAAAAAAGAGCATTAGAAAAAAACACTGATAATACTGAAGAACTTTTTTTTAAAGAATCATCAGAGAGTAGGGATAATTTTATCGTTTGCATAGACAGATTGAGAGAGTCAATTCTTGAAGCTAGCGAACCATTATTGGCAGCATCAAGTGAAGAGCAGTTCGCAAAAAATTTAGCGTTTTTTATGGATAGTTTAAAACAGGCGGAAGAAACGTCAAAAGAGCGGGACGAAGAGAATAAATAAAATTTTTGCGCAGTAAAAAAATGTTACTAAAATAAATATATGTATATGATAGAACAATTTCCTAAACAGTCAGACCACGCAAGTACAATAAGGCAACGTTTAATGGAAAGGGGTGTCGGGCAGAAGATAAAACCCAAAGGAAAAAATGAACTGTCCGCAGGAGATGAAAAATCACTGCCGGATTTAGCGATTCTCGACACAGACAAAATATCTCCAGAGGAGTTATCGCCTAATGACAGACTACAAGTTATTAATGCTATTATAGCAAAGTGTGGCTGGAATCCAGAGGAAGTTGAGGAAAAAGAAAAAGAAATTTTGAAATTAATGCCGGAACCTAAATTTAAAAATAAACGAGACGCAGGAACAAAAAAAACGCAAGCTATATGCGATTGGGAAAGAGCGGATAAAGACTATCAAAAGGAATTAAAAAGTATAGAGGAAATGTCTACAAATGCGTTTCAAACTCTAAATAATGAGACATTCATAAAGAAAGCTCAAGAAAGAGCTTGCAAAGCGATTATAAAAATAATAGCGGCAAAAAAAATAATTGAGGCTGCAGAGTTATTTTTAGGAGTAACTATATAATATACTTGAATATTTTAATCTATATAAATTATAAAATATAGCTAAAATTAGCTATATTTTATTTTTGTCCTTGTTGAAAGGCAAGAAATGTGTTATACTATTTTGATTTGTTCATTACATTTCTTCCGCGCGTTTTTTTGCGGGAGGGAAAGGAAAAAAGATGAAAAAAATATTTAAACGCATTGAGGATTGGTTCGAAAGAACCTATCTTCAATGTAATGGAGAAGATGACGGTATGGGCAATATTTGTTTATCCGTTCTATTATTAGGTGCTATCATTGTATTGATTATAGTAATGATAAATTAGCATCCAATAAGTAATCACTCTGTTATGCTTTGTCGCTGCTGTTGTATAGCAGCTTTTTTATTTTCTATACTTAAAAATATAAATTTGTCCATTATAAATACTTTGCGCCACGTCAGCACCGATGCGTGCTTCCGCCAAAATTTTTTCAAAGCCAAACCAATAATTATTTATCACAAAATAAACCGTATCCGCACCGACCAAATCCGCCGCTTGAAGCGCGGTTGCCCGTTCGGCATTTTTATTAACCATGTCTAAATAATATTGATATAATTTTTCACCGGTAGGAATGGGATAATAGAAGACCTCACCGCCCTCACCCCCTGCCCCCTCTCCCCCTGGGAGAGGGGAAGGAGCGGAGCGACGGGGTGAGGGAAAGTATTTTTTAAAGCCGAATTCGCGCAAGGCGGCGGCGGAGACTTGCTGGTTGGCAAGCACGATAAAATTGCCGTCTCCGGCGTCTTGGTTAATCCAATTTACCGCATCAACATTCGCCTGCGAAGTGGAAAAACTGCGCGAGTTATAATAATCGTCGTAGCGCGGATAGGAAAAATAGAGGGAACACGAGAGTAAAAAAGCAAGAAAACAAAAAAATAAATATTTTACCGTTAGTTCTTGCTGCAGAATCTTTTCAATCAACCTAACCAGCGCTAGTAATATAAACGGCAAAACAAAGTAAACGGCAATGATTAAAATGCGGCTGGAAAAGTTGGAACGCTCGTAATCAATGAGGTAGCTGAAACTAATGGTTTTAGTTAGGAGATAAGAAATGAGCAGGGATAAAGACATGAGCAGATAGCTATTGGATATTTGATTTTTTTTATAGCGTATAAAAATGCCTGAAAAAATAAAGAGGATTATAATTAGTGCAATATTAAAGCCATAAAGATAAACAAAGTTGAGGAGAAAATTGCCGGTGTCGGAAAAGAAGAGTTGCGGCCAGTGCCAGCTAATTTTGGCGGTGGTGTCGCCTGCGGCGTTAATGATTGAATTACTTTGGTTGTTAAGATAAAAAGCAAGCGGGAGAGAAAGCGCGGCCAAAGTAAGAAGTAAGAAGTAAGAAGTAAGAAGTATTTTTTTATTAGTTAGGTACTGGCGGGCAGCCGTTAAAGCCGCAAATAAGACGGCGGGGATGCCGGCAATGGGATGGATGGCGAGGGCGGCAAAAGATAAAGTAAAAAGGAAGAAGTAAGAAGTAAAGATGCGTTGCGGCGCGTCCGAATTGATTTTGTTTAAAGATAACAGAATGACGAGAATTAAAAATAAATTCGCTAAATTTTGCGGAGTGGTAACAATAAAAGTTGCGAAAGGAAAAATAAGAACGAATAGGGTAGTTAATTTAGCGACGCGCTCATCCGCGGTAAATGATTTTGCTGCTTGATATAGGGCGTAAGGCAAAGTTAAAGCTGCAAGCACTGGCACGAGCAGTTTGTCCAGCCAGACAATGGGGATAAAAGTCAGTTTATGTAAAATGACAATCAACGCGTACTGGCCGAGATAGTACCACGGTTTGGGTTCAACCGCGCCGGCCGCGTCAATTAATTTTTCCGTGGCTTGATGGATGAACGGGTCAAAACCAAAACCGATGGCGTAGATGATGACAGCAATACTTGAACAAAGTAAGAAGTAAGAAGTAAGAAGTAAGAAGTATAGAAAACGCGGTAGTGAATTTTTTAAAGTAATTGCGATGAGTAATATTGTGCTGACAGTAAAGGTCAGCCAAAAATACCAAGGAACAACTTGCCAGGGGGAGATAATGGATTCTGTGGCTTTGGATTGGAAAAGGATGAAAAAGTTAAAAGTAAGAAGTAAGAAATAATAAACAACGAGAAAAATCGGGTATTGCCTGTCTGCGGGCGAGGCAGGAATATTTGAGATTTGGTATTTTGATATATCAAATGGCGTTTCCTTGCTAAAAACAGCTTTTTTTAGTAAGATAAAAGTAATAACAACCAAGAAGAGTGTTAAGATAACGGCTAAATAATCCAGTTTATACAAACGGTAAATAAACGCCCCGTAGCCGGAGACAAGCGCCAGTATCAGCAGAAAATTAAAATAAGCTTTTTCCATGGCTTTATTATAGCATAATTCAATGTGGTTTATTCATGACGACAAGAATTATCAGGTAGCGGACAAATTGTATTTTTACGATCGTTTTTTAGCCGCGACTGTTTTGAAATTATTTCCCGATAGCGTCAAGCCAAATTACGTAACGATGTTTCGTTTTTTGGCAACGCCGTTGGTCGTATTGGTAATGTACCGCGAACAGTACTTTATCGGCTTGTTGGTTTTTTTGTTGGTTGCTTTTACGGACGCGATTGACGGCTCGCTCGCGCGAACGAGAAATCAAATAACCAATTGGGGGAAGATATACGATCCCTTGGCCGATAAACTCCTCATCGCCGCGATGATTTTTACCATCGTTCTGCGCTACATTGATTTTTGGTCCGCAATGCTGATTATCGGTTTGGAAATAATGATTGTTGCGGCAGCCTGGTGGCGCAAGCACAACGGTTACAGCGTGGAGGCGAACCTTTGGGGAAAGATAAAAATGGTATTACAGGTTACGGGTGTTGTTTTGCTGATGCTCACTGTGGCATTTGACATTGAATCGCTTCTGCCATTTGGCAAAGGCGCGTTCTATCTCGCGATCGCTTTCGCACTGGTGAGTTTGTTAACTTACGGCATTTAAAATAAAAGAAAAACCCGCTTATGTCAACTGGCGGTCAAAAAAATATGATTAAGACGAAATATAAAACATACGATGATTTTCAAAAGAACGGCGGGGAGAACGCTTGGCAGAAAATTTGGGAAAAGCAAAAACTCAATCAGGCGGAAGATTTTGCCAAAAAAGAAAAGAAATATATTTTGGTTGAATTCCCGTATCCCTCCGGAGCCGGCCTGCACGTCGGGCACGTGCGCTCGTACACCGCGCTGGATATCATGTCGCGAATGCTGCGCCTGCAGGGTTATAACGTGCTGTATCCTATGGGCTGGGACGCGTTTGGCTTGCCTACGGAAAATTATGCTATAAAAAATAAAATTCATCCGCGTATCGCAACCGAGCAAAACATCGCCACTTTCAAAAAACAAATGAAAAATTTGGGGCTCTCTTTTGACTGGTCGCGGGAAATTGATACCACTGACCCCAAATATTACCGCTGGACGCAGTGGATTTTTTTGCAACTTTATAAAAAAGGTTTGGCGTACAAAAAGAAAATGCCGATTAACTGGTGCCCATCCTGTAAAATCGGGCTCGCGCACGAAGAAGTTGTTGATGGCAAATGCGAACGTTGCGGCGCGGAAGTGGAACAGCGCGAAAAAGAGCAGTGGATACTTGGGATTACCAAGTACGCCGACCGGCTGATTAAAGATTTGGACACAGTTGATTATTTGGACAAAATAAAAACCCAGCAGGTTAATTGGATTGGGAAAAGCGAAGGCGCGGAATTGAAGTTTGAAGTAAGAAGCCTGCCCGCAATGCAAAGCATAGCGTTGCAGGCGGGTAAGAAGTTAGAAAAAAAAGAATATATTACTGTTTTTACGACTCGGCCAGATACGCTGTTTGGCGCGACTTACATGGTTCTTGCGCCGGAACACCCCCTCATTAAGAATTTAGAATCAAACATTTATAATTATTCAGAAGTAAAGAAATACATTGAAAAAGCAAAAAATAAATCTGAATTACAACGCACTTCATTGGATAAAGAAAAAACCGGCGTGGAGTTGAAAGGGATAAAAGCGATTAATCCGGCGAATAACGAAGAGATTCCGGTTTGGATTGCGGATTATGTTTTAGCGTCTTACGGCACCGGCGCGATTATGGCGGTGCCGGCGCATGATGAGAGGGACTTTGAATTTGCGAAAAAGTTTAATTTAGAAATTATTGAAGTTATTTCCGGTGGAAATATCAGAAAAGAAGCTTATGCGGGCGTTGGCAAGCTTGTTAATTCCGGCGAATTTGACGGCCTGGATTCTGAAGAGGCGAAAAAAGTCATTACCAAAAAAGTCGGCGGAAAATTAAAAACGCAGTATAAACTCCGCGACTGGGTTTTTTCCAGACAGCATTACTGGGGTGAACCGATTCCAATGGTATATTGCGAAAAGTGTAAGTGGGTTCCCATACCTGAAAAAGATTTGCCGGTGGAACTGCCGGATGTTAAACATTATGAACCAACGGATACGGGCGAGTCGCCCTTGGCGGCCATAAAAGATTGGGTTAATACTAAATGCCCAAAGTGCGGCGGTCCGGCCAAAAGAGAAACTGATACCATGCCGAACTGGGCCGGCTCGTCTTGGTATTTCCTGCGCTATTGCGATCCGAAAAATAATAAAGCGTTCGCGGACGCCGAAAAATTAAAATACTGGCTGCCGGTTGATCTATATAATGGCGGCATGGAACACACGACTTTGCATTTATTATACTCGCGTTTTTGGAACAAATTTTTATATGATTGCGGATTAGTTCCGATAAGCGAGCCCTACGCCAAGCGCGTGTCGCACGGCATGGTTTTGGCTGAAGACGGCAAAAAAATGTCAAAATCACTTGGCAACGTCGTTAATCCGGACGAGGTGGTTAATAACGTCGGCGCGGACAGTTTACGGCTTTATGAAATGTTTATGGGCCCGTTTGCAGACACGATTCCCTGGAGCACGGAAGGCGTGAAGGGAGTGAGAAGGTTTTTGGAAAAAGTTTGGTCTCTGCGGGAAAAAGTAGAGACGCAAAATAATGTAGAGACGCATTGCAATGCGTCTCTACGGACGCGGTTGCACAAAACTATCAAGAAAGTTACGGAAGATATTAAGGAGATGAAATTCAACACGGCAGTGTCGGCGATGATGATTTTTGTTAATGAAGCGCAAAAAGAGGGGATTAGCAAAGATGATTTTAAAAAATTTTTAATCATACTTGCGCCGTTCGCGCCGCATATCGCCGCAGAATTATTTTCCCAATTAGGCAACAAAGAAAGCATCTTTAAACAATCCTGGCCGAGCTATGATGAAAATTTAATTAAAGATAAAACGATAAAATTAGCCATTCAGGTAAACGGAAAATTGCGGGACACGATGGAAGCCGCGGCTGACATAACTGACGCGGAGGCAAAAGAAAAAGCGTTAGCGAGCGAAAAAGTTCAAAAATGGACAGAAGGAAAAGAAATTGTAAAAGTTATTGTGGTCAAAAATAGGCTGGTGAATGTTGTGGTGAAATAAAAAACTTGTTTGCATTATTCATTGACAGCGCCGGAGCTGGGCGGTAAAATAAGACTACAAACATTTAACCTATGCGTCTCTCCACCCTTTTTACCAAAACCAATAAAGAAGCGCCTAAAGACGAGCTGAGCTTTAACGCGCGCATTTTGATGCAAGCCGGTTTCATTGACAAACTCGCAGCCGGTGTGTACACATATCTGCCGCTGGGCTTGCGGGTTTTGAAAAAAATTGAAGCTATCATTCGGCAAGAGATTGATGCCGTGGGCGGGCAGGAGGTTTTGATGCCGGCTCTGACGCCTAAAAGCATCTGGGAAACAACAGGCCGCTGGCAAAATCTTGACGTACTGTTCAAACTGGTAGGCAGTGACAGCCGCGAGTACGCGCTGGGCGCGACGCACGAAGAGGTGGTGGTGCCGGCCGTGGCGCAACATGTATTCTCCTACAAAGATTTGCCCGTGTACGTGTACCAGATTCAGGATAAGTTCCGCAATGAAAAACGAGCGAAATCCGGCATGTTGCGCGGCCGCGAATTTATCATGAAAGACCTCTACTCGTTTCACGCTGATGAAACTGATTTGGACAGTTTTTACAAAGAAATGCAAAAGGTCTATTTTAAAATTTTTGAACGCTGCGGCCTATTGGACAAAACTTATCTAACCTTTGCCTCGGGCGGAAGTTTTTCTAAATACTCGCATGAATTTCAAACTATTACGCCAGCCGGTGAGGATGAAATCTACATCTGTGAGGAATGCCAAATCGCGATAAATCGTGAAATTTTGGATGATTTGGAGCGCAAGTGCCCCAACTGCGGCACCAAGAGTTTGCGTATGGAAAAAGCCATAGAAGTGGGCAACATCTTCAAACTCAAAGACAAATACTCGGCGCCGTTCGGCTACACCTACCTTGATGAAACCGGCAAGCGCAAGCCCGTAATTATGGGTTGTTACGGCATCGGGCTGAGCCGTCTGATGGGTACCATTGCCGAGGTAAGACATGACGAGCGCGGTTTAGTCTGGCCCAAAGAAGTCGCGCCGTTCAGCGTACAGCTTATACAGGTGAATACGAAAGACCTTGCCGAAAACAACAAAATTAAACTAACGGCTGAAAAATTGTATAAAGATTTGCAGCAAAGCGGCATGGAAGTGCTCTTTGACGACCGTGACGAAGCGAGCGCCGGTGAGAAGTTCGCTGACGCGGATTTAATCGGCTGTCCCATCCGGTTAGTCGTGAGCGAGCGCAGTCTCAATAGCGACAGCGTTGAGGTAAAAAAACGTGGGGAAGAAGAAAAAGAGCTGGTGAAACTGAGCAAGATTTCAGGTTATAAATAAAAACAAAAATGTTTAATAAATTTTTCGGTAAATTTTCTAAAGACCTGGGCATAGACTTAGGCAGTTCCTCAACCCTTATCATCACCAATGATAAGGGTATCGTTATCAATGAGCCCTCGGTCGTGGCCGTGAACTCGCGCACTGACGAGGTGCTGGCTGTCGGTACGGACGCGGCTAAAATGTTCGGCAAAACGCCGCAACACATCATGGCCATTCATCCGCTCACGAACGGGGTGATTTCTGATTTTGAAGTGGCCGAAAAAATGCTCAAGTACTTCATAGACCGGGTGCACGCGGAAAATTTTACTTTAATTCCGCGGCCGCGGGTAGTTATCGGCATCCCATTAGACATCACCGAAGTGGAAAAAAAGGCGGTGGAAGATGCCACAAAATCCGCCGGCGCGCGCGAAATTTTGCTCGTGGAAACGCCGCTCGCTTCAGCCATTGGCGCGCGCTTGCCGGTGCTTGAGGCGACTGCCAATATGATTGTGGATTTGGGCGGAGGTACGACCGAAATCGCGGTTGTATCTTTGGGCGGCGTGGTAACGTGGAAAAACCTGCGTCTGTCCGGCGGCACGTTAGACGGTGATATCGTCCAGTACGCGCGCGATGAGTTCAATATGTTAATCGGCGAACAGGTTTCCGAAGAGATAAAAAAGCGCATCGGCTCGGCCGCGCCGCTGGCCGAAGAAATGGTCATGCCCATGCGCGGCCGCGATTTAGTGAATGGTTTGCCGCGCGAGGTTATGATAAGCGACGGACAGGTGCGCGAGGCGCTCGGCCGCAGCGTCTACCACATCATTGAAAATATCAAGGCTGCCTTAGAGATGACGCCGCCCGAATTGGTGTCGGACATCTACGAGCGCGGCATCATCCTCACGGGCGGCGGGGCGCTGTTGCGCGGTTTGGACAAAGAAATCGCCCGGGCCACGCAAATTCCGGTGCGCATCGCCGATGACCCTGGCACCTGCGTAGTGCGCGGTACGGGAAAAATTTTGGAAAATATTGAGGTGTATCGGAATATTTTTTCCGGCAGCGCCAGCAACTAGCCCTTACAAATTACAAATTTTTTACAAATATACAAATTTTATTAACGATATATTTTTTGTATTGGTATATTTGCATAAGATTTGTAATTTGTAAGAAAATGAGGCATTTTTTCAACAAACAAACTCTGACTATCGCCGTCGCGGCGCTCGTCATTATCGTTGCGCACTACGCCGGGTTGCTCAGCTGGGCAGAGCGTTCGGCAACGACTCTGTTGAATCCCGTGGCCGGGATTTTTTTTCGTGGCGGCGTAAGCCTTGAGTCAATAGTGGAAGGGGAAAACCAAACGCGCAATTTAGAAACGGAAAATAAGCGTTTGGAGACGCACAACCGCGAGCTAACTGCTGAAAACATCTCGCTGCATTTACTCAAAGACGAAAACGAAGCTTTGCGCGCGCAGCTGCAGTTTTACGCGAAGCATACCTATCGAAAAACGCTCGCCAACGTCGTCAGCCGCATGAGCGCTGTCGACAACAGCCAGAGTATTACGCTTGATGCCGGCAGCGCGGACAACGTTCGGCCCGGTCAGCCGGTAATTGTGGACAGCGGTATTTTGGTCGGAAAAATCGTATCGGTTGGCGAGCACATCGCGCACGCCTGTTTGATTACCGATATTAATTGTCATTTTGCCGCAACCATTGCCGAGCGGCCGGGGCCCAGCGGTCTGACGCAGGGCGATTTGGGTTTGACGGTACGTATGGATTTCGTGCCGCAGACTGAAGCCATTCAGGTGGGGGACTCAATCATTACCTCGGGACTGGAAGCAAGCGTGCCTATTGGACTTTTCGTCGGTTTTGTACAGAATGTGCAAAACGAACCGAATAATTTGTTTCAGACGGCCGTCATTGACCCGGCCGCTGATTTGGCTGCCGTTCACGTCGTATCCGTTATCACTGATTAAGTATGTTTAAAAAAGCCGTTCTTATTATTATTTCATTGCTGCTGTTTTTTTTGCAGGTAAGTTTTTTTTCCGCCCCTCCCGCCCTGGCCGCCGGTTTTAATGTATTGCTCGTTTATTCCATTCTTGTCTTGCTTTTAGTTGATGTTCGTCTTTCTCTCGCTTATGCGCTTTTTTTCGGAATCCTTACTGACCTGTACTCGCTTTACCCTTTCGGCATATTTATAGCATCTTTTTGCATCGCGGTCGTCATTTCCCATATCTTTTTGCAGCAATTTTTTACCAACAAATCGGTCTACTCATTTATCGCTCTCATGGCGCTCGCAACTGTTTGTTTTCTGAGCCTGCAGGCGGCGCTCGTCTGGGGCGCGCATTTTTTCATTTTCAATGCCTTGTACGCGCCGGTTTGGACCGCCGCGTTCGCGCGCGCGCTTCTGTGGCAAACTCTTGGAAACACCATTATCGCCGCCGTTAGTTTTTACGCCATTGATTATTTCAGTAAAAAATTAAAGCCGTTTTTAATCCAGCGTCAACAATGATTCGTAGCTATCAAAAAAAATTTAACAAAGACGCGAACCCGTTTCGTATCCGCGAAGGCGGCATCGCTGACGCTAAACTTTCCGCCGGCTACCGCTTGCGCTGGACCGAAGAGGGGATTTTGGGCCAGCGCGAAGCCGAGGCCCCCGGAGACAAGGTCGGGCGCAATATCTCGGCGCATAAACTTTTCTGGCTGGCGTTTTTTTTGGTCGGCGGGTTTGCGTTACTGTTCGGCAAAACCGCCTACCTGCAGACGCGGCAGGGCGGTTACTACGAGGGTTTAGCCAACGCCAACCGCATCCGAGAGCGTGTCATAGCGGCTGACCGCGGGGTTGTGTACGATCAGCGCCGGCAGATACTGGCGTACAATACACCGGTATTTTATCTGCAAATTATTCCGGCTGACGTTGCTCATTATTCGGACAAAGAGCATTTGCAGGACGTCATCAAAATTATCGGGGAAACGCTGGGCGGGACCGTCGAGCAGGACATTGACTACGTATTAGTAAGAAACGAAACGAAGACGCTTGAGTCTTATCAGCCGCAAATTATCGCGGACGACATTGAGCACGATGCCGCGTTGCGTTTACAGCTTCTTTTTGAAGGCATCCCCGGACTCTCCATTGAGGTGCAATCGCGCCGGCATTACGTGTTGCCTGCACTTTCCCTCGCGCACGTTTTAGGCTACACCGGCACCATCACCCAAGCCGAGCATGACGCTTTGGGCACTTCCTATTCGTTGAACGATACCTTGGGCAAAACCGGTTTGGAAAAACAATGGGAAACCGAATTGCGCGGCGTCAACGGCAAGCGTTACGTGGAGGTCAATGCGCTGGGTCAGGCGGAACGGGTTATTAGTTTGCAGCCAAGCCGCGACGGCTATGATTTAACCCTTTCGCTTGATGCCGGCCTGCAACAGGAAATGGAAACCGAATTGCGCGCCGAACTTGCAACTCTCCACCTCAAACGCGCCGCGGCCATCGCGCTGGACCCGCGCAACGGCGACATATTGGCCTTGGTTAGTTTGCCGAGTTTTGACAGCAATGATTTTTCCGGCGGCATTGACCCCGCCATTTATCAAAAACTTATCACTGATGAAAATCAGCCGCTCTTTAACCGGGCCATTGCCGGCAGTTTTGCCGTCGGCTCAGCCTTCAAGCCGATTGTGGCCGCTGCCGCGCTGCAGGAGGGCGTTATTACTCCAAACACCACGCTCAACAGCGCCGGTGGTATCAGAGTGAACGAGTGGTTTTTCCCGGACTGGAAAGCCGGCGGGCACGGCATCACCAACGTGCGCTCGGCACTTGCCTGGTCGGTCAACACGTTTTTTTACACTATTGGCGGCGGGTATCAGGATTTCAGCGGTCTGGGCGTACAAAAAATCACCGACTATGCCCGGCTCTTCGGTTTGGGCGCATCCTTAGGCATTGATTTGCCCAATGAAGCGTCCGGTTTTTTGCCCTCCAAAGACTGGAAAGAGCAGGCTAAGGGTGAGCGCTGGTACATCGGCGATACCTACAACATCTCCATCGGCCAGGGCGATATCATCGCCACACCCCTGCAGGTTGCCGCCTACACCGCTTTTTTCGCCAACGGCGGCACACTGTATCGGCCGCACGTGGTAAGGGAGCTTTTGAACAGTAATGGCAGCTCGGCGCGCGTTATCACGCCGGAGGTTATCCGCCACGATTTTATTGATTCCCAAAACATCAGTACCGTTCGCGCCGGCATGCGCGATTGCGTTACCTACGGCAGTTGCCGCGCTTTGAGTGCAATTTCAATTCCGGTTGCGGGCAAAACCGGCACGGCACAGTGGTCTTCGGTGAAAGACACGCACGCCTGGTTCACGGGATTTGCACCGTATGACGACCCACAAATCGTCATTACCGTTCTCATTGAAGAGGGCGGGGAAGGTTCAGCTGCGGCCGTGCCGGTTGCCAAAAGGGTGCTGGAGTGGTATTTCAGCAGGCAGTAAAAAACAGATAGAATTAGCACTCTTGACAAGGGAGTGCTAATTTTTTATACTGGAGAGTATGGAGCCCAGACAGCAGGAATTGCTCAAAATTATCGTGAAAGAATACATAAAAACAGCTGAACCCATCAGTTCAGGTTTGCTTGTGGAAAAATTTAAACTGCCATACAGCTCAGCCACCGTACGCAGTGAAATGGCGCAATTGGAAGAACAAGGCTACATTGCTCAGCCGCACACTTCGGCCGGCCGCGTTCCTACCGAGAGCGCCTATCAGTTTTACATTGATAATTTTTTATCCGGCCGTAAAGCAAGCGTGAGCGCCAAAATAAAACACACCGACGAGCGTTCCTTCAAGCAGGCGGCGAGAGAGCTGGCGGAAAAATCCGGTCTGGCGGTCTTTTGGGCATTTCATCAGAATAATTTGTATTTCACGGGCATTTCCAATTTGCTGTCTCAGCCGGAATTTGTTGAAGCCCAGCGTGTCATTGACGTCTCGCGCATCATTGACCAGATGGAAGACATTATCCAAAAAATTTACAAATCCATACCCATGGAAGGAAAAATTTTGGTTGGCGAAGACAATCCGTTCGGCTCGGTCTGCGGCAGTGTGCTCGCCAAGTACAAACACGAGGCCGGCAGCGGTATGTTCGGCATTATCGGACCGATGCGCATGGATTACGACAAGTGCTGGGGGCTTGTCAATTGCATTAAAGAACAACTCTAACTTTATGTCAGACAAAAAAAATTTACCCAAAGAAGAAGACAAGCCACAAAAGGAGGCTGTAGTGGATTTTGAAAATTTATACAAGCGGGCTCTGGCGGATTACCAGAATTTGCAAAAGCAAACCGCTAAGGAAAAAGAAGAATTTGCGCGCTACGTGAAGGCGAATTTGATACTGGAGTTTATTCCCATTTACGAACATTTAAAAACCGCTATTGCACACGCTGACGAGAAAAATCATGACCAGTGGCTTGCGGGCGTACAGTATGTTATCAAGCAGTTTGAAGATATGCTGGCTAATAACGGGGTTGAGGTTATCAATCCTTTGAATGAGCCGTTTAACCCGGCCGAGCACGAAGCGGTTGAAAAAGAAGAAATTGAAGATGAAAAACAGGTGAATACCGTGGCGAAGGTGGTAAAGACCGGCTACAAAATAGGGGACAAAGTGATACAGGCGGCGAAGGTAGTTGTTTATAGCGAGAAGAAGTAAAATTTCTAATTTCTAATTTCTAATTATTCTAATTTCTAATCAAATCCCAATACTTAAATTTCAAAATTGGTCATTATGATATTGGGCATTGATTAGAAATTAGAAATTAGGGTAATTAGAAATTGATAATAATTTTTTAACTTCAACGACTTTGCCTTTAAACAAAGCGTTGAATATGGAGGACATATGACTAATCTTATTCGTTGGAATCCGTTCTTTGACGGATTTGACGATGACTGGGGCTTCCCGTCATTGGCGCTGTCGCGGCAGAATGCGTTTATGCCGGCCGTGGACGTGTATGAGGAAAAAGGCAACCTGATTGTGGAGACGCAATTAGCCGGCATTGACCCGGAAAAAGTTGACATCTCCATTGAAAACGATGTTTTGGTGATAAAAGGCAAGAGCGAGAAACGCTCCGAGGTGGAGGACAAAAATTACTACCGCAAGGAAATCCGCTCGGGCAGTTTCTACCGCTCTATTCCCTTGCCCGCGCACGTGGAAGGCAACAAGGCCTCGGCTGAAGCTAAAGACGGCGTGCTAAAAATTTCCATTCCCAAAAAAGATGCGGTCGAGCCGAAGAAGATTGAGATTAAGGCGAAGAAGTGATTAGGGGTTAGCTAGTAGAGGTTAGAGATAAAAAAAATGGTTGTCCCGGACTTGAGTTTCGTCAGGACAACCAAAGACTTGTTCATGAATCTTCTGCCAATCATCCGGCAGTTGATCCATTATTTCTTCGGGGAACATTTTCCCAAAGAATTCAGGATTGGGCCTCATATAAATCACCTCCTTTGAAAGACCCATATACCTGCATTGTAGCGGAAATAGAGACGTTAGTCAAAATAAGCACAAATTTTTTATTGCAGTAAACTAATTAACTATTAAAAATATGTCAAAAATTTTAGGAATAGACTTGGGCACGACAAACAGCGCCGCGGCAATCATGGAAGGCGGCCAGCCAAAAATTTTGGAAAATAAAGAAGGGGCGCGCACAACCCCGTCTATTGTCGCGATTTCCAAAGCCGGCGAACGGCTTATCGGCCAAATCGCCAAACGGCAAGCCGTAACTAACCACGAAAACACCATTACCGCGGTTAAGCGCTTAATCGGCCGGAAGTTTTCCGACGCAGAAGTCCAGCGCGATATCAAAGTATATCCGTACAAAATTGTGTCCGCCCAAGCTTCGCAGGGCGGACAAGCAGGGGAGGGCGTAAAAGTTGTGATGCAAGGCAAAGAATACAGCCCGCAAGAAATTTCCGCTATGATACTCGCGAAATTAAAAGCGGACGCGGAAGAAAAAATCGGCGAAAAAATCACCGAAGCGATTATTACCGTGCCGGCCTATTTTGACGACAGCCAGCGGCAAGCTACGAAAGACGCGGGAAAAATCGCCGGTCTTGATGTCAAGCGCATTATTAATGAACCAACGGCGGCCGCTTTAGCTTACGGTTTTGATAAAAAGAAAGGCCAGCAGGTAGTCGTGTACGATTTAGGCGGCGGCACTTTTGACGTGTCAGTATTAGATATTGGCGATGACACGGTAGAAGTAAAAGCGACCAACGGCGACACGCATTTAGGCGGTGAAGATTTTGATAAACGCATTGTTGACTACATTGTGGCTGACTTTAAAAAAGAGCAGGGAATTGATTTGTCTAAAGATACCTTGGCATTGCAACGCATCAAAGAAGCGGCGGAAAAAGCGAAAATTGAACTCTCTACCACGGCGGAATCGGAAATCAACCAGCCGTTTATCACCTCCGGCGCGGACGGACCAAAGCATTTGGTAATGAAAATAACCCGCGCGAAATTAGAAGAATTGGTGGGAGATTTGGTAGAACAGACAATGGAACCCTGCCGCAAAGCATTAGCAGACGCTAACATAAAAGTAGAAAATATTGAAGAAGTGATTTTAGTCGGCGGGCAGACCAGAATGCCCTTAGTGATAAAAAAGGTGGAGGAATTTTTTAAGCGCAAACCGAACATTTCCGTTAATCCGGATGAAGTGGTTGCGCTCGGCGCGGCGGTGCAAGCCGGCGTTTTGCAGGGAGACGTCAAAGACATACTCTTGCTTGACGTTACGCCGCTGACGCTGGGCATTGAAACATTGGGCGGC
>MFGL01000032.1:27449-27544 GCA_001778285.1 Candidatus Falkowbacteria bacterium RIFOXYC2_FULL_47_12
CCAAGTCGCAGATTTTTTCAACGGCCACGGACAACCAGACTTCGGTTGAAATCCACGTTCTGCAGGGCGAGCGTCCCATGGCCGCAGATAATAAA
>MFGL01000033.1:0-3189 GCA_001778285.1 Candidatus Falkowbacteria bacterium RIFOXYC2_FULL_47_12
AGATGTTTCATATGTTTTCATTCTACCATATCCACCTAATATAGTTGTCCAGTATATGGGTACATTATAATCAGACTCTTCAAGCCTGCCATAATAAATGTATTCTGATATTTTTACCTCATCAATTATATTTCTTCTTGTAACTTCTGAAATTTTCATAAATTATAAAATTTCTTATTTTACTTTCTTATTTTTTATTAAAATTCTTGCATACGGGACATCTACTACCCCGTTTGTAATCATATACAAATCACCATCAACCGCGCCTCTTTTTTGAATTTCTTTCCTATATTTTTTGTGTTCTTTCTTATATGGCTTAACTCCGACTTCTAATCCTGAATTAGATATACCCAAACCAATAATCTCAAACTGTTCCGGATTATATTTATCCAAAAAAGTTATTGGCACACCCATCGCGCCATTGTAGTCGGCCGGAATATCTTTTGTCACATCAACATTTATCGCGTCATAATTATCGTATTTTGGATAATCTTCCTCGTGTCCTTTGTAGGTCTTAATAAGAATAAAATCTTCATGCCGTTCTTTGTAATCCAAATTTGTGAACCAACGAACGCCTTTCACTCTGATATACTTTTTGCCGTTCTTGTCAATTCTGCATCCGGCGGCATTTAACGGATAATCGTCAGGAACGCCAAACTCTCTATCTCCGCTATGAATGCTGTGCCCCAGCCAAACCTTATTTTCCTTAATCAGTTTAAAAAAAACTTTGTATGTTATAGCGTTTAAACTCCCAATTATTACAAATTTTTTCTTGTATTCCATTAATTGGGCGACATATTCACGAAACAAAGAAAACGGCGGATTGGTAACCACAATATCCGCTTGTTTTAAAAGCTCAATACATTCCTCGCTTCTAAAATCACCATCGCCTTTTAATTCTTTGATGCCGATTTCATTAAGTTCGGGAATTTTATCTCCATTTTTGTCGCCGGTGTATTCCAAATAAATAGCTTTTTCAACTTTGTTTTGGCTGAACAAATCAGCATTTTGATTTTTGTAGCAAGTGGCGATTAATTTTTTTAAGCCCAAATTCTCAAAATTATATGAAAAATAATGGAAAAAATTGCTTACCCTTGGGTCGTCGCAATTACAAAAAACAACCTTGCCTTTGAAATGTTTTTTATAATGCCCCAATTCTTTTTCAATATCGGAAAGCTGGGTATAAAATTCGTCTTTTTTGGCCTTGCTTGCCTGGTGTAAATTTTTATTTGAAGATTTATTTGCCATAAATTTATTTTATACTTTTTTCCTTGGCGATAGCCGCGCGCACCCGCGTACGGCTGTTTAAATTATAGGCGAAAAATAACTATTTAGCTAATTTTTAAAAAACCGGCGCGTATTTTATTAACAGTTTATTTCCAATAAAAAATTGCGGCTATCTAAGCCGCAATTTTATTTTTTATTCATAATTCGTGGCATTCGGATAGTTGCGTGTCCATGCAAATACGTACAACCAAACTTGAACCTACATCATCTTCTTCCGGATAAAGGCGGGAATGCCCAATTCGTCGTCTGTTTCGTCATCAGCCTCTTTTGTGCTCTTGGCCGGTTCGGCCTGAGCCGCTTTCAGGGAGGAGATTTTATTCTTGCGCTTTTCTTCCGGCATATCGTCGGCTGTTTTTGTCTTTAAAAATTCACTGGGTGAGTACGAGGGAGAGCCTTTGTGCGAACTCATATCCAAAGATTTTTTGTTTGCGCTGTCAAAACCGGTGGCTATCACGGTAATTTTAATCTCATCTTTCATGCGTTCGTCAATAACCGCGCCGAAAATAATCCGCGCGTCGTCGTCCGTTGACGAGGTGATGACTTTGGCCGCTTCGTTCACTTCATGCATGGCCAAATCCTTGCCGCCGACAATCGTGAATAAAACGCCGCGCGCGCCTTCAATGGACATCTCAAGCAACGGCGAGTTGATGGCCATTTTCGCCGCTTCAATCGCCTTATTTTCGCCGCTTGCCTGCCCAATTCCCATCAAAGCCGACCCGGCGTTGCTCATGATGCTTTTCACGTCGGCAAAATCAACATTAATTAAACCCGGCACTGTGATAACCTCGGCAATGCCCTGCACGCCCTGGCGCAAGACCTCGTCAGCGATTTTAAACGAATCAAGCAGCGAGGTTTTCTTGTCAATGACCTGCAGCAATTTATCATTGGGAATAGTAATAACCGCGTCAACTTTGTCGGTCAATTCAGCCAGCGCGCGTTCGGCAATGGTGCGGCGCTGCGCGCCCTCAAAACTAAACGGCTTGGTCACGATGGCAATCGTGAGGGCCCCGGAGTCGCGCGCCAGTTCAGCAATTACCGGCGAAGATCCGCTGCCAGTACCGCCGCCCAAACCGCAGGTGATAAAGACCATATCCGCTCCCTTGAGCGCGTCACGCAAATCATTATGTGATTCTTCGGCGGCGAGCTTGCCTAATTCAGGGTCCATGCCCGCACCCAAACCTTTCGTAATGGTACGGCCGATGTGAATTTTCGTCTGGGCTTTGTTATGCTGAAGCGCCTGCATGTCGGTATTGACCGCGATGAATTCGACGTCGCGGATACCGGCGTCAACCATGCGATTTATGGCCGCGCCGCCGCCGCCGCCGGCGCCGATAACCTTAATTTTGGCAAACGTTTCAATGTCTGGCTTAACTTCTGCCATAGAGTACTTTGGGGATAATGATGATTTAGTACTTGTATCTTATATCAAAAGGCTGCTTTTTGCAAGATAGCTGCGGAATGAAAAATAATAGCTAAGGTTTGAGTTTTTTAAACCACTCGCCGATTTTACCAACGGCTTTGGAAATCGCTTTGCCGCTCCCTAATCTGCCCCAGCCGCCCGTGCGCTTGTCAGACATCTGATCACCCCAGATAACTAAACCGAGCGCGCTCAAAAAAGCGGGGTCGCTTACTTTATCAATGACCTGCACGCTGCTGCGGTTCATGCCTAATGAGCTCGGGATGCGCAATTTGCGTTTGGCGACTTCCACGATGCCGGGCAATTTGGCCCCGCCGCCGATAAAAATCGCGCCGGCCGGCAACATGCCGCTGCGCTCAATTTTTTTTAACTCATCGTCAATCTTTTCCATAATCTCTTCCACACGAGCTTCAATAATTTCGGAAACGTACTTTTTGGAAATGACCGCTTCGTCATCGCCGAGTTCCTCTTCAATCAAAAGTTGC
>MFGL01000033.1:3228-7592 GCA_001778285.1 Candidatus Falkowbacteria bacterium RIFOXYC2_FULL_47_12
GGTCGTGCTACTGCCGATATTAACCAGCACCGCGCCTAAATCTTTTTGCTTGTCGGTCAAAACCGCTTCAGCCGCGGCCAGATTGGACAGCACCAAATCTTCAATGTTGAGTTCGGTGCGATAAATCGCCTTGGTAAAATTTTTAATCTGGGCGGACAGCCCCTGGATGATAAGTGTCTCGGCTTCTAAGCGCACGCCGAACATGCCGATCGGATCCTTGATGTCGGTTTGGTTGTCAACGCTGTAGCGTGTCGGAATAACGTGCAAAATTTCGTAGTTCGGCGGTACGGACAGCGCGCGGGCCGCCTCAATGGTGCGGTTCACGTCATCTTCGGTTACTTCTCCGTCGCTGCGCGCCACGGCCACGACGCCCTTGCTTTTCTCGGCCTTGATGTAGGCACCGGAAATGCCGACCCAAGCGCTGACAATGGGCAGGCCGATGAGACGCTCGGCTTTTTCCAGACAACGTGAAAGAGAGCTCGTTGCGTCTTCAATACTATTGATAACGCCGCGCGTGATGCCCTGCGATGGCGATTCCACCGCGCCGATGATTTGGAGCTCTTCGGCTTTGCGCTGGGCCGCTACCAGCCGAATATAAGTTGAACCAACATCTAACCCAACCAACAGGTCTTCTCTCATGGGAATGTAAAACTAAAATTATATCGCTGCTCAGTTACGTAGCTTGAAAAAAAACAGGCATATCAGCTACGTACCTGAGGCGCGATACAACCACGCTGTATTTATTACAGTATACAATATTTCCGCCGGATTATCTATCAATACTTGTGCACAAGCGCGTACCCGCGCGCTCCATCTCGCGCCAGCCGCGCTCGGTCGTGTCATCGTAACCGCTGAGGTGCAAAAGCCCGTGCATAAAAATAAACAGCAGTTCCGCGCGTACGCTCGTTTTCTGCCGCTTCGCCTGACGCCGTATTTGCTGATAGCAGATAACCACCTCCCCCGCGTAGCCGCGGCTATGTCGGCCTTCGCCAAACGAGAGAACGTCTGTCACACAATCGCGACTGCGATACTGTCTGTTTAAAGCGCGCATGCGGCGCTCGCCGACAAAAGCAACGGAAACACTGGCTTTTGCCACCCGCATTTTCTTGCCGAATACATCAGCCGCCCGCTGCAGCAAAGCTTTCGGAATTTCCTGCCGCGTACCGTTGTAGATGTCTAAACGCATAGAAAAAACTTACGGCGTGAGCGTTTGAATCATCATTTGAAACGTCGTGCGGTACGCAAGTTTCTGGTCCTCGCCCGGACTGTAGGTGATAACGTATACGTAATCGCCGCCGCCGGTTTGTGTGAGATACGCCGTCAAGCCGTCCGGACTGTATACGACCGCAAAGCCGTTCTTTAGCGTTTCGGCTGCCGACTTTGGCGCCGTCTCATTAACATTCTCATACCATTGCTCAATTTCCTGCTGGTCTGCATTCGCCTGCGCGATAATCTGAATAAAGCCGGACTGATTGGAAAAAAAGATAACGTTTTCGCCATTCGCGGCATCCTCCACCCGCCAATCCTTGGGATAGAGCATATGGTAGCCATACGCAGTGTTTTCGTAGCTTGCTGCGAGTCCGCTATCTGTGAGCGTTCCCTCGCCGGCCGGATTGTAGCCGTTCAACACTTCTGTACCGTCGGAGTAGGTATCGCCGTCAGTGTCCGGATTAGCGGCTGACGTGGCAAATATAGTACTTTCTTCAATATCTGTTAAGCCATCACCATCCGTATCAACGCCGGCGACAAAATTGCCCGCGAGCGAAGACGGGGATGAAGACGCGGCGGTTTCTTCGGCAACGGCCGCCCGCTGACCGCGCTCAAGCCACAGTGTGAACGCGCTGCCCTCGCAGTTGCGGCCCTCGGTCATGCCTTCAAGTGCGCTCTGAGCGTACACATACTGCGCCAATTGCGCCGGCGTATAATTTTGCGAGGTTAAACCGGCGACGTTATAGGGACAGCGCAGATACGTATTGGCATAGTCCTGCAACGCCGCGTCGCTGATGGCTGACGGCGCCGGATACGTCAATTGCACGAGACAGCTGTCCTGACGCAAACCCAGCACTGCCAGTCTGATGCCAGAAACAGTTTGCGTTTCAATGCTTGCGGCTGCAGGTTTGCAACCGTCAACGATGCGTTCGCCCACACAGGCGAGCACGCTATCAGTCGTCATACTGCCGGCTTCGGCCGCAACCGCCGTCGCGCCGCAGTCTTTTTCACTCACGTCACCGGTTGCGGGCGTTGCTGTCTGCCCGCTCTCTGCAGTCTCTTCAGGCGTTGTTGAAACTTGCGCTTCCGGCGGCGTGGAAACGGACGTCGCAGCCGGCGTAGGGGTTTGCGATACCGCCACTGGCCGGACGGCGAGCGGCGCGAAAAAAATATACCACACCAAAAAAACAACTCCGGCAATGAGTACCACCCCGCCGCCGCCGACAATTACCATGCCCCACTTTTTGGTGTGGTGCATGCCGCCGCTGCCGGCCGCATTGATGAACTTCTTCGGCATGGTGTGATACGTAATTGCCGCCAGCGTCTCATCAGCTGGTGTTGCTTTTGTGTCGGATTCAGCCGGAGTATTCTTATTTTTTTTAAAAAATGACAAAAATTTCAGCATGGGACTTGTTGTCATTCCCGCGGAGACGGGAATCCAAAATAGAGAGTAATGATAATTTTAAATTAAGAAGGCAATTCGTACAACTTCCCGTCGCCTTTCGGATTGTAGCCATTGTTCACTTCTTCGCCGTCGTTATAACCATCGCTATCCGTATCGGCGTTGAGCGGGTCTGCCCGATAAACTCTCACTTCCTGCCGGTCGGTAAGCCCGTCGCCATCCGTATCCGGATTATTTGGGTCTGTGCCTAAGCGTTTTTCTTCTCCGTCCATCAAACCGTCGCCGTCCGAATCGGTAATTTCATCCAAAATTAATTCCGAATCTTGCTCAGCCGCGGCGTCATTAGCATTTGGCGTCGTCGTTGACTGCTCGGCTGTCTGCGTGCCGGTTTCATCCGGCACTGCAACATCTGTTGCCGCTTCCGGCACTGTTACGGTTTCGTTCTGTCCGGATGGAGTTGCCGGCAGCGCGTTAGTTTGCGTAACCGGCTCCTGGGCCTTAAAATAAGCCAGCACAACCATGGCGATAAAAATCACTACCAAAGCAACAATAGCTACAACGCCGATAATGAGGTATTTTTTGTTTTGGCCGCCCTTGGCTGTTTGCGCGCCTGGCATCTGTGCAGAAGTCTGGGGAATAGCTTGCGCCTGTCCCGCGGTTTGATTGCCAGCTGGATTTTTTGGCTGAAACTGGGGCGGTTTTGCCGCCGCCGTTCCCGCTCTGTCAGTGCCGGCAAAGATGTCTTCGGGCTCCCTCACCGGCGCTGGCGGCGGAGTTTGCCCGGCCGACGGCTGGGGATTGGGACGAGCGTTTAAATTTTGTTGCGGATTTACGTTGTCAAACATATTAAAAATTAGAAATTAAATTATTTGATATATAATTTCCCAAACTGCCAATACCGGCAAAACAGCATAGCCTAACATTAAAATTAAAACTGTCGCCGTCCAAAACAACAAAATAATCGCACGCAAAATAATTTGTCCTATCCGCAGTATAACACTTTTTAATCTGTTCTGCCAATTGTAATCATCGTAGAGCGGCTTGAAAACATTTTTTATCCATACCACAATAGCAAGTTCACGCTCCTTGTCGCGCACAAAAAACCAAGCGCGCGCGCTCACGCGCAACAACCCGCGGCCGTACCACCAGGGCAAAAAATATAAAGCGTCAAACAGCAGGTCAAAAATAATTTTGGGGGCGTAGAGAAAAAAGCTTTGGTACATAATTTTATTTTACGCAGCCGGTATTATATTTATTCTTGCTGAAAGGAGAATAGCAGTTGGTTATCTCATCATAGTCAGAAAAAGTATCACCGTCGGTATCAGCTTTCATTGGATCAGTATGAATGATGCGCGGTTGCGCCGGATCTGTCGTATCTAGAAACGAAAAAACATAATTTTCTTCCCAGTCAGACAAGCCATCGCCGTCAGAATCTGAAATCCAGCCATCTGTTTTAACTATCTGCGATGCTTGCGGTCCATCTGCCTCTTTCATAAAAACATCTATTTTATATTGGTATTCTTTGGTTGCATCCAGCAAACTTCTATCAATGCGCTGATATTTGCCCGAAGCATCTTTCCCGTCTTCGCCTAGTACTGTCCATTGCGTAGTATTTTTGGGCGCACGGGAAATAACAAACTTTTCAATAAACGCCGCGGCCGGATCGCTATTACTCACTTCCCAATTCAAGTAGACAAGCGGCTTTTTCTTTTCGTAAGGATACGGCGAACTGGCAATGCTAAAAACATATTCT
>MFGL01000034.1:0-583 GCA_001778285.1 Candidatus Falkowbacteria bacterium RIFOXYC2_FULL_47_12
GGAGTTTTTGCAGGGGATGGAATTTTCCATCCACGCCTTTTGCGACGGGAAAACATTTCAGCTCCTGCCGCCGGCGCAGGACCACAAGCCTATTTTTAATGGCAACCAAGGCCCCAATACCGGCGGCATGGGAACCATTGCTCCCCTGCCCTGGGTCACGCCGGAACTGATGCATGAAGTTGCGGAAAAAATAGTTCGACCCGCGCTGAACGGATTGCAAAAACAGAGCGCGCCCTTCAGCGGTCTGCTGTACCCGGGTTTGATGCAGACAGTGGACGGGCCCAAAGTCATAGAATTCAACGCCCGCTGCGGCGACCCGGAAACGCAGAGCTATATGCGCCTGCTCAAAACAGATTTGTTTGAAATTTTGCAGGCAAGCGTCAATGGACAGTTGCAGGCCATTACGATAGAATGGGAGAGAAAATACGCCTGCTGTATTGTTTTAGCCAGCGGTGGCTATCCGGAGAGTTACGTTAAGGGCAAAGAAATTTCCGGCATTGCCGAAGCCGAAAAATTATCAGACATTGTGGTGTTTCATGCCGGAACAAGGTTTGAAAATGATACGCTCGTTACCAACGGCTTG
>MFGL01000034.1:608-21185 GCA_001778285.1 Candidatus Falkowbacteria bacterium RIFOXYC2_FULL_47_12
CAAAACCTTGGTGACGGCGGGCGGGCGCGTGTTCGGCGTCACCGCTACCGGCGACAGCTTGCCGGAGGCACTGGAAAAAGCCTACGCCGCCATCAAATTAATTCACTTTGAAGGTATGCACTACCGCACTGACATCGGACAACAGTCTATAAAAACTTTGAACGTATGAAAAGCGCCTACGCACAATCCGGCGTTGATTACTCAATCATGGAGCCGTTCAAAATGGCCATGGTTGCAGCCGGCAAAAAAACCCTGCGTTTCCCCGAAAAACGCGATGTCCACATCAGTACCGACGCGGTTCACGCCCACGGCGCGGTTTTCCAGTACCGGGGAAAGCAACCGCATATCTGGTGCAAAACCCAGGAGGATTTGGGTAATAAAAACTGGATTGCCGAGTGGATGTATCAAAATAATCCGCAAGGTAAAACCTACTACGACGCCATTGCCATTGATACCGCCCTCATCGTCGTCAACGACGTCATTGCGCAAGGCGCCCTGCCAGTTGTTTTCAACGACCAGCTGGAAGCATCGCGCAGTGAATGGTACGGTGACAAAAAACGCGCGCAGGATTTAGCCGCCGGCTTTTTACAAATTTGCAAAGAAGTCGGCATGGCCATGCCCGCCGGCGAATCAGCCAGCCTGCGCTATATCGTCAATCCGCAGCCGCCGGTTACAGAAATTGCCACCTTGAGCGGCTCGGTAACCGGCATTATCGCGCCGGCCGAACGCCTCATCACTGGCAAATATTTGCAGGCCGGTGATGTCATCATCGGCGTCGCCTCTTCCGGCCTGCACGCGAACGGAATTTCGCTCGTGATTAAAAAGGCAATGGAACTGCCGGAAAAATTTTTAACCAAACTGCCCAACGGCAATACTTTGGGCGAAGAAGCACTACTCCCTACCCGCTCCTATGTTAAACTCATAGAAACGCTTTTGGATAACGAGGTTGTCATCCACGCGCTTTTGCCCGGCACCGGCGACGGCGTGGGCAAAATCGCCTTTGACAAGCGCGCGTTCACCTACCGCATCCACTCTTGGCTTGCTGTTCCGCCCCTGATGCGCTATTTTAGAGAGGTAGTGGGTGTGCCCTTGCTTGACTGTCTCAAGACCTTTAACTGGGGCGTGGGCTACTATATTTTTGTGCCGAAAAACCAAGTAGAAAAAATAATTGCTTTAGGGAAAAAGGCTGGCTACGAACTGGCTGAAATCGGCATCGTGGAAGCGGGCAAGCGCCAGACAATTTTTGAACCAGAGAAAATTACCTTGGCCCCGCCGGGAGAATAAACCGTAAATCTAAAATTTTTTATCTTTAACCTAAAATGTATGGACAAAACTACTATCACCCAAAACCTCAACCGCGTGCTGGAAAAAACCGATTTTAAAAATTTGGGCCAGCGCCGCCAGGGCAAGGTGCGCGATATTTACACTCAGGCTGATAGAATAATTTTAGTTTCCACCGACCGTCACTCATCCTTTGACCGCATCATCGCTCACATTCCCTTCAAAGGCCAGGTGCTGACCCAAATCAGCCGCTGGTGGTTTGAACAAACCAAAGACATTGTCCCTAACCACATCATAGCCATGCCTGACCCCAACGTCGTGGTGGTAAAAAAATGCAAAGTCATGCCTATAGAATTTGTCCTGCGGGCATACATTACCGGCGTTACCGGAACCTCGCTGTGGACCAACTACCAAAAAGGCCAGCGTGATTTCGGCGACTTCCAGCTCCCCGACGGCATGAAAAAAAACCAAAAATTAGAAAAGCTGGTGCTCACCCCCACCACTAAATCCGACGAGCACGACCGCCCCGTCTCCGGCAAAGAAATCGTCGCGGAAGGTATGCTGGACCAGGCGACATGGGATAGCGTCAGCGGCATTGCCCTCAAACTTTTTCAGAGAGGCCAGGAAATCGCCAACGGCAAAGGACTTATTTTAGTTGATACCAAATACGAGTTCGGCCAAGACGAGAACGGCAATGTTGTTTTAATTGACGAAATTCACACACCTGATTCTTCGCGCTACTGGAAACTGGACACCTACCAGGAGCGATTTGACGCCGGACAGGAACCGGAATATTTTGACAAGGAATTTCTGCGCCTGTGGTTTCGCGAGCACTGCGACCCCTACAACGACCCGCAATTGCCCGCGGCGCCGGCGGACATGGTGGCCGAACTTGCCAGCCGCTACATTCAAATTTACGAACAAATCACCGGAGCAAAATTTGCAACCGATTTGGATACGCCGCTCGTGGAGCGGATTGAAAAAAATTTACAGCAATTCGTCCTGTAGTTTGACCGTATTTGACATATTTTTGTCTTTGCTGTACAATAAAATCAATAAAAGTTCTGAACAAAAACCGGCCTGCAAGGGTCTGTTTTTAAATAAAAATCTCTATGTTTACACGCATCACCACCTATGTGCAGCAAGCGTGGGCGGAAATAAAAAAAGTCAGCTGGCCGACTAAAAAAGAAACTAAGACTTACACCTACCTTGTCATCGGCATCAGCTTGGCAGTCGCGTTCTACTTAGGCGCGCTGGACTATGTATTCAACTATCTCTTAGAGTGGGTGCTTAGCAGGTAAGCCAATATTATTTGAACATATGAAGCAGACAGCCAATATGGGAAGACGCTGGTATGCCATCCATACCTACAGCGGCTACGAAGAAAACGTCGTCCACAACCTCAAGCAGCGCATTGAGTCTATGGACATGGAAGACAAAATCTTTGACATTTTGGTTCCCAAGGAAAAAAAGATAAAGATAAAAAACGGCAAACGTTCGGTCGTGGAGGAAAAAATCTTTCCCGGCTACGTTTTAGTCAGTATGATTGTCACTGATGATTCCTGGTACGTCGTGCGCAACACGCCCAATGTTACCGGTTTCATCGGCACCGGCACGGTCCCGACCCCGATTTCGGAAAAAGAAATTCAATCCTTGCAGAAGCGTATGGGCGTGGAAGAGCCGAAATTCAAAATTGACGTTACCAAGGGTACGCCGGTGCGCATCACCGACGGGCCGTTCAAAAACATGGAAGGCAAAGTCATTGACGTTGACGCTGAAAAGGGCAAGGTCAAGGTACAGGTATCCATGTTCGGCCGCGAAACGCCGGTTAATTTGGACTTTTTGCAAATTAAAAAAATATAAATTTATGGCTAAAGAAATTCTCACAAAAATAAAACTGCAAGTCAAAGGCGGCCAGGCCAACCCGGCGCCGCCCGTCGGTCCGGCGCTCGGCCAGGCCGGTTTGAATATCCAGGAATTCTGCACCCGCTTCAACGCAGCCAGCAAAGACAAAATGGGACAAGTCGTGCCGGTTGAAATCACGGTCTACAAAGACCGCAGCTACACCTTTGTCATGAAAGAGCCGCCGGCGTCCGAACTGCTCAAGCAGGTCGCAGGCATTCAGAAGGGTTCGGGAAAGGCGCTGACGGAAAAAATCGGCTCCATCACCCGCGCGCAGCTGCGCGAAGCCGCCCAGAAAAAACTGCCGGATTTGAATACCAAAAATATTGAAGCCGCAATGAAAATCCTTGAAGGCACTGCGCGGCAGATGGGATTGGAAATTAAATAAAAATCTATGTCTAAACGAATGAAAGAGCTCGCAAAGCTCGTTGACCCGAAAAAAACCTACCCGATTGCCGAGGCAATTCAGCTAGCAAAAAAAACATCCAAAACAAAGTTTGATGCAAATATTGAGTTGCACGCACGTCTGGGCATTGACATTAAAAAAGGCGATCAGCAGGTGCGCGCCTCCCTCACCTATCCCAAAAGCATCGGCAAAAAGCGCGTCATTGCGGCCTTTGTGCCGGCGGCTTTGGAAAAAGAGGCGAAAGCGGCCGGCGCCGACATTGCCGGCGGCGAAGAACTGATAAAACAAATTATCCAGAGCAAAAAAACCGACTTTGACACCGCGGTCGCCACGCCGGACATGATGAAGCTCCTTGCTCCTGCGGCGCGCATCCTGGGTCCGCGAGGCTTGATGCCTTCCCCAAAAAATAACACTGTTACGCCCAACATCAAGCAGGCCATTGAGGAATTTAAAAAAGGCAAAATTGACTTCAAAAACGACGGCGGCGGCAACGTCCATCTCATTGTGGGCAAAGCCTCGTTTAGCGACAGCGACTTAGCCGAAAATTTCTCGGCCGCTCTGGAAGCAATCAAAAAAGCCAAACCATCCAGCTCCAAAGGCACTTACCTCAAAAATGTTTCTATTTCTTCCGGCATGGGACCGGGAATAAAAGTGGAGGTGTAAAACTATATTCATGGCTGTTGCAAAAACCAACAAAACGACGACTCTTGACGAAATTATCAGCGAAGCGCGGCTTGATTACACGCTGGGCAAGTATCAGAGTTTTACCAACGCCGCAGATTTAATTGCCGAACTTCACTTGTAAGAGATTGGACTGCGTAATATTTATCAACGCTTCTTGCGCTAAATATGGGCTCTCTGCCCATGTTTTTTGTTTTGGCTGTAGTTTGCAGAATTTACGGGGTTGGGAGTATAATGGGGGTGTATTTGTTTAACTTTCGGGGAAGTTTATATATCCAGTGTTAGGCGAAAAAACTAAAAATTTTCTATCTATTTTGAAAAGAATTTTTGGCAATTTCGCTGGTTGAATAACTTGTTTAACTAATATTATTAATTTTAGCAACAAACATTATGAAAAAATTATTAGCAATAAGTTCAGTGTTGCTCGGGGTAGTCTTTTTAGCTGGGTGCGGGCAACAACAAACAAGCCAAATACAACCGACAACGCCAGCCCCTGTGGCACAAACGCCAGAACAACCAGTCGCAACCCAGACAGCGCCAATTGATGAAACTTCATCATGGCAAACATATTCAAGCGTGGCGCTGGGATATGAAATAAAATATCCAAAAAACTGGACGAAAATAAATACTTCAGGATGCCAAGCGGATTCAGATGGATGTTTTTTATATCTTGAGTCCAGTCCGTATAACGTCCCACCTCTCGGAGAGGGAACAATTCTCGGCGTAAACCCAAATAATAAATCGACAGGCCTGATAATATCTGTATCTTCTTTCAGTAATCCAAACAAACTTTCCATGGGCGAATTTATTACTAAAGAGTTGCGTTGGGGAAGCCAAATTAACCAATCTTCTATTTCTAAACAAATAATCGCAAAAAATGAATTTACAAAAATTCCACCAGCCGATGATCTAAATCTTCCAAGTTATTTTATCTCTGCTGGTAGTAAAATCATTGAGATTGATGGGTATTTATTTATAGGTGATAAAATGTCGACGCAAGAAAAAATTGGGTTCGAAAAAATTTATAATCAGGTTCTTTCAACCCTCAAATTCAACAAATAAAATTGCCAAAAATACTTTATTATTAGGAATGGAAATTTTTAGTTTCATCGCTTAACAACGCATATCTAGTTCAGTCCCGCTTTCCATTTATATTTTTACCAAGGAATAGCAGGACTTCACCCAAATTTTCATCCCTTAGTTTAGATGAGAGTTTGGGTGAAGTTTAATAAACCAAGCATTATCTGAAAATAAAATTTTTCCTGCTAAGTCGGGATGAAAACTTCAGATGATGCGTAAACGTTACGGGAATTGAAATGTTTCCTGCACCCGTATTCTTTGCCTTCCCAGGCTAAATTTGCTACAATAACACTACTCACATTTTTCCACAACGCGCAACAAGGAGGGTTTTATTAACCCCTATTTTTGTACCTAAACTATGGAAAAGCAACATAATGACTCCGAAAAAAAACGGGAAAATTGCTTAAGCTGGGATGAAACCTTTATGCTGGTCGCGGCGGTAATCGGCCAGCGCTCCAAGGACCCGAACACGCAGCTCGGCGCCTGCGTGGTTGATGAAAATAACGTGATTGTGGGGTTGGGCTATAACGGCTTTCCTCGCGGCTGTTCTGATGACTCCCTGCCTTGGCGGCGCGGGCGGGAATTAAAACTTTCGGAAACAAAATACGCTTATGTTGTGCATGCGGAAAGAAACGCGATTTATAATGCCAACAAATCGGTTAGGGGCTGCAAGATTTATTGCGTTTTATTCCCCTGCAACGAATGCGCCAAAACCATCATTCAAACCGGCATTAAAGAAATTGTTTACCAGGAAGACTGGTACCATGATGACGAACAGTGGATTGCTTCGCGCAAAATGCTGGATTTGGCCGGCATTTCCTACCGCCACTATAGTCCGAGCTACAACCTGCGCTTAGATCCGGTACCTCCTCTGCTCCGGAAATCAGATGCTGAAGAAGAAATGCTTTTTGAAGAAATAAATCTATGAAGGTCTTTCTCTACGACGAGTTCAACCCCGAAGACACCGCCATGATGCAAGCGCTGTATTCGCGCAGTCCGCAGAGCGTCGTGGAGCACGTTGAAAAAGTGAAGCAAACCGGCTCGGGCAAATTCATGGAGCGCTTTTATGTGGGCTACGGGCACGCGAGCATCGCCGACTGCGGTTCAACCACGCTCTTTATAGAACAAATCAGCATCCTCGCCGACAAAGTCGTACAGGAGTGGCCGCTGTACTCCGGACAGGAAACCTCAACCCGCTATGTTGACATGTCAAAGCAACCAATCATTGACCCGCTCGCTACGGCTGAATCCAAAGAAATTTTAGAAAAATGGATGCGCTTTTACCTCACCGGCATGCCGCTGGTGCAAGAACACCTCAAAACAGTTTATCCCAAAAAACCCGACGAAAAAGACATGGTTTATGAAAAAGCCATTCAAGCGCGCTCCTTTGATATTTTACGCGGCTTTCTGCCCGCCGGTATTACAACACAACTCTCCTGGCACACCAACTTGCGTCAGGCCTGGGATAAAATTGCTTTAATGCGCCACCATCCGCTGGCTGAAGCGCGGGAGGTGGCTGACAAAATTTTAACACAACTCAAAGAGCGCTATCCGCACAGCTTTAGTTTTGAACCGACACCCGAACAGGAACAATACCGTGAACACCTGATGCAGAAATACGCCTATTACAAACCCTTTGCGGTCGTGCCGGATTTTTCCTACACCACCACTATCACCGCAGATGCGCTGAACGAATATCGCGATATTTTAGCACGACCGCCCAAAACCGGCCTGCCGCACTTTTTGACCGAACTCGGCCTCATTACATTTAGTTTTCTCATGGATTTTGGCTCATTCCGCGACCTCCAACGCCACCGCAACAGCGCCTACCGCATGCCGCTTCTTACTACAGAATGGGGCTTTCACGATTGGTACCTTGAACAATTGCCGGTCGATTTGCGCGAGCAGGCCATGCAATTGATAACCGAACAAAAACAGCGCATTGAGCAGCTGGAAACCACGCCGATAAATAAACAGTACTACATTGCCATGGGCTTTAACGTCGCCTGCCGCTTTAGTTTCAGCCTGCCGTCCGCGGTATATGTAACCGAACTGCGCTCCGGTGTCGCGGTGCACCCGACTTTGCGCCGCATCGCCCACAAAATGCACCAATCGCTTTTGGAAATTGACCCTGACCTGAAACTCCTCACCGACCTGAACCCGGACGACTGGGATGTCAGGCGAGGGCTGCAGGATATTATTAAAAAGGATTAATATGTCTGACAAAAAAATAATCATCGGCTTCGTGGGAGAAATCGCGAGCGGCAAAGATACGGCCGTTATGTATTTGGTAAAAAAATACCATGCCAGCCAGTACAAATTTTCCGGCATTCTGCGCGATATTTTAAACCGCCTCTACCTTGAATTAAGCCGCGAGAACTTGCAAAAAATTTCCCAAGTCCTGCGTGAAAACTTCAGCCAGGATATTTTGTCAAAAGTCATCGCGAGCGACGTGCAGGCGGACAACAACGCCATTGTCATCGTCAACGGCATCCGGCGCGCTTCAGACATCGTCTATCTCAGAGAACTGCCAAATTTTCATATTATCCACATCACTGCCGACATGCGCACCCGCTACGAACGCCTGGTTCAGCGCGGTGAAAACAGCGACGACAAGACAAAGACGTTTGAACAGTTTCAAAAAGACCACAAGGCCGAGGCTGAATTGGAAATCGCAACTATTGCCAAACGGGCCAGCCACATGATTGACAACAACGGCAATTTTGAAGATCTCCACACCCAGCTTGACGCGCTGGTTGAAAAAGTTCAGTCGTAAAAGTTACCAAAACAACAAAAAGGAGGCATGTGTAAGGCATGCTTTTTTATTTCTATGGAAAATGCCAGCGCTCCGATGCGGGGAAAATTCATTGTCTTATACGGAATAAATAACCTGGGGAAAACCACGCAGGCCAAATTTTTAGTTGAAAAATTGCAAAGCCAGGGATTGCGCGCCGAATACGTCAAGTATCCTATTTACGAACTCCAGCCCTCCGGCGTTTTGCTCAACAACTACCTGCGCGGCGGCAATATGTACCGGCTCTCGGCCCGCGAGGCGCAAATGCTCTACGCCCTCAACCGCACACAGTACGAGCCGGTTATCAAAGACAAACTTGCCCAAGGCATCTCTATTGTTGCCGAAGACTACACCGGCACCGGCCTTGCCTGGGGCATGGGCGCCGGCGTTGACGAACAATTTTTAAAATACGCCAATAGCCATCTCCTCAAAGAAGACGCAGCCATTCTTTTGGACGGTAAACGTTTTTCGCAGGCAATAGAAAAAAATCACGAGCACGAAACAAACGATGAGTTGACTAATCGCGTGCGGCTCATGCACTTAAAATTGGCCGAGGAGTTCGGCTGGCCGATTGTGAATGCGAACCAGTCCGTTGAGCGCGTGCACAGAGAAATTTATAAATACGTGCAAAGAAAATTCTCCGACAATGCAGACACGCTCAACGAACGCGTTCAACAATTCTATCCCTTGCCCGATAACACCCGCATTGAGGTGCGCCGCATTAACGCAACAAAAACTTCCGCTGCTGCCGATTACACTCCGCCAAAAATGTTAGATAAAAATAATTTCAAAACAACTGCACCGATAATTTCCTGCCATCTGCCGGCGGCAAAAGTAACGCCCGATGCCAAACTGCCGACGCGCGCACATGACGACGATGCCGGCTTTGACCTGTATGCGAACGACAACTACACACTCTTTGCAAATGATATTGTGACGTTTTTAACCGGCATTCGTTTGGCAATTCCGCCGGGCTACGCCGGCCTGATTTGGGATAAGAGCGGTTTGGCGGCAAAGGGATTAAAAACCATGGGCGGCGTTATTGACTCGGGCTACCGCGGCGAAATTAAAGTCGTAGCCATGAACGTCTCCGGCGACATCCTGCACATTGCCAAAGGCCAAAAAATCGCCCAGATTCTCATCCAAAAAATAGAAGCGCCGCAAGTGCAGGAATTTGAAAAGTTAGACGAAACTAAACGCGAAGATGGAGGTTTCGGCAGTACAGGAAAATTTTGATTATCGTTCTCTTGTTTTTTGCCCTGCTTTTGATAGTATATAATTAGTGTAAATTCGTTAATCAATTTCAGTGCACTAATTATCACAAATATGTATAATATTATTATAGGTCTGGAAATCCACGTCCAGCTCAACACCAAATCCAAGATGTTCTGCCGCTGTGCGAACTTAAACGAAGAGCTAAATAAAAAACCCAACTCAACCGTTTGCCCCATTTGCCTGGGTCATCCGGGCACTTTGCCGGTCGCAAACAAGCAAGCGATTGAATGGACTGTTTTGACGGGTCTTGCGCTCAATTGCCAGATAAACTCGTATTCAAAATTTGACCGCAAACACTACTTTTATCCCGACTTGCCCAAAGCCTACCAAATCTCCCAGTACGACATACCGCTCTGCTACGATGGGAGTTTGGAAATTGACGGGCAAACTATTGCCATCACAAGAATCCATCTGGAAGAAGACACCGGCAAACTCACCCATCCGGCTGGCAAAGATTACAGCTTGGCTGATTTTAACCGCGCCGGCGCGCCCTTGATGGAGCTTGTCACCGAGCCGGTCATTCAAACGGCCGCACAGGCCAAACTTTTTTGCCAAAAATACCAGCAGATTTTGCGTTATCTGAAAATTTCCGAAGCGGACATGGAAAAAGGCCAGATGCGTTGCGAGGTTAATATCAGCCTGCAGAGGCCAAAAAAATGGAAATACGCCAAAGCCAAAGGCATCACGCCGATAGGAAAATACAAACTCAATCCCAAAGTTGAAATCAAAAACATCGGTTCGTTTCGCTCGGTGGAGCGCGCGATTGCCTACGAAATCAAGCGCCAGACGGAAGTTTTGGATAAAGGTGAAATGCTCACGCAGGAAACACGCGGCTGGAATGACAGCCGCGGCACGACCGCAAGCCAACGCGAAAAAGAATCAGCTCACGATTATCGTTATTTCCCTGACCCGGACGTTTCGCCCATGGTCATAGATTCCGAATGGCTGAAAAAAATTCAGACCGCTCTGCCCGAATTGCCGGCAGTGAAAGCAGAGCGCTTCCGCCGGCAGTACGGCTTTTCCGTCTACGACGCCGAGGTGCTGACGAGCGAAGAAGCAGTCGCCGACTATGTTGAGCAGGTAGTATCTGAACTGCGCGCCTGGGTGGAACAAAACGGACACAATTGGGAAACCCTGCATACCAAACTTGCCAAACTCACCGGCAACTGGGTCGGTACTGAGTTATTTAAATATTTCAACGAGACCAAAACCGGCGTCAAAGCGCTCAAAATAACCGCGGAAAATTTTGCCGAGTTTATTGCCATGGTCTATGACAATAAGGTGAACTCAACCGCCGCGCAAATTATTTTTAAAGAAATGTTTGAAAAAGGCAAAGACCCGTCTGACATCATGCGCGACCGCGGCCTTGAGCAAATGGACGATGATGCCGAGCTTGAAAAAATCGCTCATGGCGTTATTGCAAAAAACAAAGCTGTTGTGGCTGATTACAAAAAAGGCAAGGCGAATGCCCTGCAATTTTTAGTCGGCCGGGTGATGAAAGAAACCAAAGGCAAAGCGAATCCGCAAAAGGCGATTGAGATGCTTAAAAAAATATTAGAGTAAAAAAATTTAAAGCCACTTCTGCACCAACTTTTTTGCGTCGCTGTGCGTTTGCACCCAATAAATGTTTTGACTCTGCCGCTCCCAGCGGCGCAGCCACGTCATCTGCCGTTTGGCAAACTGGTGAATGGCAATAGCGAGTTTGGCAATCATGTCGTTTCTTTCCAATTTGCCCTGCAGATACTGGCTGACAAATTTATACTCTAAGCCAAAACTTTCTAACCGTTTCCAACTCACGCCTTGCGCGTGCAAATTTTTAACTTCTTCCATCATGCCTTCGCGTTCAATGCGCTGGCGCAGGCGCTTGTTTATTTTTTTATTTATCTCCTCGCGCGGAAAAGACAAACCCAAAACCAAACTGTCGTAGCCGCTCCCCTGCTTTTGCAAAATCTGCGCGAGCGGCTTTTTTGTTTGTTTGAGCATCTCAATATAGCGAATTAAGTAGCGTTTATTGTCTATGCTGTCTGAAAAATCAGGGTCTAATTTTTTTAATTGCTTCTGCAATTCGCTGATTGTCTGTTTTTCCAAACGGGCGCGCAAATCTTTATCCGGCCCCACCCCGCTTAACGCGTAGCCATCCACCAAAGCCTGCACGTAGAGGCCGGTCCCGCCGACTAAAATCGGCAGTTTGCCCCGTGTTTGAATGTCGGCAATCGCCCGCTTTGCTAATTTTAAGTACTTCGCCAAATTAAACTCTGTCTTTGGAGAAACAATGTCTATAAGATGATATGGGATAGACAGGTTAATTCTAAATTCCCGCAGGTCTTTCCCTGTTCCCACATCCATCCCCCGATACACTTGCCGACTGTCCGCGCTGACAATTTCTCCGTTGAATTGAACCGCTAATCTGACGGCTAATTTCGTCTTGCCGGTCGCGGTCGGGCCGACGATAACTAATAGTTTGTTGTTGATTTTTTGTTTTGCTTTTTTCATGGTTATTTTTCCACCACATACTCGCCGGAAACGTAGCCGGTGTGTCCGGCAGCATCCAGCTTTATTTTGTACCAGTTGTTGTCAGTTTTTTCCAGCCACTCAAAGCTTTCGCCGCTGTTTATTTTTTTAATAACATCGCTATTCTCCACACTGGGATTGGTGCGCACATTCAGCCAGCCCAAATCTGACGCAACATCCACCATTCTCTTTTCCGGCTGAAAAATATCGCGCGCCGACTCTTGCGCTGCCGGCGTTGTCGTAGCGGCCGTACCCGTATCTGCAACCGGCGCTGCCGGCTCTGTACTCGGCGTTGTCGTTTCATCCGCTACGTTTTCGGTATTCTCCGCGACCGATTCCTGCGATGTGCCGAAAATCTTATCTTTGAAAAGCCACGGATACAGGCCGGCCAAAACGATGATAGCGCACAACAAAAAATAGAACGTCCCTTTGATTGCGCGGTTCAGCGTCCGGCTCTCCAGAATGCTCGCGCGCGGGCGCACCATGTTATCGGAGCTTGAGTATTCGCGCAATTCAGCCTCGGCTTCGGCGAGCATTGCTTTTAGTTCTTTGATTTCCCGGTCTTTTTGCTTGAGTTCGTTTTTGAGCGTCTGGATGTCGGTTGGCATACGTTTTGTTTTTAGATAAATTATTAGGCTATTTATCAGTATAGCATAAATAAAAAATGAAACAAAAATCGCGCCTTGTTAATAACATACGCGCGATTTTAAGCTGTTTTTTAATATAAATTTTTACAATTTATTTTTAATTTTTTCTTCCAGCTCATCTATAAAATTTTGTTTGCTGATTGCTCTCGTATCTTTGCTCCCTCTGTCGCGAACCATTAACATCTCACTGCCAATCTCTTTATCACCAATCACGAGCATATACGGCACTTTTTCAGCGACAGCTTTGCGAATTTTGTTGCCTACGGTTTCGTCAGATGCGTCAATTTCAACGCGAATACTATGTTCGCGCAATTCAGTTGCCAACTTCTCACAATGGCTAACGTGCTTTTCGCCGACCGCCACGAGCTTTACCTGCACCGGCGCAAGCCACAGCGGCCAGACACCGGCATAGTGCTCAATCAAAAACGCCATAAAGCGCTCGTGCACCGAAAGCGGCGCGCGATGTATGACAAAGACTTCGTTATTATCTTTGCCATGCTCGTCAGTGTAGATAAGTTTAAATCTTGTTTTAGCGGCAAAGTCAAGCTGAACAGTTGACATACTTTCTTCGCGGCCAATCACTGATTTGAATTGCACGTCAATTTTTGGCCCGTAAAAAGCCGCCTCATCGTCTGCTTCAACATACTTCACTTTTAATTCATCCAAAACTTCTTTCAAAATTTTTTCCGAATATTGCCAATTCTTCGGCTCGTCAATGTATTTGTCTCCGCGCTTGGAGTCCCACTTGGACAGCCGAAACCAGTAGTCTTTAAACCCAAAAACTTTAAAGTAAAATAAAATCAACTCCAGCACTTTTTTTATTTCGTCTTTGATTTGGTCCTTGCGGCAGTAAATGTGCGCGTCATTCATCTGCAGGGAGCGCACGCGCAGAAGGCCGGCCAGCGTGCCGGAAAGCTCGTTGCGGTAGACCGTGCCATACTCGGCCAGCCGCACCGGCAGTTCGCGGTAGCTGCGCGGCTTAACTTTGTAAATCAAATGATGATGCGGGCAGTTCATGCCTTTGAGGTAGTAGGTGCCGTCGTCCATTTCCATGGCCGGATACATATCATGCTCGTAATACGGCAAATGTCCGGAGGTCAAATACAGTTCTTTTTTTGCCAGATGCGGCGTGGAGACGCGCTGGTAGCCATACTTATTCTCCATCTCTTTGGCAAATTTTTCTACTTCGTCTTTGATAATGGTGCCGTTGGGCAGCCACATCGGCAAACCCTTGCCGACCATGTCATCAATGAAAAAAATTTCCTGCTCCCGGCCGATTTTTCTATGATCGCGCTGTTCCGCCTCGGCGAGCATTGCCAAATGTTCGTCCAGTTCTTTTTTGCTCGCAAACGCCACGCCATAAATGCGCTGGATCATTTTGTTTTTTTCGCTGCCCTTCCAGTACGCGCCGGCGATTTTAATTAATTTAAAACCGTCCGGGTTGATTTCGCCGGTAGAGGCAATATGCGGTCCTTTGCACATATTGATAAAATCTCGTTCCCCGCCCGTTTCCGTCGGGCGGGCTTGTTCGTAAAAAGATATTTCTTTTTCGCCGTCGGCTTTCAAATTTTTCGCCAATTCCGCCGTGTACTGATATTTTTTTTCTTGCAAAAATTTTATTCCTGCGGCAATCGGCATCATCTTCTTTTTTATCGCCAAATTCTCTTTGATAATTTTTTTCATCTCCGCCTCAATGGCCGGCAAGTCTTCTTCTTTAACGTGATAATCCGCGTCAAAGTCATGATAAAATCCGTCCGCAATGGCCGGCCCCACGCCGGGAATCGCGCCGTATAATTTTTCCAGCGCCTGCATCATAACGTGCGCCAGAGAGTGGCGGCATACTTCAATATTACAATCTTTCTTCATATTTTCTTGTTTCATATGCATATCTTATTTTAATAAAACACCCCATCCTCATACAATAAAAAATAATTTTACTGCATTAGGACGGGGTTTTTAATCAACCTCGTGGTTCCACCTAATTTGTCCCGCTAAAACTTCAACGAAACCACTCTATGCTATAAAGCTTAGCCCCCGCAATATTGCGGGGATGCCTAAAAATTTCAGGCAACACAGTTGGTTAGCCGCGCCAATCGCTTATTTTTTTAACTTTTTATTCCCTGCTCAACTAAAATTCTGCTCACGGTGCCGCTGTCCGGCAAGCTTTTCCATTCATCTTTATGCAAATATTTCAACTTGTCAACGTCATTTTTCAAGGGAACAACTTGCTCATCGCCCCAGTGCAATACCGTAGATTCATTGGCTTTGTTGTCAAGAATTTTTTTTATACCATCGAACTGTCCTTGTATACCATCGAACTGTCCTTGTATACCATCAAATTGTTCTTGTACACCATCAAACTGCCTTTGCATCTCATCAAAACTTTTGGCGATTGCCAAAATTATCAGAGTCTCTGACTCCTCAACTCTGCTATTAACTTCTTCCTTAACAACTTCCTTAACAACCCTTCTTACCTTATCTTCAACGACATCCTCAATAATTTCTTTAATTTGTTGTAGATCTGCCGCCTGCATAAATTATTCTTTAATTTTTTCTTACCCACACAGTATAGCATAATACAAAAACAACAACAAGCTATCCAACTACTTCGCCACTTCAACTTTGATGTGGTCAACCAGCGAGGGCACTTTGTTAATCCAGTTCGGCGTGAATTTTACCTCGTAGCCGGCAACTTCGCGCAGGGAAGACAAATAATCGTCTAACTGCGCGCGCGTCAAACCGATTAAACGGTTGGGGTCAATAATATTTGTGCCGTCTTTCAAAATCATCTGGGCATTCGCATTCACTTTTAAATCAGCCGTGCCTGTGTTGAGGTCGTAGCCTTCAACCGAAAACTGAAAACTGTTGGCGTCAAAACCATCCAGCTGTTTGTCATCAGGTAAATTTTCCTCAATTTTTAGCTTCGCCAGTGCCGCCACGTCTTTGGTGTTAAAAGCAACGACCGCGCCCTTGGCCTCGGCTGACATGCTAAATTCTCCGATTTTATCACCCGCTTTCGCCGGCGTGCTGTAAACGACGGCTTCATCGCTCACGTTGGCAATGACGTTGTCGTAGAACTGGTATTTTGTATCCTGGCTGATTTTCCCCGCTTTGTCGGACAGCTCTTTTTTCAAAACCGCCTGAGCCTGCGTTAAATCCGCTTCGGAAACAACCGCATCGCCGATTTCATGGTAACTAAATTTTTCCGTGCTCTCGGCGTAAACCAATTCCTGCGACGCTTTGTTCAGCCCGGGAATGGTGAACTTGGCCGGTTCAATTTCCATGGACGCGTCTGATTTGTCCGCGTAGACGGATACGTTTTCAACTTTGCCGTGCGCGGGAACGTGCACGGTTTCGTTGAGGCGGTACAGCCGGCCGTCCGGTGAGAGCAAGCGCGTAGTTTTTACCAATGCCTGTTCACTGGAACGGTTGTTGTAAAGGGTAACGTTGCCGCTCACCGCGGTATCTTTCACTTCCTTGCCCTGTGTCTGGAACGTCTGACTGACGCTCACGGCCGCCTGCTCAACCACGCCGGTCAGGCTCAAGCCCGGCGCCGTCTGCTGGCTTGCCTTATCCAGCACTGTAGCCGTAAAACTCGCCGTCGTCCGCTCTTTATTGGGAATGATTACTACTTTGACGCTGACGATTGAGAAATAAACTACCACGAGTGCCAAGATAATAGTCAATACCACGAATGTAATGGCGATTTTGCGATATACGCTCATGGGTGAATGGGTCGTGTTCATAGTTTTGGAGTTATTTTTTTGAACTTTCTTAATGACTTTTTTTTGCTCAACACGGTTTTCTTCCATTTTTTTTTCGCTAAAATTAGCAAAATTTATATCTTTACTATTTTTACGCTGCGCCATAGTAACGATGTGAAGTAGTTATGCTCTCTATCTTAACAGACTTGGGATTTTTTGTTAATGGGCGGCTATTTCACTGCTTCCTCGCCCACCAGTTCTTTCAACTTCATTTTCAACTCCGGACTCACTGCTACCCGAAAGCCGGTTTCAATGACCTGCAAGCCGTCGCCGTTTGGAACGTAGAAAAGTACTTTTGTGGTACCGCGGCTATTTAGCAACTCACTCTTAATTTTTTTCAGCAGTTCCTGATTGTGAAAATCTTTCAGCTTAATTTTGAGCGGATGGATTGCGGCAGATAGCGGCGCTGCGCCGTTGCTTTTGTTTAGTTTTAAAAACTGCGCCGCCAGTTTTACCGCGTTGCCGCGCTCAAGTTTGGCGGCGGTGTCGCAGAGCAGTTTGAGTTCGTTATCTTTGTTGGACAGGCGGCCGCGGCACAAAATGGCGTTGCCCTCCTGCCAGATGCTCGCGTCTTTTTCCAAGAGCCGTGGAAAAACCAAGAGCTCAATATTTGCCACCTTGTCTTCAATTTTTACAAACAGCATGCTTTCGTTATTTTTGGTAACGATTTTTTTAATAGTGGCAACAACCCCGCCGACGTTGACGAACTCGCCGGAGAGCGAGGCGCGTAATTCCTGCAAAGGCAGAATCGCGGCGCCCAAAATTTTTTCATACTCGTTGAACGGGTGGTCGGAAAGGTATAACCCCAGAAGCGTCTTTTCCCACCGCAGAATATCGCCTTTTTCGGCCGGCGGCGCGTCAGACAGTGTAATGGTAGCGGCAACGTCAAGCTGGGGGGTGAGAGAGAACAAACTGTCCTGGCCGCTCTGCTTTGCCTGCGCCAGTGCGCGATTATACTCCAGCATTTTTTCCAAATTCGCCAAAAGTTTGCCGCGCTCCGCCATGGAGTCAAACGCGCCGACCATCATCATGCTCTCCAGAGATTTTTTATTTAAATCCTTGTCCTGAATGCGCGCGAGAAACTGCGCGGCATCGGCAAAAGGGCCGTTCTGCTTGCGCTCGGCAATGATAACGTCCGTGATATGCGCGCCGACGTTTTTGATAGCGCGCAACCCAAAGCGAATGGTTTTTGAGGTATCTGCGCCAACGGCGTTGCTCGCCGTGCCGCTGGTGACAACCGTAAAATCAGAAAACGACTCGTTGATGTCCGGCGGCAAAACCGCAATGTCCATTTTGCGGCACTCTTCAATCATGACCGGCACGCGGTCAATATCTTCCTGGTCTGCGGTCATTAAAGCGGCCATGAATTCGGTCGGATAATTCGCTTTCAAATAAGCAGTCTGGTAGCCGACCAGCGCGTAACAGGCCGCGTGGGACCGGTTGAAACCGTAGCCGGCAAACGGCTCAATGAAAGCAAAAATTTCTGCGCCTAATTCTGCCGGAATGCCGTTTTTCACGCAGCCTTCAATGAACTTTGTCTTTTGCTCGGCTAGCAGTTTTGGTATTTTTTTGCCAATGGCGCGGCGCAATACATCCGCTTCTCCCATGGTAAATCCAGCTAAGCTACGGGCAGTTTCCATAACTTGTTCCTGATAAATCGCCACGCCGTAAGTCTTATTTAAAATCGGCTCAAGTTTTCGGTGCAAATACCTCGGCTTCTTTTGGCCGTGTTTGCCGGCGATGTAGTCGGGAATCCACTCCATGGGTCCGGGACGATACAGCGCGACCATAGCGATAATGTCTTCAAACTCGGTCGGCTGCAGTTCTTTAAGGTAGCGTTTCATGCCGGCTGATTCCAACTGGAACACGCCGGTTGTTTCGCCGCGCTGCAAAAGTGCGAATGTTTTTACGTCATCCGGCGGAATAGCGTCAATGTCCATTTCTATGCCGCGCGTATTTTTGATAATGCGCAGGGCCGATTCAATGATGGTTAAATTTTTCAAACCTAAAAAATCCATCTTCAAAAGACCCAAATCCTCAATGGGGTGCAGTGAGTACTGCGACACCGTTGAGTCCTGCTCGCTTGCTGAAATATACTGCACCGGCGCGTAGGCGGTGACCGGTTCTTTGGTAATTAAAACGCCGCAAGCATGCACCGAAGCGTGGCGGATGATGTTTTCGGTCCTCCGGGCAGTGTCAATGATTTCACGGACGCCGTCTTCGCTCGCGTACCTGTTTTTGAGTTCCGGCAATTTAAGCGCCTGTTCAATGGAAGAAAACATCGGGATGGCTTTGGCGATTTTATCGCAAAAATCATACGGATAATCCAATACGCGCCCGACATCGCGCACCGCCGCCCGCGCGGCCATAGTGGCAAAAGTGATTATCTGCGCCACATGATCCTTGCCGTATTTTTTTTCCACATAATGAATAACCTCCTCGCGCCGGATATCGGCAAAATCAAGATCAATATCCGGCATGGAAATGCGCTCCGGATTTAAAAATCGCTCAAACACCAAATCGTAGCGCAGAGGGTCAAGGTTGGTGATACCCAAAAGGTACGACACAAACGAGCCGGCGGCCGAACCGCGGCCGGGACCGACCACGATGCCGTTGTCTTTGGCCCAATTAACAAAATCGGCGACGATTAAAAAGTACGAGGCAAAGCCCATTTTGTTGATAACCGAAAGCTCGTATTCCATGCGCTGTTTTTTCTCTGCGTCTAATGCATCAAAATCGCAGCCATACCTTTTTTGCACGCCGGTTATACATAGTTGCTCCAAATACACCTTATCGCTTGCGCCGGCCGGCACCTGGAATTCCGGCAACTGGTAGTTGCCCAGAGCAATGGTCACCTCGCACAACGCGGCGATTTTTTCCGTATTGGCGATTGCCTCTGGCACGTCCGCAAAAACCTCGGTCATCTGTTTGGCTGATTGAACGGAAAAATCATTACCCAGCATGGTCATGCGGCTCATCTCCTTTTTTTTGCGCTTGGTTTGCAGACACAGCAAAACGTCCTGGGCATCGTCGTCTTCTTTATTCAAATAGTGCGCGTCGTTGGTCGCCACGAGCGGAACATTGAGCTCCCGGCCCAATTTTATCAACGCCTGGTTGACGTACTCTTGCCCGCGCAGGTTTGGATGGCGCTGCAGTTCAAGATAAAAATTATCCGCGCCGAACAAATTTTTATAGTAGGCAACTTTTTCCCGCGCCTTTTGTTCCTGACCGGATAAAATCAGGGTGGCAATTTCGCCGTGCAGACAGCCGCTCAAACAAATGAGGCCGTCTTTATATTCATTAAGCAATTCATCGTCAATGCGCGGCTTATAGTAAAAACCCTCCAGATGCGCTTTGCTGACAAGCTGAATTAAGTTTTGGTAGCCGGTGTTGTTTTTAGCGAGCAACACGAGGTGATACTTTTTTTCGTCAGCTTTGGCGCGCTTGTTGTGCCGGCCGTTGGGCGCCATGTACATTTCACAGCCGATGATTGGTTTGATGTCTTCCTTGCGGCACTCTTTGTAAAAATCAATCACGCCGTACATGACGCCGTGATCGGTAATGGCCACGGCGGTGCCGCCGTCTTCTTTGACTTTTTGCACGAGCTCCTTGGGCTTGATGAGACCGTCAAGGAGTGAGTAGTGGGTATGAACGTGGAGGTGGACAAACTTCATGAGAAAGGCAATAAAATAAGAAAACGAAGGGTACAATACCCGTCGTCCTCCTTGATTTTGTATCTTTTTATTTCTTTCGTTTCTTTTCTCCGCCGCCCTGCTCCCGGACAATTTCGGCTACCTTTTTCACACCGTCAGCTAAAATGGAAAGGTAAGCCGCGCTGTGCTCAATTTTTTCTTTGGTGGTTTTGATAACGTCGTTGATGTTTTCAATCATCTGCTCCACGCCCTTAAACATTTTGGAAGAGCGCCGGATTATTTGAATAATATAAAAAATCCCCCAGCAGGAAAAAAGCGTCAGCAAGGCAATGCAAACTGCGATGGTAATCCATAAAATGTCAGCTGAAGTTTGGAGCATACGCAGTAATGGTTACATTACTAAAAAGACTTGTCATCCCCTCTTAATTCTACCGTCACCCCTTGGATAATTTTCATCCTCACACATACGTTATACAGCCACGCAAAGACGTAACCAAACAGGGAGCCGACCACTGCGGCGATCAAGGCGCTGATGAGACCGACGAGTATGCCGTATAAGATATTAAAGATAATAATAAAAACA
>MFGL01000034.1:21192-41707 GCA_001778285.1 Candidatus Falkowbacteria bacterium RIFOXYC2_FULL_47_12
CCAGGCCGGTTTCACCCTGCAAAACGCGCTGGGCGATATTGGCGCAGGCAATGCCCAAACCCATTAGAAACGCGCTGATTGCCAAAAAAAATGCGTACAAACCAGCGAGTGATTTGGGATTTATTTTTTTGACTGTCTGCATAGGTTTAAATTAAAAATCTCTTAATTTCGCGCCGAACTTTTTTTCCATTTGTTTCGCTATTTCTCTTTGCGCCTCATCTGCGTCCGCGCCGGTTAAAGTTTTTTCAGCGCTGCCAAATTCCAAAGTAAACGCCCAGCTCTTTTTGCCAACGCCTAACTTTTCGCCTTGATACACGTCAAATAATTCTACTTCCTTAATTAAGGAGCTGGCGGCTAACAGCGCTTGCCTAAAATCATTATACACTATTTTTTCGCTCACCACAAAAGCCATGTCGCGCCGGACATAAGGAAACTTGTTTTTTGCCGTATATTTCTTTATTCCCGCGCCCTGAGCGGCGGCGAGCATTATTTGAAGATCCAATTCGGCTAGCGCCAATTTTGTCTTTACGCCATTTTTAACCGCGAGCTTTTCGTCAAAATTATCCAGACAGCCGATCAATTTTCCCCCTGAATAAATATCCGCCCCTTTTTGCGCTTGCGACTTAAAATCAAAACTAATGTTTAGCGACTCACTTAAATTTTCCAATATTCCTTTGAGACTAAATAAAGCGCTGCTATCGCTCGCATAAATTAACCCTAATTTAAACGGTTGCAGCGGCAGTTTTTCTTTATTACCTCCGCCTTTGGCAAATTCACCCGCCTGAGGCAAAAACACCCGGCCGATTTCATAAATTTTAATCTCGCTAAAATTACGCTGGTTAGCAATAACGTTTTGCAATAAATTGGGGATTAAACTGTGGCGAAGCAAGGTATGTTCCTGCGTTAATGGATTGGCAAGCTTAATGTGCTGACCGGCTTTTATGTCTAACTTTTCAAGTTGCGCTTCATTTACAAAAGAATAATTATAAACTTCCGTCATTCCCGCGCCGCCGGACAGAATGTCTTTTATTTTATTAATAAATTCCCGTTCAATGTTAACTTCCGACGCCTGCATGGTAATAAGTGGCATTGTTAATTTAATATTATCGTAGCCGTAAATTCTCGCCACTTCCTCCGCCAAATCTTCGGGGATGGAAATATCTTTAGTCGCCCGCCAAGTCGGCACTTTTACGTTCAGAACTTTTCCACCGGAGACGGCAAAGCCCAAATCTTGCAAAATTTTCACTACTTTTACTTTGAGCATTTCCACCCCGATTTTTTTATTTAACCATTCTAAATTAAGTTTAATTGGCTTGTTATTTAATTTAAAATTTTTAATGTCCGCCAAATTGCTTATAATTTCCGCTTGCGAACAGCTTTCTTTTATCAAACTAACAATTCGCCGCAACGCCAGTTCGCATAAATTCGGGTCAAGCGATTTTTCAAAACGCATTGACGCCTCACTGCGCAAGCCCAGCTTTTGCGAGGTTTGGCGGATGGAAACCGGCTCAAAATTCGCCGATTCAATCACGATGCTTTTCGTATTTTCATCAATTTCCGAATTACCGCCGCCCATAACGCCCGCTACTGCAATCGGTTCATTTTTATCCGCAATCGCCAACATCTCTTCGCTCAACTTTCGTTCCTGTTTATCTAAAGTCGTAATTTTTTCGCCTTCTTTTGCCCGCCGTACAATAATTGTGCCGCCTAATTTTTGCGCGTCAAAGGCGTGCGTTGGTTGCCCCAACTCCAGCATTACGTAATTAGTGATATCCACAATATTATTTATCGGCCGCATGCCACAGGCGATTAGTCTTTTTTGCATCCACACTGGCGACGGCTTTATCTCTATATTTCCAACTGCTACCGCCATGTACCGCGGGCATAACTTTTTATCATCAACTTTCACCTGTAACTTAGTTTCCCCTCGCCTGCGAAGCCGCCCAAGCGGCTGAAATGGAAGAGGGGTTAGGGGTGAGGGCAATACCGCCGCCAAATCTCTCGCCATCCCATAATGTCCCCACAAATCCGGCCGGTTGGTAATTGATTTATTGTCAATTTCATAAATAACATCATCCAAACCCAAAGCTTCGGCTAAATTTTGCCCGACTTTATAATTGCCGCGCAAATCAATAACCTCTTTGTCACCTTCGGACGGAAATAAATCACTTAAGCCGATTTCTCCACCCGCGCAAATCATGCCAGTTGATTTTACCCCCCTGATTTCCGCCACCTGCAATTCCACAAGCTCTTCCTGCCCTTGTCCGCCTGATTTACCCGGGCGGGCGAGCCATTTTATTTTAGCACCGACTTTCGCGAAGGCGACCAGCATGCCTTCGTACAAATTACTGCCGCCGCAGACGACTTTTAACTTTTCTTTACCAATGTCAACCGTTGCCAATTTCAACCTGTCCGCGTTGGGATGCGGCTCTAATTTTAAAATTTTGCCAACCACAACATTATCTAAATTTTCTCCTAACTTCTTTATGCTTTCCACTTCCACCGTATGCAATGTCAAAAGTTCTCCCAGTTTTTCCGGGGTTATATCTTTAGGAATACTAACGAAATCTTTTAGCCAATTTAGAGATAGTTGCATAGTTAATTAGTTGAATAGTTGCTTAGTCACTTAATCTTATTCTGTTGATTTTTTAAAAAATTAATATAACCATTAATGCCTTTTATTAATTCCGTATATTTATCTACGGTAAAACTCGCGATTTCATAAGAAATAAATTCTTTTTTGTTAGCTCTTATTATGCCGCTTCTGGTTTCTTCCGCTTCGCCTCTTGCAATATACAAATGATTAATTTTTGTTCCTAATGAATATTTGCCATAACTTTCAGCAATATTATTTGGCACTGACGATGAAGAGCGTTTTAATTGGTCTATACTTCTGTATTTTTCTTCTTTAGGAAATTTTTCATTACATACTCTATACACAAAAACTTCTAACCGAACTGCCATCTTATAAATTTTTAAATTCTCCAGCCCAGTTGCCATATCTTAAGCTATGCAGTTAGGTAATTGTGTGGTTTTGAGCCATCGCAAATATTATTAATAAACTATCTAACTACTCAACTACCTAACTATCGAACTGACTCAAAAAACTCAAATCGCCGGAATTAAATAATCTAATATCATCAATGCCGTATTTCATCATAGCGAGGCGCTCGATGCCGGTGCCAAAAGCAAAGCCGGAATATTTTTTGGGATCAATGCCGCCGGCGCGCAAAACATTCGGGTGCACAAGCCCCGCGCCCAGCATTTCCACCCAGCCGGTTCTTTTGCAAACCGGACAGCCTTTTCCTTCGCACAGTAAACAACTCATTTCCACCTCCACGCCCGGTTCCACGAAAGAAAAAAATCCGGGGCGCAGGCGGATATTGGCGCTTTGATCAAACAAGCGCTTAAACATCTCCCGCAATACCGCCATTAAATGCGCGATGGAGATGTCTTTATCCACCATCAAGCCCTCTATTTGGTAAAAAGTATGCTCGTGCCGCTGATCAGTCGCTTCGTTGCGGTAAATTTTTCCGAGCGCCACGCCGCGCAAAGGCGCGCCGTATTTTTCCATCGCCCGCACCTGCACATTGGAAGTGTGCGTTCTCATTACCATATCATACTCGCCTTGCTTGTTTTTATGTTCAATGTAAAAGGTGTCCTGCATGTCGCGCGCCGGGTGCGATTTGGGAATATTCAGCGCTTCAAAATTATAATAGTCGCTTTCCAGTTCCGGCCCGTCCAAAATCATAAAACCCATTGATGAAAAAATTTTTTCCAAATCTCTTTGCACCAAGGTTAAGGGGTGTAGGTGCCCGCTTTCAATTTTGGTCCCGGGCAGAGTCGCGTCAAAAAATTTATCAGCAGCACCTATATTACCGCCTAATTTCTCTTTAGTTTCTATTAGTTTCCGTTTAATTTCCGTCTTAATTTCATTCGCCAATTGCCCGATTTCTTTTCGTTCCGTTTCCGGCAAGTTACCGATTTTTTTCAACAATAACATTAATTCGCCTTTTTTTCCCAAATATTTTTTTTCAAAATTATTTAAAGCAGAAATATCAGCTACTTTTTCTAGCTGATCTTGCAGTTCTTTTGTAATTTTTTTTAATTCTTCCTTCATATTATGCTTATCCGGCCGGATTATATTCAGCGCACCTCCCTACGGGAGCGCTGCCGGCAGGATAATAAAATTCGCAATTGTTTGATTTGCAGTCAGAAGCGCTCTGGCACGGGTCCCCGATGTCGCTTTTTTCTCCGGCCGCTGGCGCTACGATCCGGCAGCAACAACGCCCTTGGGAAACTGTCCCAGTACAATAGCTGTCATTGCCGTCAAAAGCGCCGCTCGTACAGGCCGCGTTCTGGCGCCAACAGTTCCAGTTGTCAGGCTGTACGACAGCGCTCGTGTTAGTACTCGCGTTTGTTTTAGAAGCTTCTGTAATATTGTCAATGGAAATCGGCTTGAATGCAATTAAATCAGGATTGACAGTTAACAAAATTGTATACGATAATAAAGCTAAAATCAAGCCAAACAAAGAAGCTTTTATCCACTCTTTAGCTTCGCTCACTTTGCCCGAATCTCCGCCGGCCGTCAGCCAGAGCACGCCGCCAAACATCATGACAACCGCCGCGACAATGCCGACAATGCCGATGCCGTATTGGTAAATGGCTTTGATATAATTGCCGATGGTGTTGGCATCAACCGGCTTATCCACCCCTGCCGGAAAGTCAGTGCCAACGCCCACCTGCGGCGTAAAATCCACCTGCGCGCCGGCGATGCTTGGGGTGAGCAACAAAAACACCAGCGCGGCTATCTGCAAAAAGAATATTGCCGCAAAAAAGATGATGAGTAACTGAGAAAATTTCTTTCTCATTCAGCGCGTTTATAGCTAATTAAAAAAAACTCCAGCACCGTCAGCGCTATGACCATGAAAAGCGCGTTGTACCACGTCAGCATGCGAAACGCCTGCAGAATCAGCGCACCGACAATGATAACGGCAAATAGAAACGACTGGCGAAACGCTATCGCCACCTGGTGAAACGCCAATTCTTTGCGCAGTAAAATGAAACGGACGCAAAATCCGACCAGCGCGCTTGAACCGACAACAGCCAGAAACAAACTCACGTAAAAAAGCAAAAATCCGATCCAGTTGGTTGTTTCGGGATTGATGCTCTGCACCACCACCGCCCAAGCCGCCCAGCAGATGCCGGTGGCTAAAAGCATTATTGTTAAATAAGTTTTCAAAGTCATAGTTAGTTAATCAGTTCAACTAAGCAACCACGTAACTATATCTATACTTTAGCAAAAAGGAGGCTAAACTGCAAGCAACACATCACGTTGTGTAACGCATTTTCTTCACTGCTTTCCCGCCAACCGCCTTATGCAAGGCATTTAAAACGGCGCGCTCCCGATAACACACCTCCTGCATAACAACTGAAGACGTACACTGAATTGTCAAAATTCCGTCACGAACAAAAAGCGCCTGCGTTTCGCGCGCCAGACGTTCACCCAGGACGCGGGGCGCCAGAGAGTTGAATAACGCGACGATGTTCACTGCGTCAACCTGCTTTTTGATGCCGGCCTGGGCGATATTTTTATGCAGCAGTGATTTAAGGTCGTAAAACATACTAAATATTTCGTATTTCTCCAACCTCACCGCTCTTGTTGCAGTACCGGCAGGGGTCGGAAGAATGCGAGAAATAATTATGCTTGATGCTTTCTTCGATTTTTTTAATAGTCATCATTACCCACTCCTGCATTTTTTCAATTTCTTTTTGGTTGCCCAAAAAATTAAGTTCGCTGTTATTTTCCAAATAGTAAAATTGCAGATTGGCCGGCTTCTTTTTTAACACCTCCTCGGCGGCTAACTGATATAACAACAGTTGGTATTTTTGGTCGCTCGTTATTTTTTCCTCATCTTTGGCCTGGCCGGTTTTATAATCAACAATCTGCACTCCGGCATCACCTAAGTCATCCAACCGGTCAATTTTGCCGTAAATTAAATGGCCGCCTATACGCAGTTTAAAACTTTGCTCCAAGCCGATGACTTTCGGCCAATTGCCCGCGTGTTTGTCAAAAAATTCTCTAAAAATTTCTCTGCCTTTTCTGCGATATTCTTCTTTTTGTTTTTTATCTTCATACCAATCGTCAATCCATGATTCTTCATATAATTTCAACAAAGTTTCCTCCGTCAACACATTTTCCTTCCCCTTACTAAGGGGAGGGTTGCCCGCCCGCATCGTTACGCGAAGCGTGTCGGGCGGGGGGAGGGGTACGGAAAATAAACTTCCCTGCTGCACATTTTGGCTTTGCATAATAAGACCGAAAAACTTTTGCAAAGCCAGGTGCATGCTCTGGCCAAAGCTGAAAAAATGCTTGCCGGGTTTGGGAATTTTTAAGACATGGTCAATGAAATACTGGTGCGGGCATTTGTCGTACGACTGCAATTGCGTATAGGAATAAAACCGCGGTAATTCATATCTAGGCATAACATCAACAGACGAAAATTTTGTCGGCGCGTTTCGCAGAGACGCATCGCAATGCGTCTCTACCGTTAACTGGCCGAAACCGGATGGTAGAGACGCAAAATTTTGCGTCTCTACCATGTCTAATTCCTGCAAAAACCGCGACGGCTTTTTCTTCCGCGTGCCGCCATAATCCGGCGCCCAGGAAAAATATAAACCTTGTTTCGCGCGCGTCATGGCAACGTAAAACAGTCGCCGCTCTTCTTCAAGATGGCTATCGCCTTCCGGAATAATCTCTTTCACGAGCGCGTCCGGGATTTGAATGGGGTCTTGGCGCTCGGTAGTCGGAAAACGCAGGTCAACCATGTTAACGATAAAAACATGTTGAAATTCCAAACCTTTGGCCGCGTGCACGGTCAAAATTTTAATCATTTCCGGTCCGGCCTCCGGGTCCTGCGCCAGAGCGCCCTCTTCACCGGATTCCAATTCCAAAGACAGCTCCTGCAAAAAATTTTTTACCAAGCCGACTTCATCTTCCGCTTCAAACTCTTTCACCCGCTTTAAAAACGCGTTTAACTCCCGCATGGTTTCTTTGGTTTTCAGCGGTTCTTGCGCGCTTAAATATTTCAAATAACCGCTGTCGCCTAAAAACGCGAAGATGACCTCGCTTGCCTTTTTTGTTTTAACCAAGACGGTATGCTTTTCAACTAAGTGCAATAGTATGTTAATCTTTTCTCCCGATTCTTTGGAAAAATTACTTAAATATTTAATTGTTTCATACAGCGACCAGGCCTTTTTTCTGGCTAAATTCAAAAAACCGATAATTTCTTCGTGGCTGAATTTAAAAACCGGAATGTTCAAAACGCGATACATAGAGGTGCTTTCATGATAATTATCAAGCAAATTCAAGTAAGCGATAATATTCATTATTACCGGCCGCGAGTACAGCCCCTTTGAGGCTAAAAATATATAAGGCAAGCCCGCGATTTCCAACGCGTTGACGAATTCTTTGGCGGAATTATTCGCCCGCACCAATATCGCAAAATCATTCCAGCTGCAATTTTTATCTTGATTTTTCAACTCCGCAATTTTTTCAATCACTAATTTTACTTCATCCTGCAAGTCACCGCCTTGAATCACTTCAATAATTCCCTGCTCTTTGGTCTGCGCCTGCAGCTTTTTATCAATGTCGTTTTTGAACTGATGCTCCAGGCGATTAGGGTTGTTTAGCTGGATAAAATCATAGGTCAAATCTAAAATATTTTGGGCATTGCGATAGTTCTCTTTCAAAACTACGCTCTCTGAATTGGGATAGTCTTTTCTAAATTGCAAAACATTGCTCATGGATGCTCCTCTGAATCGGTACACGCTCTGGTCGTCGTCGCAAACCGCGGTTAAATTATCGCCTGTCGGCTTTAACATTTTTATTAATTTGTACTGGTTCCAGTTCGTGTCTTGAAATTCATCCACCAAAACATATTTAAACTGCTTTTGGAATTTGGCTAAAATCGCCGGCCGTTCGCGGAACAGACGCAAAGTATAATTTATCAAATCGCCAAAATCCAGCGCGCTATTGTCTAAGAGCAGTTGCTGATAAACATGATAGGCGTTTGCTACTTCATTGATGCGCGCGATTTCCTGTTCGGCAATTTCCTTGCCGCTCAACATCGTATCCATATTCTCTTGTAGTCCTTCCGCGTATTTTAAATAGTCGGCGGGGCTGATGTCTTCGTCTTTGGCGCGGGAAAAATGCTGCAGGAGCGCGGAAATAAATTTAGTCTGGTTGCCCAGCGGACGGTAATAATCCAGATCAAACTTTTCCAAATTTTTTTTAATCAAAGCCCACTGGCCGAATTCGTTCAGCAGTTTAAAATTTGTCGGCAAGCCGATATCCAAGCCGTGCTGCTGTAAAACTTTTTCGCAAAATCCGTGAAAGGTCATTATCCATAAATCAAAGTAGCCGTAGGGCAGGAGCATATCCGCCCGCTCCGCCATTTCGCCCGCGGCTTTTTCCGTAAAAGTAAGCGCTAAAATTTCATCTGATTTTGCCAAGCCCCGCTCAATCAGCCAGCCGATTTTTTGTGTAATCACCGTAGTTTTCCCCGTGCCCGCGCCAGCGATAATCAACAGCGGGCTGCCGGTATGTTCTACGGCTTTTTTTTGCTCATTATTCAAATTATACATAGCGATAGTATCATAGCATAATCGTATAATTTCACCACTTATACTTTATAATACTTTGTTTTTGTGATTTTGAAAGTAGGTTTTATATTCTTGAAAATAAAAACCCCTTAACAAAAAATCTATTAAGGGGCGTCATACACATAGGGGGCGCCATAAAAAAGTTAGAGATTAATTCTCTGGAAGCGCCGCGTATTAGCATCAACGATACCAGCAAGGTAATGTAAGTGCGGTATGAGTTGCGGAACATTTTCTGTAATGATCGCCCGTGCGACATCAAGCATAGTTCGCGCCTTTTCCACAGCGAGTAGTGGTTTGTAAGCTATTGAGTCGCGGATCAGTGCGGATGACATAAGCACAGTTCCTTGGTCAATATCTGTCCTACGGGACAGGTTGCCCAACGCAATACTCGCTGCTTTTGTAATCGGCCTACTCAAATTTGGATCATACGGGCCGACGATCAGCGCAAAATTCAATTGATGTAACCAATCAGCACCGCGTCCTACGATAATAACCTTTTCTTGGTGCGTATAATCACTAATCTCTCTGCCCTGCTCCCTAAGTTCGGCTATATGTTCAATATTCCCACGTAAAAGCGGGATGAAATCGCACACGATTTGAGGATGCATATTTGGACAAAGCTGTTCAATATTCAACCGCAATTCCTCATCACTAATTGAAGCAGAACACTTTGAAAGATCAAGCACACCTTCATTCTCACCGTGAATCACAAGTGCATCCGAATCAGTCTCGACGCCAACGAGCAACGGATAAACTACTTTAATACCAAAAACGCGTTCGAATTGTTTGCGCAGCTTGAGTGCTGCGCTCAGCGCTTGATCAACATTATTGTCGAACCCGCCGCAACCATGTTCCCAGTGTCCTTTAGACCAATGATAGGTTGTCAATACGAGGCAACGTCGCCCCATATTGAGAGTGTAGTCAATCCATTCAGAAATGAGTGCGTTTAGTTCAGGCCAGCCGAGATCAAACTCAGCCCCCATATTCCGAAATGGTGTAAGAAATCCCGGCGGCGTATTCGTCATAACAGACAGGTTGAGCCGTCCGTCCATACATTTAAACACACCTATTTCTGTTGGATGTATCTTGCGACGTAATCGTCGTTCCAATGCGACATTGGGGTCGCAAAACTGCGCACTTTGTAATTCATTGTGGTTTAAAAGGAACTCAATAATTTTATTCATCCTTGCACTCTCCTTGTTTGAATAAAATAACTCAAAAATGAGCTTATTACTCTAACATATCATCAATAAAAAATCAACCCCTGTTTTGAGGTTGATTTTATTATCTTTAAATTTAAACTATTTCTTCAAACTCAATTTCCCTACCCTCGTCATCCTGCAAATTCGCCCAGATAAGTTTTACCGCCATAGTGGGATTTTTCGCTTTAATTATTTCCGCGGCTTTTTTCATGTCGGCAATTTGCTGTGCTTTTTCTTCTTCCGCGTTCGCAAAAGTGTAAGCGCCCGCGTACGCGCCGCACTGGCTGTGATGTATTAACGCGACGCAACTTGAATTATGCAATTTTGCCGACAAGGAAATCTGGTTTAAAAGCGTTTCACATTCCGGCGTGCCGTCGGCAATCGCTTTGCCCGCGCCCGCGAGTGAAACCAAATCGCAATCGCCGGCATAGCCTTTGTTTTCCATCCATTTGTTCATTTCCCGCGTCAGGCGGAAGTCCATACAGCGCACTAATAAATTTTTACAATGATGAGACATAAAAAAATTAAACTAAAAAAATAAATTTATGCTATTTTCATCTTATCCAAAGCCATTTTTAATAATGGCGGCGTTACCAGCGTCGTCACGATAACCATAATGACAATCGCGGAGAACACAGCGTCGTTCACTACGCCCAAACCCTTGCCGATGGCGGCAAAAATCAGACCGACTTCGCCGCGGGGAATCATGCCTAAGCCGATAACTAAACGGCTATACGATTTTTTTACGACTAAGCCGCAAACCTGCTTGCCAAGAATGGCGGCAATAGTAAGCCCGGCTGCGACTCCCAGGACCGCCGGATTAGCGAAAGTTTCCAGCTTTACCTGAATGCCCATTAAGACAAAAAATATGGGGACCAAAAAGGCGGCAATTGGGCGGATTAAATCTTCAATGTGCGTCTCCGGCACCTTGTCGCCATGGTGATTTTTACGCAAAAAATCTTTGAAATGCACTTCGTCTAAAATCAACCCGGCCGCGAACGCGCCGACAATAGTCGCGAGACCGATTAAATTCGCCGCCCAGGAGAAAATAAAAGCGATGATTAAGGCGGTGATTATCTTCATATTTTCCACGTTCATTTTCGCTATTTGCCTGCCAATCCAAGGAGCGGTATAGGTTCCAACGACAATGGCGCCGATTAAAAACGCGACGGATTTTAGAGTAATAACGCCGACGTTTAATAAGGACAGCGCGCCGGTGGCGATAATGCCGGACACGACCGCTAAAATCACCAGGCCCATCACATCGTCAATTACGGCCGCGCCGAGGATAATTTTTGATTCCGGCAATTGTAATTTTCCTAAATCTTTTAAAACACGCGCGGTAATGCCGACCGAAGTCGCGGTTAAAGTAGCGCCGATAAATAAATGCACATTCATGACCGCTTCCGGGTAAAAATATTTGGAAACAAAAAATCCTAAAATAAATGGGACAATCACGCCGACCGTCGCCACCAACAGAGAAGGCACGCCGACTTTCATCATTTCTTTGATATTAGACTCCAGACCGACCATAAACAGCAGAATTATCACGCCGATGCGCGACAGCACGTCAATATGGATATCGCCGGCTATCGGGGTAAGCCAGTTAATGCCAACTAAATGCAAATTGCCGACTATTACGCCGAAAACCAATTCGCCCAAAACTGCCGGCTGTTTTAATTTTTCAAAAACCTCCCCACCGATCTTAGCCGCGATTAAAATTACCACTATCCATAACAGAACCGGCGCGACCGGATCAGCGTGACCGCTTTCACTTTTACCACCTGATTCTTCCGCCGTAAGTAAATTTTTTGCCTGGCCGGAACTTTCCAGAGAAGCCCGGCTGCCTATTGGCGCTACCATTATAAAAAATAAAATAATAGCTGCGGCAATTACTACCATCCTGTTTATTTTTATCCGCATAAAATTATTTAGCAAAAAAACGGCGGTTAAAATTACTAAAACGCCGCTTTGCCAGTTTTTTAACTAATCTGTTTTGATAATATTTCGATTGCGATGCCTTCTGACCGCTTTGACGCGCGCCAATTCTTTCGCGATTTTCGCCTGCACTGCCGAAAAGTCAACATCTTCGCGTTTTTCCGCCATTAGCGTTTCCGCGCGTTTGCGCGCCTCTTTCGCGCGCGCTTCGTCAATATCCGCGGCGCGCTCGGCAGTATCGGCTAAAATTACAACCTTGTCCGGCAAAACTTCAATAAAACCGCCGGAAACGGCCATAGTTTCAATTTTATTGTCGCTTGTTTTAATTTCAATCACGCCCGGCATTAAACCGGCAACGAGCGGAATATGGTTTGGTAAAACGGTAATCTCGCCCATTTTTGTCGGTACGGTTAACTGCAGTACTTCTTCTTTTAGCACTGTTTTTTCCGGGGTTACTATTTCAAAATGGATAATTGACATATTTAATCCTTACAAATTACAAATCAAATACAAATATACTAATGCACTCTATCATCACTCTATAGTATTTGTATATTTGTAAAAAATTTGTAATTTGTAAGAGCATTATCTATTTCTTAATCTCCTCAATGCCTCCGCGCATATAGAATTTATCCTCATTCACCTCATCCAATTCGCCTGCCAAAATTTTCGCAAAACCCCGAACCGTGTCGGAGAGTTTTACGTACTGGCCCGGATGTCCGGTGAATACTTCCGCCACGAACATCGGCTGGCTTAAAAACTTCTGAATTTTGCGCGCGCGGTACACGGTTAATTTATCTTCATCAGACAATTCTTCCATGCCCAAAATCGCGATGATGTCCTGCAGATCTTTGTAGCGCTGTAAAACTTTTTGCACTTCGCGCGCCACGCGGTAATGCTCCTCGCCAACCACCTGCGGATCCAAAATCGTGGAAGAGGAATCAAGCGGGTCAACCGCCGGATAAATGCCCAGTTCGGACAGCGCGCGCGAGAGCACGACCGTTGAATCCAAATGCCCGAAAGTCGTTGCCGGCGCCGGGTCGGTTAAATCGTCCGCTGGCACATAGACCGCCTGCACGGAAGTAATTGATCCTTTGTTTGTCGAAGTAATGCGCTCTTGCATTTCGCCCATTTCGGTCGCGAGCGTCGGCTGGTATCCTACCGCGGACGGCATGCGTCCCAAGAGCGCGGACACTTCGCTTCCGGCCTGCGTGAAACGAAAAATATTATCAATAAACATCAACACATCTTGATTTTTCTCGTCGCGGAAATATTCAGCAATGGACAAACCGGACAACGCGACGCGCAAACGACAGCCCGGCGGTTCGTTCATTTGTCCAAACACCATCGCTACTTTATCCAATACTCCCGCGCCTTTCATTTCATGGTACAAATCGTTTCCTTCGCGGCTGCGTTCGCCCACGCCAGCGAATACCGAATAGCCGCCGTGCTCGTGCGCGATGTTATGGATTAATTCCTGAATGATGACGGTTTTGCCTACGCCCGCGCCGCCGAAGAGTCCGACTTTGCCGCCTTTTACTATTGGACAAATTAAATCTATGACTTTAATTCCGGTTTCCAAAATTTCCGCTTTGGTAGATTGCTCGGTGAATTCCGGCGCTTTGCGATGAATCGGATATTTTTTAGCCGTCTTCACTTCTTTGCCGCCGTCCACTACTTCTCCTAAAACATTAAAAATGCGGCCCAATGTTTCTTCGCCGACCGGCATGGATATTGGCGCGCCGGTATCTATCACTTCGGTTTCGCGCCGCAAGCCGTCGGTTGAACCCATGGCGACCGTGCGCACGCGGTTTTGCCCGATGTGCTGTTCCACTTCCAGCACTAACTTTTTGCCTTTCTCCCGCCCCACCTCTAAAGCAGAATATAAATTAGGTAAACCGTTTTCAAATTGTACATCAACGACTGCGCCGATGATTTGTTTAATTTTTCCTTTACTATTTTCCATATTATTTGCATTATTAGTGATTAGTGAAAATTCGTTATTAATTTGTGTTCATTAGTGATGGTCACTAATTTTCACAAATTCATAAATAATCCGCACAAATCACAAATATACTATTAATTTTGTAAAGCTTGCGCCCCGCCCGCGATTTCCGCTATCTCTCTCGTAATATTTGCTTGCCGCGCTTTGTTGTAGGTCAAGGTCAAATCGTCAATCATGTCGTTTGCCGCATCCGACGCGTTGCGCATCGCCATCATCCGCGCACTGTGTTCACTCGCGTTAGATTCAAGCATCGCCTGAAACATCTGGATTTCCAATAGCCGCGGAATCATTTCGTCCAAGACTTCTTTGGCGTTCGGTTCAAAAATATATTCCTGGTTCGTAAAATATTTTTCTTGTTTTTCCGCAATTATTTCTTTGGTCATCGCGGCTCCGCTGTCTTTGCCAATAACACCCAGCGTTTCATCGGCTTTTAAATCAATCGGTAATAGCTGTTTCACGCGCGGAATTTGTTTTGCCGCGGAAACAAAATCGGTATATGCCAGCATAATTTTATCATAACGACCGTTTAAATAATCTTTAATCGCCATTTTCGCGACCGGAAAAACTTCCGCTATTTCCGTAACGATATCCGGCTTGTCAAATTCGGCCGCCAAGTTAAAACCGAAACGCCGGTGCACCACCGCGCCTTTTTTGCCCAAGATGACAAATTCGGCTTTCCCGCCTTCGTGTTGCTTAATTGATTTTATAGTCTTATTGATGATATTAGCATTAAAACCGCCGCACAGCCCGCGATTGGAAGTAATTAAAATTATACCAACTGTTTTTATAGCTTGACGCGATTTTAACAGCTCGTGTAATTTTTGATTTTTTTCCGCGGCCTTGGCCAAATTTAAAACCGTCAGCCAGCTTAAGTTGGCGTAACTACGCGTTTTTAGCACCGCTTCAATCGCGCGGCGCATTTTTGCCGCGGACACTAACTCCATCGCTTTGGTAACTTTTTTAGTGCTTTTAACGGACTTTATTCGTCTGATGATATCTCGCGTGCTGGCCATACGTTATTCCCCATTTTTAATTCGTAATTCGTAATTTTTAATTCGTAATTGTATAGTCCACTTCTTTCTTATACTCCTCCACCATCTTTTTCATCTTTCCAATTAGTTTATCGTCCAGTTCTTTTTTTTCTATAATCTCATTCATCACTTCGCGCGCGCTCGTATCCGCGTATTTATATAAACCCTGTTCAAACTCGCGGATTTTATTAACCGGAATATCGTCAAGCAAACCTTCGTTCACGGCGTAAAAAATAACTACCTGTTTTTCTACCGGCACGGCCGCGTACTGCTCCTGTTTAAAAATTTCCGTAATCCGTTTGCCGCGCTCCAATTTCTGTTTGGTTTCTGAATCCAAATCCGAGCCAAACTGCGCGAAAGCCGCAAGTTCGCGGTATTGGGCAAAGTCCAATTTCATCTTGCCCGCCACTTTTTTCATCGCTTTAATCTGCGCGCTAGACCCGACGCGCGAAACCGAAATGCCGACATTCAACGCCGGCCGGATGCCCTGATAAAACAAATCAGTTTCCAAAAAAATCTGCCCGTCGGTAATGGAAATAACATTGGTCGGAATGTAAGCGGATACGTCGCCGGCCTGCGTTTCAATAATCGGCAGAGCGGTCAAGCTTCCCCCGCCGTTATCTTTGTTTAATTTCGCCGCGCGCTCAAGCAGCCTAGAATGCAGATAAAATACATCGCCCGGATAAGCTTCACGGCCCGGCGGACGGCGCAGTAATAACGAAATCTGGCGGTAAGCGACCGCGTGTTTTGATAAATCGTCATAGACGACCAAAACGTCTTCGCCTTTGTCCATAAAATATTCGCCCATGGCGCAACCGGCGTAAGGCGCGATATATGATAGCGACGCCGGTGTGGACGCGCCTGCCAAAACTACCGTGGTATATTCCATCGCCCCGTTTTTTTCCAGTTCCGCCACGATGCGCGCGATTTTACTTTCTTTCTGTCCAATCGCGACATAAATGCATTTCATTCCCTGCCCTTTTTGGTTGATAATCGTATCAATCGCGATCGCGGTTTTGCCGGTTTGCCGATCGCCAATGATAAGTTCGCGCTGGCCGCGTCCGATAGGAATCATCGCGTCAATCGCTTTAACGCCGGTCTGCACCGGTTGTTTTACCGATTCGCGCGCGATTACTCCCGGAGCGATTTTTTCTACCGGATAAAATTTGTCTGATTTTATTTCACCTTTGCCGTCCAGCGCTTGGCCTAACGGATTAACCACGCGCCCGACTACCGCTTCGCCGACCGGCACCTGCAAAATTCTCTGCGTGCATTTAACCGTATCGCCTTCTTTTATTTTCAGATAATCGCCTAGAATAATCGCGCCGACCGTATCTTCTTCCAAATTCAAAGCGACGCCAAACACAGATTCGTGAGTATTAATTTTGGATTCGTTAGAATTCGTGACGAACTCCAACATTTCGTTGGACATTACTTCTGACAAACCACTAATCCTAGCTATTCCATCTCCTACTTCCACCACCTTGCCGACATGCTCCACTTTTACTTCGCTTTGAAAATCGTTGATTTGCTGTTTTAGTTGTTCAATGATAAAATCTTTGGTTCGCATATAATAATTTATTTATAATGCAAATCCTTCAAAAATATCTATGCAAATAATTTGATTTGTAGTTATTTTGAGGAATTTGCATTTAATTTGCAAATTTGCATTATATTTATAATATTAATTTATTTTTTAAATTATTTAACTGGTTTTTGACACTGCCATCTATAACCGTGTCACCGACTTTAACGATGAATCCACCTAAAATATTTTTATCAATTTGATTTGCTAAATTTACTTCTTTAATGCTTAATAATTTAACAATATGGCAATTTAACAATTCAATAATTCCGTTATCCAGTTTTTTAGCACTCACTAATTCTCCTTCAACGATTCCCTGCTCCCGGTTCCAAATTTTTTCAAACTCCGCGATGATTTTCCCCGTTTTATTCAGACTTCGCCGCGCCGAAAGTAACTTAACGAAATTGTTTAGCGCAACTTTAACATCCGCTTCGCTTTCAATTTCCGCTAAGACTTCATATAAACTTTGAGCGTATTGTTTAATAGTGATTTTCATAAATGCAACGCGAATGTACACGAATTATACGCGAATATTTCGAATTCATTCGTAAACTAATTCGTGTATATTCGCGTATAATTTGAAACATTCGTGTTAAATTATTTCTGCATATCTTTCACCGCTTCCTCTATTATTTTTTTATCATCTTCTCCCGTCATTTTCTTGCTTAGTACTTTCTCCATCGCGCTCACTATCAATTCTCCCGCCTCTTCTTTCACGTGTTTTAACATTATCTTTTTTTCTATTTCCAAGTCTTCTTTGGTTTTGGAAACTATTTTTTCAATTTCTTCCTTTGCTTTTACCATCATTTCTTTTTTCCGCCCTTCGCCTTTGCGTTCAACCTCCGTTAATAACGCGCTCGCTTCCTGCCTTGCCTGACGCATAATTTCTTCCCGGTTACTCTCTGTGGCTTTTAATTCTTTTTCAATCCTAGAGGCATTTTTTAAACTATTCTCAATTTTTTTGGAGCGCTCGGTTAAAATTTTCAGCAGCGGCCTGACGCCGAAATAATATAGCACGGCAAAAACAATCGCGAAATTAACCGCCTGCGCGACAAGCAGCCTAACGTCAACGTGAAAGGTGGAAATTACTTCGCCCATAGAAACAATTTTCAATTATCAATTTACAATTTTCAAACAATTTCCAATGACTAAATTTTCAATTTTAATTTTTGAAAATTGGAAATTGAAAATTCAATGAAAATTGGAAATTGGAAATTGAATTTTTTAATAATAATCTTATTACGAAGATCTAGTAAAACTAAATCTCCGTGCATAAAATTACTTGATTGAAAACGCGACGACGAGCGCGTAAATGGCTATCGCTTCCGCGAACGCAGCGGCCAAAAGCATCGGGACTAAAATTTTTCCCGCGGCTTCCGGATTGCGGCCGATTGATTCCATCGCTTTCGCGCCAATTTTGCCGATAGCTAAGGCTGGCGCGATAGCGCCGATGCCGATCGCAATCGCTTTGGCAAGCATTGTTAGATCCATAAAATTCTCCATTATTACACCTCAATTACTGTCGACTATGTTTTATTTATTTAAAGTCGGTTTGAGATGTAAAATTATTAATTAATTTTCAATTTTATTATCTTTGTCATCTTGAACGGAGCGAAGCGGAGTGAAAGATCTATTAATTGAATAACCGTTAACTATTGTTTATAGATTTCTCGCTCCACTTCGTTACGCTCGAAATGACAAAAAAATGTTAATGCTCTTCACTTGTATTTATCGTTAAAAACGCCAGTGTCAGCATCGCAAAAATCAGGGCCTGGATAACGCCCACGATTAATTCTAAAAACATAAACGGAATTGGCACCAGCCAGGCAACCATGGCGGCCATGGAAGCCAGCAAGACTTCGCCGGCAAATATATTGCCAAAAAGACGAAATGACAGGGAAGCGACTTTGGCGATTTCACCGACTACCTCCACGATGCCAACAAACGCTTTGATTGGATTGACCAAAATTATCGTCGGCTCTTTCAAAATTTTTTTCGGTATTTCTAAAAATGCGTTGATATTAATAAACTTATTAAAATGGTGCCAAAATCCGATTTTAAATATGCCGAACAGATGCGAGGCGACAATAGCGATTAAAGCGAGCGCGAGCGTCGTATTCAAATCCGCCGTGCCGCCGCGCAAATACGGCACAAAAACTAATTCGCCGTATTCATCAACCACTTGTCCGATAGTGCCCACGCCCGGCAAAAGCCCAAACCAATTATTTAATAAAATAAAAATAAAAAAAGCGAAAATAAGGGGGAAAAACTGCAGCGATTTTTGGCGGCTGCCGGTAATAGAATCAAAGGTTTCTAAAAACCATTCAAACACCATCTCTACCGCGCCCTGAATTTTTCCGGGAATTTTTTTTAATAACATTCTTAACAAAATTGAGCCTATAATTACCAAAACAACAACTGTCCAGCTTACCAGTAATGAATTTGTCACGAGAAATCCGCCGACATTGAAAAGAGGCTCGGCAAAGAGGGTCTGCTCATGAACTATTTCGTGGGTTTCTGTCTGTGCTGTCGCAACTTCTTCTATATCATGTAAATTTTGTTCACTGTTTACCATTTTAATTTTCAATTTTCAATTCACAATTTTCAATCAATGACCAATTTTTAATTACCAATGTCTGAAAATTGAACATTTAGCAATTGAAAATTAAATGAAAATTGATTATTGTAAATTGAAAATTTTATTTCTTGTTTTTTTCATCTCTACTTAGTTTATCCATTTCGACGAATGCGTCTTTCACCAACCCCACCATTGATATAACAAATGCCAGCCCCACGCATCCTAAAAACAGCCACGGCTCAGTATCATATCGCTTGTCTAGCCACTTGCCTAAAAAAATCGCGAGTATTATCGGGCCGACAATCCAGCCGGACAGCCGCGAAAACATCAATACCGCCGGCTGCCAAAACGGCGGCTCCTTGGTCATGTTAATATCTTTTACATTCCTGTCTTTATTATTGCCCAAATTATTATTTGCGTCCACCATTGGTATAAAAATATTGGCGGCTAAAAAATTTTTCGCCTATAGCATAAAGTGTACCACACTCCCTGTCAATTGACAAAATGCGACTAAGTTACTGTAATATAAAGTATTGACAAGAAAGAGGGCTTGATTTAAAATGTTTCTAAATGCGGGTGTAACTCAGTTGGTAGAGTGGCTGTTTTGTAAACAGCCTGTCGGGGGTTCGAATCCCTCCATCCGCTTGTTTTAGAACATTTTCGTCCGGCAAGCCTGCTGTCGGACCTCGCCGGGGTACACTCAAGGTTGTCCTCTCCATAACTGGAGTTGCTTGAGCCGTACCCCTTTTTATTTTTATTAAATCCCAAACAGCCTCTGCGCATTTGCCGTTGTCGCGGCCGCGACCGTTTCAAATTTTACCTTTTTTATCTCGGCGATGTGTCGCGCAACCTCACTGACGTACGCCGGTTCGTTACGCTCGCCGCGGTGCGGCACGGGCGCCATAAACGGGCTGTCGGTTTCAATCATGAGTTTGTCCAACGGGCACTTGCGCAGGAGTTCGTCCCACGTGTTGTTGAACGTAATTAAGCCGGTGAAAGAAATAATAAAACCAAGCTCAAAGTATTGCCAGGCCGCCTCCCAGTCACCGGAAAAACAATGCAGCACTCCCCGCCCCTGCCGTCGTTTCTTTTTGTTATGGTAAAACGCGCGTAGCAGTTTCAGCACATCATCGTGCGCTTCCCGGCAGTGCACGATAACCGGCTTGTCCGCATCGTAAGCCAATTCCAGCTGCTGCAGAAACGTCAATTGCTGCAATTGCTTATTCTGTTTTAATTTAGCCGGGTCTTTGGGAATGTAGTGGTAATCAATGCCTACCTCGCCAATCGCCACCACCTCGTCAAGCGCAACCAAACGCGCATAGCTTTCGCGCTCAAACTGCTCGGCTTTCATCTTTACCTTCTGCTCCTCTTCCACAAATTCCTGCGCCTGCAAATGCACCGGATGCAGCCCGACTGCCGCGTACACGCCGGTTTTGTATTTTCCGGCAATCAGAGCGGCGCGTTTTGAGGTTGTAATATCAGCGCCGGGAATAATCATGACCGTGTCATTAT
>MFGL01000034.1:41720-42003 GCA_001778285.1 Candidatus Falkowbacteria bacterium RIFOXYC2_FULL_47_12
TTTGTACGCCTGAAAATTGAGATGGCAGTGAGTGTCAATTAGCATAATTTCTAATGACGAATTTCTAAGTCGCCTTGTCGTAAAATTTTCAAGTTGCCGTCCCGCGCATCCACAACCGTTGAGCCCTTTGAAGGCTTGAGCGCTCCGCCGTCAACGATAATGTCCGGCTGATGTTTTCTTTTTTTAAAATAGTTAAAAACTTCCGGCGCGCTCAAAGCCGCCGGTTTGCCGGACGCGTTGGCCGAGGTGGCAACGAGCGGTGCGCCTAACTTTCTCACCAACG
>MFGL01000034.1:42020-58705 GCA_001778285.1 Candidatus Falkowbacteria bacterium RIFOXYC2_FULL_47_12
CCGGAGATGAAACCAGCACCGGCAACGCTTTGGCGCTGGCGCGTCCTTTGATTTGAAAAATTTTGGCGGCCGCGCGCGCGTTGGCGGCATCACAACCCAGGCCGTAGAGCGTTTCGGTCGGATAGGCAATGATTTTGCCCGCGCGCAGAGCGGCAGCGATTTCAGGCAACGCCGTCCGGTATTTTTTTTTATCTAAAATAATAGTGCGCATACGAAATTACGAAAGCGCCGCCACATCCCGATAAATTTGTTCGCGCAAGGCAGTGCTGTCTTTGAAGCGGCGGACTTCACGCAATTTTTTAACAATTTCCACCTCAACGGTGACACCGTACAGGTTGCCCGTGAAATCTTTCAAGTACAGCTCCACACTCGGTCCGAGCTTGAAGGTTTCAAGGTAACCAAAGTGTAAAAGTCCGCGGTATTCCCGTTCATTCACCCGGACACGGACAACGTAAACGCCGTGCGCGATGTCCAGGTTTACCTTATCTAAATTCGCCGTCGCAAACCCCAGGCTGTGTCCCACGCCCCGGCCGGGAATAACCGCCGCGCGGAACGTTCGCACCGACGTCTGGCCGCTTTTAACGACAAAATACATGGCAATGAGCAGAACAGCGCTCGCGGCAAATTGCAACGGCGTCAGCATATTGCCGTTGATGACGTAATCCAGCACGATTGCCGAGAGCGGCCAAAACATTTCGGCAATGGTTGCAACCGAAGCCGGCACTAATTTCAACCCAAAATAATAAATAAATAAAGCTACCGCGCCGCTACTAAAAACGATGAGAAACAACAGCTGCCACTGCGCGGCATTAATAGTCGCAACCTGCCACAAATCATCGGTAATCAAAATCACGGCCAAGGCCAAAATGGTCGTCACGCCAAAACGCAATACCGTTACCGAGCGAAAATCCAAATGGTTGGTCAGGCGCTTGCCAAAAACCGTTGATGAGCCAAACGCGAAGGCGGCAATGAGCGCGTACAGCGCGGCCTTGTTTTCTAAAACAACATTCACCACGCGCAGGTCCGCGGCGCCGAACGCCAAAACGTAAGCAGCCGCAACGGCCAATGCCGCCCACAAATAAAATCGGTACGAAAGACGCTCTTTTAAAATAACTGCGGCCAAGGCAAGCGCGAACACCGGCTGGAGTTTTTGTAAGATGACAATGGTTGCCAAACTGGCTTCGAAAGCGAACGCCGCAAAAAAAGCTTTGGTTATCATAATGGTTCCCAAAAGCCCGCCGAACGCGCTCACCCACAATACGGCGGCCCAGTCGGTCGTGGTCAGATGCCGGATGCGATGCCAGCCCAAAAATAAAAACGGGCTTAACAACATAAAGCCCAAAAAATGCTCCATGAAAACAACGAGCGATGCCGACAATTCATACAAGTGCGGCCGGATGAAAGTACCGTCCAAACTCCACAAAAAAGCCGCCAGCATTATGGCTAGCGCCCCGACATACAGCTTTTTTTTGGCAGGAGTGATGTCTGACATAACAAATTAGTATACCGTAAATAATTCCTTACAGCAAGGAGTGGAGATTGCGCAAAAGTCCCGGCAGAAGCGGCGAGACAAATTCGCCAAAATGCAGGAGGAATTTGGCAATGCTTGAGCCGACTAAAAATTTATCAATGGAAAAGCCGATGGAGTAGCGGCTGGCAAAATAAATCACAATGCCCAGCACGATGCTCACGCTCAAAAAACCAAACACCGCGCCGGCAAAACGGTTTATCAGGCCAAAAAACGGAATGATGGCAATGATGTCAAAGAAACGATCAATAAGGTAAACGCCTAAGGTAACTAATTTGCGCACGATAAAAAGCAAAATCAAAAAACTGACCAACCGGCCGATGTTTTCGTAGCCCAGATACAGCGAGCGCGTCCACTCGTAGAATAATTCAAAATAATGACCGGCAAGATAGATGCCCACCAGATAACCGACGAGTTCGCCGGCCATGCGAATAATGCCTTTGAAAAAGCCGTAGACCGTGAAGCCGGCAATGAAAAAAATAAGCACGGCGTCAAACACGCTGATGTTTCCAAAAATACTTAAAATGCTTTGCATACGTTTTTCCTCCTTTAGGGAAAGTATAGCATTTTTTGAAAAGAATAAAAAGAAAAAACAGCCCAATCAAAATCAGGCTATTTTTGTGTTTATCTTTATTTATCCGTGATTAGTGTTAATTCGTCAATTTATTTGTGCTTATTTGTGGTAGCGCGCGCATCCACCTCGTACGCCGTATTCGTCGCTTCAAAAAAATTAACTAACTGATGCACATCGTTCGCGGTCGCCATCCATTTTGCCGGATTAGCCGCGTTATAGTGCGGCGCAAATCCTAATTCCTCCAATCTTCTGTCAGCCATATACTGGACATATTGATTGATATAGTTTGCATTTAAACCCAAGATTCCGTTAGGCATTAATTCTTTGTTATAGGCGGTTTCTAATTCTACCGCGTCCAAAATCATCTGATAAATTTCTTTGGTAAAATTATCATCCGCAATTTCCGGAGTTTCGTCTAAAATCGTCAAAATCAAATTTATGCCGAATTTTAAGTGCAGGCTTTCGTCCCGCACCACCCAGTCAATGAGCGAGGCGAAGTTGCGCAAAAGCCCGCGCTGGCGAAAACTCAAGCCGACCATAAAGCCGGAGTAAAACCAAATGCCTTCCATAATGACGTTGGTCGCGACCAAATTGCGCACGAAGTCGCGCTTGCCCTCAATGGCATCAATATCCAATTTCTGCTCAGTCATGCGCTGTAAATATTTTATGTTGTAATCTTCTTTTTGGCGCATCGTTTCCGTTTCGCGGTGCGCTTTGAATGCCTCCTCGCGGTTAATGGGAAAAGTCTGCATCACGTACTCAAAAGCGACCGAGTGATTTGCTTCTTCCCACATTTGCTTGGCTAAATATAAATGCGCCTCGGCCGCGTTGATGTAAGGATACACGCCAAACGCCAGACATTTATTTACCAAAAGCTCGGCCGGGTTAAAATAGCTCATAAAAAAAGTTACGGCGTGCCGTTCTTCATCCGTCATGCGGTTCCAGTCGGCCAAGTCTTCGCCGAGCTGGATTTCGTGCGGAAACCAGGTGTTGCTGACTGCCTGATCGTACAAATCTTTGGCCCACGGGTATTTTATGGGATAAACCTGCAAGCCTTCGTGGATGTTGGTTTTGCCGATAATTGACATAATAGTTGACAATTAATTATAAAGTAGTAAAGTTAGTAAAAATTCAAATTCTGATTAGGAGGCTGTTCATTATGAAAATTCTTTTATTCGTAAACGATAATTTTCACAAGTTTGATGCTGAGGACATCAATACGAAAGCAAAGTGTCCGGCGTTCATGATGAGCTCTCATCCGCTTCCTCTCCCTCTATACTGTGATGATGGCCCGGAACGATTAGGTTTTCTGATCACGAACACACAAAATACATTCTATTTATATTTGTTTGTGATTGGAAAAAATGACAATCCGGGTGAAGTGCTTACTCAAAAAGCGCGACAGCTTGTCTTTACCTTGCCTGTTCATGCACTCACGCAAGTTTGCGGTGTCATGAAAAGGGGTACTAAATTCTTCCCCGAGAGAATACCAGCAACATATACTAATACTGGAATCACCTCTTTGGAAAAATCATACGAAGAAATGATTCTAAATATAGTAAATATGTTTGATCATTTTGATGATTAAACGATTAAACGCTATTGGCAACTATCGCATTGCAGTCGCTCTTGTGGATCCACCGGACAGGCAACAGCTTGTCCGTTTTTTTTATTCATAATTTCCGTCATTTGTTGCGCGACAAGTGAAACTTGCGGCTGGGGCGTTTGGGTTGAAGCAGTTAAGGAGTTTAACTCCTCTAAAGGAGTTAAACTCCTTTTTGGAACCGTTGAAAACTTTCCAAACCCAAAACTTCTGCCGCCGGCAATTACTTCTGACTTGTTCACGCGGCTAGTGCTCTGTTCGGCCGTGTGCCTTTGCTTCATGTGCAGATAATAAAAAGTTTTTAAGCCCATTTCCCAGCCGTGCGCATAGATTTCCATGGTCTCGCCAATGTCGCGCGTAGCTAAATACATGTTGCGGCTGATTGCCTGATCCACCCATTTTTGCGCGCGGCTCGCGACTTCAATGAATGCTCTCGGGTCAAGCTGAAACGATGTTTTATAGATATCTTTGAGGCCTTGCGGGACTTCGGGGATGTCGGAAATTTCGCCCTGATGGACGATGATTTGTTCCTTGACCTTGTCCCATAAGTTTAATTTTTTCAAATCGCGCACCAAGTTGAAATTTACTTCCAAAAACTTCCCGCGGTTGGTGGCGCGCGCGAAAATATTACTGAACTGCGGGTCAACGCCCGGAGTCGTGCCGGCAACGAGTCCGATGTTTGCGGTCGGCGCAATCGCCAGCAAAGTCGCGTTGCGCATACCTTGCTTTACTTTTTGGCGCAATTTATTCCAGTCCAAATTAATATCGCGGTTTTGTTTCAGCGCCATCCCCCTGTCTTTTTCCAGCATTTCCATCGTATCGTATGGTACAAAACCTTGCTCCCAGCGCGAGCCTGAAAAGTTTGGATAACTTCCCCGCTCTTGCGCCAAATCAGCTGAAGTATCAATCGCGGCATAACTGATAAATTCCATGAGACAGTCAATGAGCTGATACGCCGCCTCTGAATCATAAGCAACGCCGCGGCGCTGAATCGTGTCGGTGAAGCCCATAATACCCAAACCGACAGCGCGATTGTTTTTGTCTGAATGACGTGTTTCCGGAATCGGTGACCGGTTAATGTCCAATAAATTATCTAATTGCCGCACGGCCATGCGCACGCTCTCTTCTAATTGTACCCAGTCAATGTCGTTTTCGGCAGTGAGGTGGCGGGCGATGTTGACCGAGGCCAAATTGCAGACCGCGACGTTATTTTCATCCTGCGGCAGGCAAATTTCCGTGCAGAGGTTTGACGAGTGAATCGTGCCGGTGTTGTTATTGAGCGCGCGCACGTTGATTGCGTCTTTAAACGTAATCCACGGATGCGACGTCGTCTGCAAATTCATGACAATAGTACGAAACTGCTCGCGCGCTTTGATTTTTTTAAACATGCACAGTTTGCCGCCCTCGGCTGCCGTGACGTACTCGTTGTAGCGTTTGGAAAAGGCTTGGCCGTAGAGTTCATTCAAGTCAGCCGTTTCCGCCGGGTCAAACAAATACCAGTCTGCGTTATTTTTCACCCGCTTCATAAATTCGTCTGATATGTAAACTGCGGTATTGGCGGTGCGGGTGCGGCGGTACTCGTCGCCCGCGTTTTGTTTCAAATCCAAAAACTGGTCAAAGTTGTAGTGCCAATTTTCCATATAAAAACACAACGCGCCCATTTTTTTGCCGGCGCGGGAAACGGCGCGCAGAGTGGAGTCAATGGTATGCATAAACGGCACCGGGCCGGAAGAAAAAGTATTGTTGGAACGCACCGGACTGCCTTCGGCGCGCAGTTTGGTCACGGACAGGCCGATGCCGCCGGTGGCTTTGGTCAGTTTCATCACGTCAGAAACGGTTTTGGCGATGTGGTCTATGGAATCCTGCATTTCCAAAACATAGCAATTGCTCATTTGCGGCAGTTTGGCGCCGGCATTGACGTTGGTGGAACCGCCGGCGATATATTTCAGGCGCGACATTTTATGATAAAACTTCAGCGCCCATTCGGTCGGGTTTTTTTCCGGCAAGGCAAGCCCCATTGCTACCCGCATCCAGATATATTGCGGCAATTCCAGCAATTCCTGTTTTTGGCCGCGCAAAGCGTAGCGCTTCAGAATTGTCACCAGACTGATATACTTAAAAGAAGCATCCCGTTCTATTTCCAAACCGGCCGCCAATTTTTCCAAATCATATTTAACCAAAAATCTTTCATCCAAAATACTGGCGGTCGCGCCGTTTTTTATGCAGGCAAGAAAACCTTGAGCGTGCTTGTATTTTAATTCCGCCGGGTCATCATTATTAAAATCTCCCAATACGCTTTTATAAGTCGTCTTTAATAATAGCCTGGAGGCCACGGCATCATAATCCGGGTCGTCTTTAATGTTTTGCACCGCGGCATTGATAGTTGCCTGGTCCAGCTCCTCGGTCGTAATGCCGTCAAAGAGCGCGACTTCGGTCTCAGACGCGATTTGGGTAACTTTGCTGACGGCATCGGACAAACCCTTGCAAGCGCGCTCAATGGAGCGGTTGATCATGTCCGCGTTGTAGGCGCTGCGGCTGCCGTCCCGGTGAGTAACGTTGATGTTTACCATAAAAAACCTCCTCTCACTTTAAACAAGTGAAATTATTTTATTAATTTTTATTCTTCGCTTTATTAAAGAGAGTTGTGCAGCGAAGGAGTCTGAGAGAGTAATAACACTATATATAGTGTTAAGCATTAGCATTATACCACAAAATAAAAGTCCCGCCCAAGTGGCGGAACTTTAGCTTAAAATATCGTTTTTCCACAACCTACTTTATCAGCGCGTTCCAGTCAGCCGCAAACTTCTCTATGCCCTTGTCGGTTAATTCATGCTCGATATTGAAATCCCGCCAATGTTTTTGCAAATCAAATTCCTGATAAACAATCGGCACAAGCCCGGAACTGTTTGGCTGAAAATCCGCTGCCGGCATCGCCAAACTGCTGGCCGCGAATTCCCCGATGACTTTAAACGGCAATGTGGCAATGTCACAGCGCAGCGCCAGCACAGCCAGCAAATGCTCAAAATTTCTCAAGCTAGCTGCGAGTACTTGCACGTGTCCGTCGCCGGCCGCATACATCTGTAAAATATTTTGTATTAAATCAACGCCGTTTTCTCCCCGGTCATCCAGCCGTCCGATAAAAGGCGAGACAAACACGTCACCCGGTTGCGCGCCGCGCGTTGCGGCATACACGGCGGCCGCTTGTTCTTGCGAAAAGCACAGAGTCATATTGATGCGTATACCCTCGCGTACAAATTTTTCGGCTACTGTCAAGCCTGCAGCGGTTATCGGCAATTTTATGTGCGCGTTGGGAATCCAAGTATTCATTTCTTTGCCCTGCGCGTACATTTCTTCCGATGTCGTCTGCGCATCGGCGTAGACTTCAACGGAAATTGAACCGTTTGGCAAAAGCTCTGAAAGCTCCTGCACGACTTTTTTGTAGTAGCCGTACACTTCTTCCTTGCTGAATTTTTCTCCGCGCGCGAGGCGCTCCTGCGCGCCCGGGCTTTTCGCAATCAAAGACGGATTGGTCGTCTGCCCGTCCAGAAATCCCAAAAGTTCCATTGCCTTTTTGGTTTCGGCAACGTCGCCGGAGTCCAGAAATATTTTGGTTGCAAGGTTGTTTTTGTACATAATCATCATTTACGAATAAAGCTATTTCATAATTTTTTGCCCCTCCGAGTATTCTACCGGGCATTCCTCATGCCGCAGGCGTCCCGCTTTGTGCAACTTTTTAATTAACGTCATGGCTTCAGCGGCATCATCAACCAATGAATAAATTGCCCGGTCACTCGCGTCAATCATGCCTTTTTTATATAAAAATTCATCAATCCATGACAGGAGCGGCTGCCAAAATTCCTTTCCTACCAAAATAATGGGAATGGAACAAATTTTTTTGGTCTGAACGAGCGTCATCAGTTCAAAGAGTTCGTCCAGCGTGCCGAAGCCGCCCGGAAAAAAGATGTAGAGCTCCGAGGAGTAGGCAAGCATTACCTTGCGCGTAAAAAAGTAGTGAAAGGCGTGCGATTCCTGCACGTAGGGGTTGATGCGCTGCTCACCGGGCAGTTGAATATTAAGCCCGACCGAAACGCCGCCGGCATCACGAGCGCCGCGGTTGGCGGCCTCCATGGCGCCCGGCCCGCCGCCGGTGATAATGGCAAAACCCATCTTCGTTAATTCTGCGGCCAGCGTTTGCGCGTCCTGATATATGCGGTCGCCGGCGGTACAGCGCGCCGTGCCAAAAAACGTCACGGTCGCGTCGTAGCGGCGCAGAAACTCAAATCCGGCGACAAACTCGCCCATGATTTTAAAAATACGCCACGATGGCGTTGCCCACCCGCCTCGCTTGCGCGAGCAAGTCGGGCAGGCCTCTTCTTTGCTGTAGGACATGGCGTCCACGCGGGGCTTGAAGTGAGGAATTAATTTTAGTTTCTTCATACTTTTACCCTGTTTACTTCTTTTACGATTGCCGCCGCGTCAATTTCTTCGTAGCGCAACAACTCTTCCGGTTTTCCGCTCCGTGGCATTTTCATTACGGCCAATGAATGCGCCGGCTTCGTTACCGCGCCAGAGCCGCACACCGCTTCATACAACCCCCCCGAACGATAGTGGTCTTCAACGACGATGAGCGCTTTCGTGTCCGCACAAGCCTTTTTGATCACGGACGTATCCAGCGGCTTTACTGAGTATAAATCAATAACACGAATGAGAATCCCTTTCTGTTTTAGTAGTTCGTATGCCTTCATGGCTTCATGCAGCGTAATGCCGGCCGCGATAACCGTTGCGACATCGTGCTCGCTTGCGCGCAAAACTTTGCTGCCGCCGACTTTGAATTTTTCCGTGCTGCCGTACAAAACCGGCGTGTTCGCACGGGTGGTGCGAATATAAACGATGCCTTCCGTCGTGGCTGCCAATGCCACGCACGCTTGCGCGCAAACCGCATCGGCCGGATACAGCACAACGCTCTGATTGAGCGCGCGAAAAATGCTCAAGTCCTCCAGCGCCATTTGCGAAGCGCCGTCTTCGCCGATGGATACGCCCGCGTGCGAGCCGACGAATTTAATATTTACTTCCGAATACTGCGCCATGCGGATTTGGTCGGCCGCGCGCGTCAGAAAGGCGGCAAAGGTTGAGACAAAGGGAATTTTCCCCCGGCGGGCAAAGCCGATGCCGGCACCGGCCATGTTCTGCTCGGCAATGAACATTTCAAAAAATTGCCGCGGCGTTTTCTCTTTCACGGTTTCGGCATACGTTGAGTTGCTGGTTTCCGCATCCAAAACGACTACCTGCTTATTTGCTTGGGCTAATGCCGCAATCGCGTCACCGTAAGCTCGACGGGTTGCAATCATTTCACCCTTCTGATAAATTTTGGATTTTGGATTTATGATTTTAGATTTGTTTGTTATTTGTTTTTTGTTATTTGATATTTTTGCCGGAGTAGCTAAATGACCTCTTATGTTAAAATCAATTTTTCCCAATTCTACGATGGCTTGTTTATATTTGTCTTCCGGCAATGCCTTGCCGTGCCAGCCGTCCTGATTTTCCACAAACGACACGCCCTTGCCTTTTATGGTTTTAGCAATGATCATCACGGGCTTTTTTGCAGCTGCAACGCGGCCGAATGCTTTTTGAATCTGGCTGATGTTGTGTCCGTCAACAACGATTGGCTCCCAGCCGAATGCCTTGGCTTTTTGTTCAAAATCTTTCAAATTATGGCCATGCATGGTCTCGCCGCGCTGGCCCAGCCGATTGACATCAATGATGCCGACTAAATTGTTTAATTTATAATAAGCGGCAAGTTCCATTGCCTCCCAATTACTGCCTTCGGCCATTTCACTGTCGCCGAGCAAAACAAACGTTTTGTAATCTGAGTCGTCGTAGCGGGCGTTAAGCGCCATGCCAACGCCGATGGAGAGCCCCTGCCCCAGCGAGCCGGTGGCAACTTCGGTATAGGGAAACTGTCTGGTTGGGTGTCCCTCTAACCGCGAGCCGAATTTGCGCAACGTCAGTAATTCTTCTTGGCTGATGTCCGAACCCTGCGCCGCCGCCCACAAGGAATAAAATAACGGCGAGGCGTGACCTTTGGAAAAAATCAAGCGGTCGTTATTGGGCTGTTCGGGGTTGGCAATGTCGTAGCGAAAAAATCCGCCAAAAAAAAGCGTGGTCATCAATTCCACGGCTGATAGACTGGAGGTGGGATGTCCCGAACCGGCCGCGGTTGAAGAGGCTAAGATATTATAGCGAATGAGTTTGGCAAGTTGTGGAAGGTTGTTTGGCATACTGCTATTATAAAAGAAAAAAATAAATAACGAAAGTGCCTTTAAAACAGAGACTAAGAACTTACCGCGTGCCCGCCAAATTCCCTCCGCGTGGCCGCAATCACCCGCTTGCCCAAGGCAAATTTTTTAGACGTATCTCTTCTCGTTGCAACCGCGGTTTCAAATGCCGGCGCAAAACCTTGCACCGCTTGTACCGTCTCCTGTAATTCTTCCATCGTAACACTGCCGATTTCAGTGGAAATGGTTTTAAAATCCTTGCGCGCTAACCCCATAACCATCCAGTCTAAAAGCGCGCTACTGACAATACTTGCCGGCTGCCAGGTCTTGGCCGCTTTAACCAAATCAATTCTTTGCTCAAAGCCGGCTAAAAGCTCCATGCCTTCGGCCAAACCCTGCAGATACACATACTCAATGATATTGTGCACGCTTTTGACAAAATGTCCTGCCCCGCTTGCGCCAAAGTAGCCGTAGCCGTTTTTGGGCGCCAGCGTTTTGCAGAACGGTTCAATGAATTTAAACTGATTTTGCGGCCCGCCAATCATCAATGCATAACCGCGCGTTAACCCCCAGATGCCGCCCGAAACGCCGGCATCAAAAAAGTGCACGCCGTATTTTTGGCAGCGTTTAGCCTGCGTTTGCGCCTGCCGGTAAAACGCGTTCGCGCCGTTGACGATGATGTCGCCTTTTTGCAAAAGCGGCAGGAGCGCGTCAATCATGTCGTCAGTTGCTTTGCCGGCCGGAAGCATGAGCCAGACAATGCGTTTTTGTCCGCCGAACGCCGATACTGTTTCTGCCAAAGAATACGCGGCTATGACATTTTTATATTTGCGTTTCAACGCGCGCGTTTTTTCCGGACTGCGGTTATAGGCGATAACCTCGTGCTTATTTTTGAGCAGACGCTCAGCCATGTAAAAGCCCATGCGGCCGAGGCCGATGATTCCTATAGTCATAATTACAATAACATAATTAAATTAGTTTTTTCTTCGGCCCCGCGCTCCCCCTTCGGTACGTCTGCAACGGCACCGCGCTCCAATTTTTTAAAACTGAAGTGACGTACTTCCAGGAAGCAGTAATTTCATCTGTGCTGGCAAAGAGCGTCTGGTCGCCGCGAATGGCGTCAAAGAGCAGTGTTTCATAGGCGTCCGGCGTGTGCCCGTCATGCAACTCGCCGTAATTAAAGGAGAGCTCTTTTTTGATGAGTTCCATTTTCAGCCCGGGCTTTTTTGCCCAAAAATGCACGGCAATGGCTTCTTCGGGCTGAATGCGAAATACCAGCATATTGTGCGGATGTTCGTGCGGACCCGCGGGGCAACTAAAACAACTCTCGCTGGTTTTGAAAAAAACTTTAATTTTTACCTTACTGTGGTGAAGCGCCTTGCCGGCTTCGATAAAAAACGGCGTGCCGCGCCAGCGCTTGGAGCGCAAATTCACCTGCAGCTGAAAATATGTCTCGGTCTGTGAATTTTTGGCAACCCCAACCTCGTCGCGGTAGCCGCGGTACTGGGCGCGAACAACTGAAGCCGGAGCCGTGCGTTTGGTCAATGGCGCGAGCTGACGCAATACCGCAATGCGCGCCTGGCGCAGAGCGGCCGCATCGGTTGTGCCCGGATTTTCCATGGCAATGGCCGCAAGCATTTGCAAGGCGTGGCTCTGGCCCATATCGCGCAGTTCCCCGACGCCATCAAAAAAATTTATCCGTCCGGCAACGTCATCGGTTTCGTAGAGCTCCACGACGACTTTTTCAATGGAGCGGCTGTTCCAGAGCGGCTCAAAGAGCATATTGGAAAACCGAAACGCCAGAATGTTTTGAATGGTGTCTTTGGCTAAGTAGTGGTCAATGCGAAAAATCTGCTCTTCGCGAAAAAATTTCGCTAACTGCATGTCTAAATGCCGGGCGGTTTTGACGTCTTTGCCGAACGGCTTTTCCACAAGCAAACGAATCCAGCCCTCGTTTTTTCCGATGCAGGGAATGTTCAAACCAGCGCGCGCCATGTTTATAAAAATTAAACCGTACAAATCCGGCGGCACGGCCAGATGAAACAGTTTGTTTGAGCAGCCGCCCATTTCCGTGTCAACGGCGGCAAGTTTTTTGCCGAGAGCGCGAAAATCATCCGGCGTATCAAAATTTCCCTCCTGAAACGTCAGGTGCCGCAAAAAAACTTTCAGCTCCCCGTCCGTATGGTGGTGCCTATCGGGGAGCAACGTCTGGCTGGCAAACTGCCGGAATCCCTCGTCGCTCCAGTCGCGGCGCGAAAATCCCACGATGCGGAATTTTTTCGGCAGCGCGTTGCGGCGGTGCAAATCAAAAAGCGCCGGCAAAAGTTTTTTACGGCTCAAATCGCCAGTAACGCCGACAATGACTATCGTCGTTGATGTGTCTATCTTTTTGAATGGCAGAGTGTCTCTATTTGTCATCGCATGAAAAAAAATAAATATTGAATATTCAATATTAAATATTCCGCGTTGCATGCGCTAACTCCTGTAACTCTTTATATTTCTTTGTAATATCTTCGGCTCGAAACAGCGCGCTCCCGACCGCCAAATCCGTAGCGCCGGCCGCAACCAATGCCGCGATGTTTTTTTCGCTGACTGCGCCGTCAACGGCAATGGGCCCGCCAAAAGCGGAGCGCAGGGTTTTGATCCGCTGTAATGTTTCGGGAACAAACGGCCGTCCCTGCGCGCCCGGCGTAACGCCCATGACAAGGACAGCGTCAAGGCGCTCCAGAACGCCGCTCAAAACATCCAGCGGCGTTTCGGGATTCAGCGCGATGCCGCAGGCAAATGAAAACTCCCCGGCTCGCTCCAAAACCGCTTTCATATCGTTGCCAACTGCTTCATAGTGCCAAAATACCCGCTGCGCCCCTAAGTCCGCGCAGGTCTGAAAATAATTCTGCGGATCTTTAACCATCAGGTGAATTTCTACGGGCACCGGAATTGTTATGTTTTTCAATGCCGCCAGCGCAACGGTCGTACTGTTCACGAATTCTCCGTCAGCAATGTCAATTTGCACCAGTTCAGCGACATATTTAACCATGTCCAGTTTGCGCTGGACTTCGGCAACGTCTTTTTCCAAAATGGCGGGGATGATTCTGATTAACATACTTCTAAACTTTTCATCTTCTTCACCCTTCTTTTATGCCGCGCCTCAATGCTGGGTTTTTCATCTAAAAAAGCGCGTACCACGCCTTCAGCGGCTTTCATGTCAATGTAGCTTTGCCCCAGACACAGCACGTTGGCGCTGTTGTGCTCAACCGCCGCGCGGGCAATCGCCTCGCTGTAGGCCAAAACCGCCCGCACGCCCTTGACTTTGTTGGCCGCCATAGACATGCCCACGCCGCTGCCGCAGACCAAAATCCCGCGCGCGAGCCGTCCCTTGGCGACTTTTTCGCCCACGAGTTTGGCAAAATCGGGGTAGTCGTCGGTTTGTTCAAAGGCGGTATTACCCATATCGTGCACGACAAAGCCTTCGTGCGTGAGCATAAGTTTAATCCGCTCTTTGAGCTGGAAGCCGGCGTGGTCAGCGCCGAGGTAAATAACGGAATTTGTCATAAATTTGTTACTACGTAAACTGTTTTAATTTTTTGTAAAATTTTTGCCGGGCATTCTTGCCACTTCACAACTTCATCCAAAAAATTTGTGTAGGCTTGTTGTTTATGTGCGCTGATAAAAAAGACAAAGGCAATGGCCGCCGTCTGTATGAGTGTAACTGAAGACGTCATGCGTCCAGCCGGCGGCTTTGGCGAATTATCAAAAGTTACAAATTTATCTCCACTCTGCAGTGCGGTATGATTGGGAAAAAGCGCGGCAATGTGGCCATCCTCGCCAGCGCCTGCTACTACTATATCATATTTGCCGCCAAATTGCTTCAGCTCTTTTTCGTAGCTGCCAATGCCCTTATCTGCAACGTGCGGCTGATAGGCGAATGGATGTAAATTGCGCCACGATAATTTTTTGCTATCAACCAAATCAATAAAAAGCCGCTCGTAGGCCTGCCGAAAATTACTGTCTTCGTTTTCCAAATCAACCAAGCGCTCATCCAGCATGAAAAAATGAATTTTGTTCCAGTCAATATCTTTTTTATTTTTTAAAGCATTAAAAAAATCAACTACGCTTTGTCCGCCCGAAACGGCAACCACGGCGTAGTCTTTCTTGTCTGAAATACGGGCAACGGCTGCAGCAAAAACCTCTACCGCCGCCTTTGCCAATTCTCCAGTATTTTTGTTAAAAATCGTCTGTGTCATGTAGCAAGTATAGCATAAACAAAAAAGGGGCTAAAGCCCGCTTTTTCATTCCGGCCAAACCCCACATACCAAATCTAAATTCGCGGAAACAGCCCCTCGCTTTTTTTAATTTGTTTGGCGCTGAATTGCTTGATAATTTTTTCCGCCGTGTCCGGCAAAAACGGCTGCAGCAACTCAGCCACGTTTAAAATATCCTGTGCCACCGGCTCTAATATTTTTTTCTTCCCGGCTAAATCCTTTATTTCCCATGGTTTTTGCCTGCTCAACGTCTCGTCAGCCGCGCGCAAAACATCCCAGAGTATTTTTAAAGCGTTGTTGAATTGGTACGCTCTCATCCCCTTGTTTATTCTTTCCTCAAGTCCCCTCTCCCTTGGGGAGAGAGTTAGGGTGAGGGTAATCGCGTCTTTTTCAAGCAAGGTTGCCACGCGCGAAACCAGGTTCCCCAGCCCGTTTGCCAGATCCGCGTTGTAGCGTACGATAAATTTTTCAATGGTAAAATCTCCGTCTTCAAAAGGAGAAATTTCAGCCAGAAGATAATAGCGCACCGCGTCGGTGCCGTATTTTTCCACCAATTCAAACGGGTCAACCACATTGCCTAAAGATTTTGACATCTTCTGGCCGCCGGAATTGATAAAGCCGTGGATGAGAATTTGTTTTGACGACGGCAAACCGGCGGACAAAAGCATCGCCTGCCACATGGCCGCCTGCTGGCGCAGGTTATCTTTGCCGGCAATCTGTAGCGCGTTCGGTTTTTTTGCCGTTCCCCAAAATTTTTCAAACGTTGAGGGTTTATCCTTTTGTAGAGACGCAAAATTTTGCGTCTCTACAGACCAGCCCAACGTTGAGATATAGTTTATCAGCGCGTCAAACCACACATACATCACGTGCTCGTCATCGCCGGGCACCGGCACGCCCCAGGGCATTTTTGCCTTCAGACGCGAAATGGAAAAATCCTCCAAACCTCCGGCCACGAAATTTTGAATTTCTTTCAGGCGCCATTTGGGCAGAACAAAATCAGAATTTTTTACATACAGTTCCAACAGCTTTTTCTGATACTTTGAGAATTTAAAAAAATAATTTTCCTCGGCGATGGTTTCCAGTTCCAAATTCGGGTGAATCGGACAGATGCCGTCCGTGAGTTCGCTTTCGGTTTTTTCCAGTTCACAGCCGACGCAGTATTTGATTTTATAATTTCTTTTGTAAATATCGCCGTGCTGTTCGCAGCGTTGCCAAAATTCTTGTGCGGCCGCCACGTGGCGCGGCTCGGTCGTGCGGATGAACGCGTTGTAGCTCAAGTTCAGCGCACGCTTCAAATCGTCAAAACGCGCGGCGTTTTCATCAGCGTAGGCCTGCGTGTCCATGCCCAGCTCTTGCGCTTTGCGCCAAATTTTGAGACCGTGTTCGTCGGTGCCGGTATTAAAAAATACCTCGTCTCCCCGCGCGCGGCGCCAGCGCGCGATGACGTCGGCCTGCACGATTTCCAAAGCAAAACCGATGTGCGGCTTGGCGTTTACGTAAGGCAAGGTGGTTGTGATATAAAATTTATCTGGCATTTACTTGAAATAGTTTATAATACTTAAATCCGTTTTTTATCATCCGCGCCATCGACGGCCAAATATACTCAAATCCGTCAATTTCACTTTCGGCAATCCAACGGTAACTTGAGTGTTCAAAACTTAAAGTAACAGTATCGTGGTCGTTTTTTATCAGATTAGCAACGCCACACATCGGAAAATCGTTCCGCCAATATATTATCGCATAATCAGCGACAGCTAAAATCGCAAAATTATCCAAACCTGTCTCTTCTTTAATTTCCCGCCGAAACGCTTCCTCACCTTCTTCATTTTTGTCTATTCTTCCACCCGGCAAATCCCACACATTCGGCCGATCGGCGCACTCTACAATTAAGCATTTGCCATCCCGAATTAAAATTGCTTTTTGGCCGACTCTAAAAGATTCAAATTCTTTTGGCATAAAACAAAAAAATTAAAGCTTTTTATGCTTTAACTTTACCTCTTTTCCCGCTCCGCTGTCAACTAAAACTAAGCAACTGCCTTCAAGTTCAGATGCGTTTCAACGCGGGTAATGCGCTTTTCAAAACGATCATGCGCGGCTATGTTTGAAGTTTGCTCAATCTTGATGTCGTCATTATCTTTGACAACGCCGTCTATCGCGGTTAACATTTCATCAGTTTTCTGTTCAAATTCTTTTTTGGTCACCATATTTTGCGTAACTTCTTTAAGGCTCTCTTCCACATTGATGAGCTTGATTAACATTTTATCAACTTTTTTTTCTAAATTTTCTGACATACCATTAGTTTAAATATGAACAAAGGCAGTGTAGCACATTTATTTGCCAATCACAATCGCAAACTCGCCCTTTAGATTATTTTTATCCTGCTGTAAAATTTGCAAAATTTCCGCCGGCGCGCCGCGATAAATGCTTTCAAACATCTTGGTTA
>MFGL01000035.1:0-18845 GCA_001778285.1 Candidatus Falkowbacteria bacterium RIFOXYC2_FULL_47_12
CGCCAAATTTTTACCCTGCCGTAAAAGCTCAATTATTTTATCAACTTTCGGCGCTTGCGAGTGCTGGTGATACGAAAGCGTCGGTGTCGCTATGTCGTGTTTTGCCAAAAGTTTTTTGGTCACACGCGTATCCTCGCACAAAATAAAATCAGCTTCGCGCAGTATCCGCAAAGCTCTTAATGTTATATCTTCCAAATTACCGATGGGTGTTGCGACGATAAATAAATTTGGCATATTAGTCCACCACCTCGTCTTTGCGCTCCTTGACGTACACGCTCCACTTTTCAAAAATTTCCACAAAAATTTTAAACGGCGATTCAATGATGAAATCCAGAATAAAAATGAAGACGTTGATTTGCGAAAAGGTTTCGGTCAGCCACTTGCCGGTGCCGACGATGGGAACGTAAAAAAAGTTGGCGAAAAACGAAAACACGTTTTCGCGGTTCTCAATCACCGAATACGCCCGGGCGAAACGGCTCAAGCGGATGCCAAAGAAAGAAACGAACGACAAGAACAGCAAAAATATCAGGATGCTGACGATGGTAAACTGCAGATACACCAAGCCCCAAATAACCAGCCCGAAGGAGATGAGAAAGGTGACCGCGTACAGAAAGCCAAAGATAATGTTGGCCGCGGCCGTGCGCGCGGTCGGGTAGCGCAGCTTCACGGTTTTATCGTTGAGCGACTGGTTGAAAACGATTTCTTCCACGCCCGCTTGGATTTTGGCGGTATTTTCTCTGCCCGGCACGCCCGTGAAGAGCGCGATTAAAAAGAGCAGCGTCGGCGGAAACAAAACGTTGATGGCAAGCGACAAGTAGCGCAGCTCTTCACCCAAAAAGAAAATAACCGGAACTTCCAGAATAAACACTAAAATGCTCTTGGTCAAGAGCAGGTAGATGATACTGCGCACCGCGCCGCGGCGCAAACGGCCGCGCGATTCTTTGTAGCGCCGCTCGCAGACTTTTTCAATGAGTTTTTTGAACTGCACCGGGCTGTTTTTGAGCTTGTCGTAGGCGCCCTCGGGGTTTTCAGTAACGGCGTCGCGCAGCATGGAAAAATAAATCGTATAGCGGCTCGCGAGTCTGCCAACTTGTTTGCGGAACGGGTGCGCCAATTGCTGACGCGTCATCTCACGCAATTCGTGATAGTGCTGGCTGACGATGGCTACGTCCTCATCACTCGCTTTTGCCCAGGACGGATTGACGTAGCGAAAGAGCAAAAACTCAAGCATCGCGTCGTCGTACTTGAAGAGCTTGCTGAAAATATTGAGGTAAATTTGAATTTTTTTGTCGCGGGTAAAATCGGCGTCTTTGCCGTCGTCAATAATATTGGTATTGATAATGTCAAACATGTGCTGGCCGATAACCTGGTCAATGCGGTGGTCGCCCAGATGTTCCTCAATGTCGGTGGCTGACAAATTCAAAATCCAGCGCTTGATGTCGTCGGTTTCTTTGCGGCTCTTTTTGCCCGCGGCCAAAAGCAGGTGGCGCAGTTTGGCGAAGCGCTCAATGATCGCGGCCACCTCGCGGATTTTTTCTTCCGGCACGCTGTTGTTTTGCAGGTAAGCGGCGCGGATGAGCTCAATGAGGAGCATCTTGGCGACTTCTTCAGCCTCATTGTGACCCATCAAATGCAGGCGGCGCAAAATGCGCTCAATGGCGTTTTTGCGCAAGAGGTGCTCGTCTTTGTAGTCAACGGCGTTGCGGATTTTTTCATAAAAAAAAGACATCTTGGAGATAATCTCGTTGACTTTGATTTTGGGCGAGTTGTCATCGTCTTTTGCGCTCTCGGCGGCGTGCTGGCTCTGATAAATGACGCGAAACAAATCTTTAGTCGTTTCGGTCAGCTCCACCGGCGCAGCCCCCTGTTTGGTTTTGAGGAGTGGACTGGGCATTACTTGATTCTCGGAATAAAATCCTGCACGTGTTTTTTAAGATAATAAAGTTTGTAGGCGGCGTAAAAGGCTATCCAGGCCGCGATCAGAAACGCGCAGCCGATAACGAGCCGCAGGACAAAATCAACCCAAACGATTAATACGGCAAAGACCAAAAGCAAAATGCCGCCAATGAGCAGGTTGACGATAAAGCCGTTAAAGGCGCGGTTTATCTCCTGAAAAAAATGTTTCATATTCCCCCTTGTTATTAAATAATAGACTGCCTATAGCGTAGCATATTCAGGCACCGGCGGCAATGTCATCGGTATTTTGATGCTCATGACAAAAACAGCCAAAGCCGACGCCTGGCTCGTGGCTCTCCTGCGTGAGCTATATCTGTATCTTTGAAAAAGATAACTGCCGATGTTTACTTTCTCACCCTCAAATCCACCTGATACTCCGGAATGCCCAAGCTCAAGCCGTACTCGCGCGCTTCGTCGTAGCCGGCCTGGTTTTTCCGGTCAATTTTGAAAACTTTATTTCTAAAGATAATAAAATGCGTAGTGTCGTTTTTAAAATCCGCATACCAATCGTTGTGCGCGCTGTCCAGCGCCCGGCTGATTTTTTCCGCAACCGCCTGTGCTTGAATTTCGGGAATTTCCACGGTATGCAAAGTCCACTGTTTTAAATACGGTGTGGCGTGCCGCGGGGTAACCGCCTCAACTTTGGTGCTTAAAATCTTAACGTCTTTTAAAACATCTTCTTCCTCCAAACTTTCGGCAATGATAACTCCTTGGTAGTCCATATTATTTTTTCTTACTGTCTTCTCGCACGCCCGCGATGACCGCGATGGCAACGGCGATAACGATGATTATAATGGCGGCTATCATTAACATATTTTAGTCTGCCTTAGTAGATATAAAAATTCCCCAGTATTATCTATTTTATCAATTCTAAATATTTATCGGAAAGATAATACCCTTGTTCTTGCGTACTACCAGACTCGCTCTTAATTTTAGGGGTTATTAAGTTATCATCTTTGACAATAAAAAAAGGTACATCTGAGTAATTTCTAATATCCCTTTCTTCAATATTATTAGCTATCATTATGAAAAAAGATTTTGCCCAAAAATCGCTTTTAACTTTCTTTTTGTCATTTACCAAAACAAGTATATGATCCTGAAACTTATACACGCAAGTAAAGACTATCCATAGACGTAAATCAATATTTTTTTTATCTGCCTCGTTTAATTTTTTATATATAACATTAGACAGCCTTAAAATGGCTTTCAATTCTCTTAGTGTTAAATTCTTAACCCCGACTAACAATTTAAACAAATAATTGAAGTAGTATAAATTATTGTTAGATATAAATGCGTCATTAAAAATTTCTTTAATAAAGTTAGTAAAATCTATATTTTCTGGATTAAAATAAAAATCATAATCTAATACTTTATCGTAAGAATCTTTAAAATTACCTTCCTCTTTTCGTTGAGTTTCGCCGATTGGGACAATTATGATAATTTTTTTATCAGATTGATTCTCTTTGATAAAATTCTTTAGTGTCTCTAGAAAAAAAATCCCTCTATCACCAGAACGATCTATATCTTCTATAATGATGTATATATTCTTGCGAGTCTCAACTATTATTTGATTTAAAATTTCTTGAAATTCAAAAATTCTCCTAACTGGAGAAGTTTTGAAAAGATTAGCAAAATTTTCGCCTATTGATGCCCCTGGCATAAAAAAATTTGCTCCCTGAAAAATTACTTTAATGAGATTTCTAATATTATTACTTTGTTCTCCGTCTATTTTTTTCCTTGTCGTATCAAATAATTTTTTATCTAAATCTCTAGCTATTTCTAAAACAAACCCCTCCCATAACTCCTTTCTCTCGGGATATTTCCATGCATCAAAGTTTATCCATCTTTCAATATCTGTTTCTCTTTTTTGTTCTTTATATAATTGATATAGCATCGTACTTTTACCAGTACCAAATTTACCAATAAGACCAACTATAGAATTTTCACTGATTTGTTCTAACTTTTTTCTAAAACTATTAACGATTTCAGAAAAATTTAAAAGATCGTTAGTTTTATAATCCTCTTCTAAGATTTTTTCATTTTTTATAAAACTTTCCATAAATTTAAATTTACTCCTCATCCGTCACCACTACCTTCTCCCTTCCCGGATACCCTGCAGAAAAAAAACTTGACTGACAAAAAGTGTGTTTACCGCAGTCTCTTTTTATCTTCCGATTCTGACAGATAATTTTTTCTGGTTGAAACTTTCCGCCCACTCTTCTTCTCCAAATCCTTGCGCGCACTGCCAGCCACGCTGCCGCCGGCTCGTGCGGCCGCTTTATTTTCAGGGAAACCTTGCGCGTCTTTGTTTTTAGCAATCTCTGTGGTTGAAGCCTCGCCCAACATGGCAAAAATCAATTCCAAATCGTTCATGTGGTCGCGCAAGTTTTCTCTCTTCAAGCCCTTAAACTTTTGATACTGGCTCGGCGTCATGCCAAAGGTCGCCTGGGAAATTTCCGCCGTTAAGATGGAGTACTCCCTGCCCTCTTTGACGTTTCGTTTTTTCCACTCGTCGGTCAGGATTTCGCGTACCTCAATGCCGCGCATACGCTTTTCAATCCAGGTATTGGAGTAACTCTTGGCTTTGTAGAGCGCGCGGGTACGCTTGGTAGCAAGTTCTGGGTCTTCAATTTCCTGCACCCGCTCGTAACCGACACGCGCCAGCCAGCGCTTGAACGGCTCGGCTTTGGGGGAAGGAATGGACTGAATGATGCGAAAAATACCCTCGGTATTGGCGCAGTCGGTTTCGTATTTTTTCCCGTCAGAAGCCTCTAATTTCAGTCCGTGACAAAATGTCACGACCTCACTCCCCTCCTCTCTTAGCCGCTGTTTTAGTTTTCTCCAGTAAGCACCGGGATCCAAACTGCCGGTTAAAACAGCGACAATATCAACAACTGAAAACCACCACTCATTCTCATGAATGACGCGACGGATTTCCTTGCGCTGGAAAATGGCAATTTTTGTGCTGATATCCTCTTTGTCCATATCATCTATTTTCCCACTCCCCCACCGAAAAGTCAAACAAAAAAAGCTCCCGCGTTTGCCGGCGGGAACCTTTTTTTGCAAAAATTTTTACAACTTGATGACGTCGTTCGGCCAGTTGAACTTGAGCGGGTTAAAGCCCTCGCCGCAGGTAGTTTCCAATAGCGCGGTAAAGGCCTGGTACGGGTCCATATTGGCGGCCGAGCGGCCAGTCTTTTTGGTACAGCGTGTACTCCTGCTCCACCGCAAACCACGCTTCGTGTTCTTCACAGCGCGCCGCAACCGCGCGCAGGGCCGCGCGGGTATTGGAGTGGTGCGGCGTTGCGTCCGGATTCAATACTTCACACAGTACCAAAACGTTGTTTGCGCCGCGCACCGGGTCGGGAATACAGTGCACGGGCTCAAGTTTGCAGTCGCTGAAATGCCCCTCGGCCTGCTCGGTGCTTGAGCCGTCAAAGCCCCGGACCGGCACGTCGGCGAACTTGCCCACGGGGCCGTTGATGATTTTAGTTTAGGGGGACAAGTTAATTATTATGGAAATCATCTTAGCAAAAACAAACCGGCTTGTAAAAATCCTAATGCGAGTGCATTTGACAAAAATTTCCTCTTGTGTTATTATACATACATAATTCATATTGACTCACTTTTCTTCGCAGAATACTTCTCCTAATCTGACCTTGAAACTGGGGTCAGATTTTTAAATTTTTAACTTGTTATGACACCAACTGTGCACACATTTGACGGCCTCGGCATCGCACCGCGGCTCCTGGAGGCTTTGGACAAACTGCAGTTTGCAACCCCAACTCCTATCCAATACCAATCAATCCCGCACGCTCTGGCCGGCAAAGACATCATGGGAATAGCCCAGACCGGCACGGGCAAAACACTCGCCTTTGGCATCCCCGTCTTGCAGCGCCTGGCGCAGGCCAAAGGCATTGCCCTGATACTTCTGCCCACCCGCGAACTGGCCGTGCAGGTCAATGAAGATTTGCATAACATCGGCCGCTTTTTTCACTTGCGCACGGCGGTCCTCATCGGCGGCGAGAGCATAGGACGCCAGATAAGAACGCTGCGCCAAAACCCGCACGTCATCATCGCCACGCCGGGCCGGCTCATGGATCACCTCGCGCAAAAAACCATTTCGCTTTCAGCCGTCAAAACATTGATTTTGGACGAAGCCGACCGCATGTTAGACATGGGCTTTGCCCCGCAGATTAAGCGCATTCTGCAGCACGTTCCCAAAGAGCGTCAGACCATGCTTTTTTCAGCGACCATGCCGCCGGAAATCGTCAGTCTGGCAACCTCGTATATGCGCTTGCCCGTGCGCGTGGAAGTCGCGCCCTCGGGCACGGCCGCGCCGAACGTGACTCACGAAATATTTTTCGTTCACCAGCCTGCCAAAATGCCGCTTCTCAAAACGCTCCTCGCTGAATACACGGGCTCGATGCTGGTGTTTTCGCGCACGAAACACGGCGCCAAAAAAATCGCCGCCGACATTCGCGCCGCCGGTATCCGCGCCGCTGAAATCCACTCCAACCGCACCCTCAACCAGCGTTTAGCCGCGCTCAACGGATTTAAAACCGGCGTATTTCGCGTACTGGTAGCAACCGACATTGCCGCGCGCGGCATTGATGTCAAAAACATTGAATTAGTCGTCAACTACGACCTGCCGGAAAAAGCCGAGGACTATGTGCACCGCATTGGCCGCACCGGCCGGGCCGGACACACGGGACACGCGATTTCGTTTGCCACGCCCGCGCAAAGACGCGACGTCTTTGCTATTGAGCGGCTGATAAAAAAACCCCTGCCGGTTTCCAAACTGCCCGCGGGCATAGCCGCGGTTGCGCCAAGTTCAAACTTTGTACAAGACCTGCCTATCAGGCAGGCGGGCAGACCGCGCCAGTGGGCGGGCAAACCGCAACGAAATTTCAATTCATCTGCGCCGCGCCGCCCGTTTCGCCCTGCCTCTCCTGCCTCGTCGGCAGGCAGGCCGGCAGGCAGGTCTGGCGGTAACCATCCGTTTCGCTCCAGCAGCCGGACTTCCGGTCCGCGCCGCAACAACCGCTCCAGTTCGTTTGGCAATTACCGGAAATGCAATAACTATGCCACTCACTAGATTTGAAACATTTCAAACCCTCTTTCCGGCCGAGCCAGCCTGGCGCTTCCGCCAAATTGAGCGCGCGCTCTTTGACCCGCGCGTGAACGGCTGGCAGGATATTTCAAATTTGCCGCAGGACATGCGAGCCGCGCTCGCCGAAAACGTAGCGTGGTCAAGCATAGCCGAAGCTAACGTGTACGCGAGCAAAGACGGATCCACACGCAAAGCCCTCGTGCAGTTGCATGATAGAGAAAAAATTGAAACCGTGCTTATGAAAAACAAGCGCGGGGAGTGGAGTGTCTGCGTATCCTCGCAAGTTGGATGCAGTATGAACTGCAGCTTCTGCGCGACCGGCCGTATGGGTTTACGGCGAAATCTCACCGCCGATGAGATCATTGACCAGTTGCGTTTCTGGTACTATTTTTTGCGCGATAAAAAATTAGACGGCCGCATCTCAAACATCGTCATGATGGGCATGGGCGAGCCGCTCGCCAACTACGAAAACGTCAAATCAACTCTGCGCCAGTGGCTGGCTTGCACTGACATCGGGCCAAACCACATCACGGTTTCAACGGTCGGGCTCCTGCCTTTCTTGCAAAAAATTTTACAGGACGCGGCCTGGCCGCCGGTGAGAATCGCTATTTCCCTGCACAGCGCAGATGAAACCCTGCGAAAAAAAATAGTGCCGACCACAACCGGCAACTATTTAGCGGAGCTCTCTCAATGGATAAAAAAATATCTGCAAACCAAAGCGAGCAACAAACGCCATGTAACTTTTGAGTACGTGCTCTTGCGCGGCGTCAATGACAGCGTGCGCGACGCCAAACTCTTGGCTGATTTCGTTACCACGACCGGCCGTGTCAAAGTTAATCTCATCCCCTTCAATGATATCAACGACGCCGCGCTCCAGCGCAGTAACAATACTGACGAGTTCGCGGCCGTATTGAAAAAATGCGGCGTCACCGTTACCGTGCGCCAGAGCGCGGGTCTAGACATTATGGCCGCCTGCGGGCAATTAGCCAATTCTTTGTATCCACGCCCGTAAAATTTTTTCAATTTGTGCCAGATGCGCCGGCTCACGGAACGTATGCGGCGCGCCTTTGATGACGTGGAACTCTTTGGGCCCGGGCAGAGCGTCAAAGAGGATTTTTTGATGAGCCGGCAATGTCCTATTATCCTGCTCGCCTACAATTAACAGCACGGGCATAGCCAGCTTGTGAGCACCGGGTAGTACGTCATATTTCAACGCATCTTGCATGTACGACCACTTCAGTCTTTTTATCAAACCCGGCTTGCTTGCGCTCTCCCGCTCTTGAATGCCGGTGCGCTCCCACTTAGCTAAGGACTCTTTAGTCTCTGTTTCCAAACTTAATTTCTTTGATACTGCAGTAGATATGGGCGCCAAGGCCGCTACCTTGTCGAAATGTTTTTGTGCATACAACAGCGTACACATTCCGCCCAAACTGTGGCCGCACAGCCAAAAGGGCTCTTGATACCAGCTTTGCGTTTTTGCCCAGTCTATTACGTCCTCCAAATCCTCAAAGTAATTCGTCGTGGTGGCGTCCTCATAGTTGCCGTCACTTTCGCCAAACGTATTAGTAGTATCAAAATAAACAACGCTAAAATTTTCTTTTTTAAAAGCTTTAACAAACGTCTGAATATGCGACTGCTCTTTAAATCCGCCCAATCCATGCATGACAAAAGCAAGGCCTTTGGCACGTACAGTTTCTTCAACCACTACGGCCAAATTTTGATTCTTGCGATTTTTAATGAAAATTTTTTGCATCAAAGTAGTCTTGAAAAATTATCTCTACTGTACCACGGCGAAAACGAAAAATCAACGCGGGCCGCCTGTTGACAGCAGCGCTGTTTCGTAGTAAAATCAAGTCAGTTTTAACTCTTTGTCGCCCCGTGCACGGGCGGTTTTATTTTAAAAGCATGGAAATTAGAAACATAGCCATTATCGCCCACGTTGACCACGGCAAGACCACGCTCACCGATGCGCTGATGCGCCAGACCGGCATGGCGGCCGAAGGAGTGAGTATGGACAGCAACGCTTTGGAACTTGAGCGCGGCATTACAATTTATTCCAAAAACACCTCGGTCAATTACAAGGGAACAAAAATTAACATCGTGGATACTCCGGGCCACGCCGATTTCGGCTCGGAAGTTGAGCGCGTCCTGCGCTCCATTGACTCGGTGGTATTAGTCGTTGACGCGCAGGAAGGCCCCATGCCGCAGACGCGCTTCGTGCTGAAAAAATCCCTGGAACTTGGCCTCAAGCCCATTGTGGTTTTAAATAAAATTGACAAGCCGGCCGCAGATCCTCTGCACGCGCACGAACTCGTCTACGAGCTGTTTTTGGATTTGGGCGCGACCGACGAACAATTGAATTTTACCACGCTGTATGCTATCGCGCGCGAGGGCATTGCCAAAAAAACCATTGATGGCGAGTCAAAAGATTTAAGTCCCCTGCTGGATGTTATTTTGGAGCAAGTGCCGGTTGCTTCCAGCGAGGAAAAAGCCGCCCAGCCCCTGCGCCTCCAGCCGTTCAACCTGGCCTACGACAATTTTTTGGGCCGACTGGCAATCGGCAGAATTTATGAAGGCACTATCAGGCAGGGTATGAACGTACTGGTAAAAAATACCGCCGGCCAAACTCATGCCGGAAAAATCACCAAGCTATTCACCTTCGCGGGGCTGAATCGCACGGCGGCGGACGAGGCAGTAGCCGGCGACATCGTCATGGTCGCGGGCCTGCCGGAAATTTTTATCGGTGAAACCATCTGCGAAAATGAAACCCAAACCGCTCTGCCGGCCATCACGATTGACGAGCCGACCATCTCTCTGAATTTTTTAATCAATAACTCCCCGTTTGCCGGCCGAGAGGGAACCTTTGTGACCAACCGCCAGCTCAAAGAGCGGCTGGAAAAAGAGCTGGAGGTCAACGTGGGACTCAAAGTTGATTTTACTTCAACCGATCACTACAAAGTCTACGGCCGCGGTGAAATGCACATTGCCATCTTATTGGAAAACATGCGCCGCGAGGGCTTTGAGATGCAGATTTCCCGGCCGCACGTTATCATAAAAGAAGCGGACGGACACAAACAGGAGCCGTTTGAAGAGGCAACCGTTATCGTGCCCGAGACCATGGCCGGCACCGTCATTGAAAAACTCTCCCGCCGCAAAGGCATCATGCTGGAAATGAAACCTGAACACGGCCACACTAAATTGATTTTTGAAATTCCCACGCGCGGACTTTTGGGCTACCGCAACGAGTTTGTGGTTGACACGCGCGGCGAAGGCATTCTCTACGCGCGCGTCATCGGCTTTCGGCCCTACGCCGGCGACATTGAAAAAAGCGAGCTGGGCTCCATGATTTCCATGGCGGGCGGCAAAGCGCTGGGCTTTTCGCTTTACAACCTGCAGGAACGCGGCATGCTTTACATCCCGGCCGGCGTTGACGTCTACGAGGGACAAGTCATCGGTAATGTGGCCAAAGGCGTTGATATGGCGGTCAACCCTATTAAAGGCAAACAGCTCTCCAATATGCGCGCATCAGGCACTGATGAGGCCATTCGCCTGACTCCCCCGCTGGAATTAACGCTTGAGCGCGGCATGAGTGTCATGAATGACGATGAGTATTTGGAAATCACGCCCAAAAGCATCCGCCTGCGCAAACAGCTTTTGACCGAAAACGAGCGCGTGCGCGCGGCGCGTAAAAAATCTTGACGGAACGGCTTGATTTTTATATGATGTCGGCAGAGACTCATTCCCGGGTAGCTCAGCGGTAGAGCAGTTGGCTGTTAACCAATTGGTCGTCGGTCCGAATCCGACCCCGGGAGCAAAACCATTTTTTACTAAATTTTTTGTATGGCGAAACGAAGAACCGGGGTCGGCAAAATGAAAAGAACGCACTCCCCTAAAACCGCGAAGCGGCGCGCAATCAAAAAAGCCATGCTTGAGGCAAGAGCCGCCAAAAAAAAACGCCGCTAACGTGTATCGGCCAATGTCAAGCAAACAAAAAACAGCCCCGAAGTTCGGGACTGTTTTTGTTGTGTAACAAAGTTTTACGCTTTGGTCACGTGGACCGCGGCACTGCCTTTGGGCGTCTGTTCGGTCTCAAACGTGACCGCGTCGCCTTCTTTCAACTCGGAAAACTCAACGCCTTCTAGGCTGTTGGCGTGAAAAAATAAATCATTCGCGCCTTCTTGAGCGATAAAACCGAAGTTTTTGTCGGTCAATTTTTTGATGGTTCCTTGCATGTGAATGTAAAGATAGTTAAATTAAATAAACACCAAGAAGTAGAAATTCGACTCTATCTCTACACTTTTAGTATTTGTTACCCAACACTACCATAAAAAAATTATTCTGTCAATGGTACGCGCCAAACGTGTACGCGCCAAACGGATGCTTCGGCATGGCTCGTACGTATTGACTTTTTGAATAATAAGCACATACTAACTGGGCATGACTACCAAAGAACAATTTTTAAGCGAACATAACAGATTATCGCCTCTCAACTTGCGGGCGACCATAATCATGCTTGCCCGCTTCAAAACAGACAAGCCGGCGCTCTTTAAAAGCAGCGACTGGCCAATTGATAAAATCCGCCGACCGTTTATTCTGTGGCTCACTTCCCTGACTAAGGCGCAAAAGGAAGAAATGAGCGCCGCGCGGGAAGGTAAAGCATCTTGATGAGCACAAACTGCCAAAACAAAAAATACCGGCTTACATCATCTCTGTAAGCCGGTATTTTTGTACGCAGATGCCAATAAAATTTACCCTTCCAATTCTTTGTACACCGCCCGCTTGTGCAAAACCGCACCGCCGAACGCCCAGAAGAATGCCAAAATGCCGACAAGCCAGCCGACGAAAGGAATGATGAAAATAATCGCGGCGACAACGATGCCGATGACAACCAGCCAGTAAAGTGAAAGTTTCCATTTAAACCAGCGCGCCAGAAGCGCGCCAATACCGATGGCGCCGAGCACTTTCATCAGCATGCACACGGCCACAAACAAAACACCGACCAGAAGCGCCAAGGGAATGCCGACAACGGTGATGAGCAACAACACAATCGCAACCGGTGTAACCACCGCCGCGACAAAACCCCAGCCCAATGACGCGCCCGGCCGCTCAAGCATCACGTCAAGCGTAGTGCGCACCTGCCGCGGGAAAAAGCTGATTAAAACCAAGCCGATGATAATGCCGCCAATCACACCCCACAAAAGCCAAATCATACCAAACGCGGCGAAGAATCCCTTTGCCTGCTGTTGCGCCGTTCCCTGATTGAATTTTGGTTCCATAACGACGGTCTGGCCGCTGACTGTGGCGCCGTCGGCAATAGTCGCTTCGGTGCCTTCATAGTACGAAAGATTCCCCACAATGGCTGCGCCGGAGCGCAGGCTAACGGCCGGAGCGTTTTTTTGGCTGCGCTGTTTTTGAGTATAAAAAATAACATCGCCTTTCACTTCATTATTGACCGCAAGCGAGGCGCCGAAGAATTGAATATCGCCGCCCACCGGACCGTCGGCGCGCAGAGTCGCGCCAAAGGCCAAAATATTGCTGCCGACTACAGCCGCGTTATTGATACTAATCGCCGAACCGGCCACGGTCATGCCGCCACCGACTGTGCCGTTGACCGAGAGTTCAGACGCGGCCGCGCGCACGTCGCCTGAAACCACGCCGTTGATCGTCACGGATGAGCCGGCGCAAATCACGTCGCCCGAAACCGTGCCGTTGACAGTTACGGTCGCGCCGGCGCAAAATAAATCGCCATTGACCGTACCGTCAACTACGATTTGTGAACCCGCGGCATACAGATTGCCGGAAACAGTTTCGGTTTTTTCCACTATCACGTTACTGCCGTGCCGCAGGCCGAACGCCTGAGCGGCGGCAAAAGGGGTGACGAGCATGACGGCCAAAGCCGCAACGCCTGCCAGAAATTTCCAGCGCATAAAGAGATTTTAATAAAATTACCTAATATCACTGACGTAGTAGCCGGTGCCCACCACCCAGTCAAAGGGAGCGAAGTACAGGCTGTAGGAGCGTTTCGCCAGCGGCGTTGTCTGGCCCTGCTTGGGATACCAGTAGTTGGCATATCCGCCGCCGGGCTGCTGGCCGGCAGTTAAAATTTTCTGCACATACTTTATGCCATTCATTTCCGCGTCCGCGCGATTTTTTCCCTCCACGCTTGCGTCGCCATACAAAACAACGTTAGTCCCATCACTCGTATCGGCCCAAAAGTAGCCGCCATCGCCATAGGTCGTGTTGCGCAAAACATCCTCGCCCACGCGCTCGGCATACGCCAATGCGATTTCGCCCCGCTGGGATCGGTCATAGAGTGCCTGCAGAGCGCCGACAGCCGTCTGCACCTCTGATTTAATAAGCTCGTCCTGTTTTGCCAGCGCAATGCGGCGCGCATTGTCTGTTATCATGTACGTTGAAGCGGCCAGCGCCACAACCAAAAATAAAAGCAACACCCACACTGATAAAGGCAAATTTGTCAGCGACGTCGTCGTATTTTTTTTCATACACATGTATCCCGCAGTCTCCGCTTAAACAAGCGAGTAAAGACTGATAGGCCTCCTTAATTAATAAATTTTATATATTATACCATATTTTAACAAAAAAAGCATTATACTTGTGTACAACTTCCTCATAATGAAAGAAATGGCGATTTATTGGCGTATTTCTTATAGAGGCATATACTGAAGCTACGATGACTGCTATTGAAAACATTGACAAAAAAAGCGACGAGGAGCTCGTAGCCCTGACTTTGCGCGATCAGGACTTTTTTGCGTATTTGATGCGCCGCTACGAAACAAAACTTTTGCGCTACATCCGCCGCATCTCCGGCGTCAGTTTGGAAGAGGCCGAAGACATTTTGCAAGATTCTTTTATAAAAATTTACCAAAATCTCAACGGCTTTGACCGCTCGCTGAAATTTTCCTCATGGGCGTATCGCATCACCCATAACCAGGTCATCTCGCACTTCCGCAAAAGCCAGGCCCGGCCGCAAACCAACGCTTTTGATACTGAATTATTGGAAACGCTCGCCTCTGATATGGACAGCGCGCGCGACATTGACGTGAAACTCTTGCGCGAACGCTTAGAAAAAATTCTGGAAAAAATAGACATCAAGTATCGCGAGGTTTTGATTTTAAAATACTTTGAAGAAAAAGACTACCAGGAAATCTCTGACATTATGCAAAAACCCATGGGCACTGTGGCGACGCTTTTAAGCCGGGCCAAACGGCTCCTAAAGACTGAATTAACTAACCTGAACATTCCCTATGAGCGATTTAATTAAAAAAACGCTTGAAGCTATCAAGCAAAAAAACATTACGCCCACCCCCCGCTGGCAGTTTCTGCTCAAAGATTCCTTCGTGTGGGCCGGCGCCGGCATCACGCTCGTGCTGGGAAGCTTAGCCGTGCCGGTTATTATTCACATGCTCGTCACCAACGACTGGGACGTCTACGAGTACCTTGACGGCTCATTCGGACAATTTATCCTGCTTACTCTGCCCTACTTTTGGATTGTGTTTTTACTGCTGTTCATCGCGCTCGCCTACTACAACATCCGCCACACCAAAGGCGGCTACCGCTACAGCATATTTTACGTGAGCGCCGGCAGTATCGCGGTCAGTCTTTTGCTCGGCGCCGCGCTCTACGGCGCGGGACTGGGACAGGTAATTGATGAGACGTTCGCGCAAAACGTACCCTTCTACGAAGAATTTGCGCGCCCGCGCCATTTTCTATGGCTGCAGGATAAACACGGGCTTTTGGCCGGCACCATTGTTGAGATACGCGATGACGCGCACTTTAACCTTATGGATTTCAGAAATAAAAATTGGGAGGTATCCTACCGGATGCCCGTGATGCGCCAGCCGTTGCCGTTTGTGCAAAATGGCATCCGCGTCCGCGCCATCGGCCGGCGCATTGACGATACGCATTTTGACGCGCGTATGCTCGCGCCGTTCAATCCCCCGCTCGGCGGCTGGATAATGGAAGGCATTGAACGCTGAGATTATGAAAGAAAAAAATTTTTGGCTGCGTAGTAGAAAATAGAAAGCGCTTACTTACATTAACAAACTATTATTTTCTCTATGCAAAACAAAACTCTCTCACTCGCCGCGGCTGCGGTAGCCGTGGTGGCAACCACGGCTATTGTGACCGGCGCTGCGTATGCGGATAATTCTTCCAAATTCGCGGAAATGCATCAGGCCATGCAAAGCGGTGATTTTGCCAAAGCCAACAGCCTGCACGCTGAATTAGGCCTGCCAGATATGAAACAAATGCACGGCCGGGGTATGAAGACAGGCTGGGGAATGGGGGCGTTCGGCGACTTTGCCAAAGATACTGCTCTCAAAGCGGCTGTTGAGGCCGGCGATTATAGCGCGTTCAAAACCGCCGTTGAGGCACGAAGTCCGCTCAGCTACATCACTGCCGGCAACTTCGCTGAATACGCTGACGCCTACAAAGCAGCCGAAAGCAAAGACTTTGGCAAAATGCAAACGTTCATGCAAAAGTATGGACCGGCACGGGCGACACAAAAATAAACACAAATAGACAATTCACCCCATGTTAGCAGGGGAGCACACAGGGAATGGCTTTCGCAGAGCATTCCCTGTTGTCAATTTTTTGACAGAAATTAAAAACTGCGGTACTGTGTAAGCAGTATGCTGTATCTGAAATACACAACTTATTTTAATAATACCAATAATCGATTGCGCAACCGGTAAAATCTTGTATAAAAATTTGACGATACAAAAGCCGGTTACAAAAAGCAGCCGGTTTTTTGTTATCTTTTTTTTCTGTAGTTCAACTTGCTCGCCCGCCGCGCTCTGGGATAGTTCAGTGGTAGAACGCCGCGCTGTTAACGCGGATGTCGCTGGTTCGAATCCAGCTCCCAGAGCTTGGCGGGGAGGAGCAAACTTACTTCTCCAAATCCGCTATATCCTCTGCATACTGCTTGGCGATTTTGACGACGTTATCGCCGTAGAAGCTGTACTTGGAGTTTGTCGAGCCAGAAAAATACCGCATGGCCGCAGCCCACTCCCCACTCTCTGACGTGGCGCCGTCAGCGGCCAATTTAACGGCTGAAGCGATGAAAGCATCGCGGATGTCCCACGGGTCAGCGGTCTTGCCGGTAACGGCCGAAATTTTATCCTTGTAACCCATCCAGGTTGAGGGAATGAACTGCGCCGGCCCCATGGCGCCGCCCCAGCCGATTTGCGAGCCGTCTTTGGCGCGCATAGGACATGATACCGGCGTGGTATCAGGGTCAAGCCCCAATTCAGCCGTAATTTGCTGAAACGGTTCCTGGTCACGCGCGGGCTTCATGATGACTTTCCAGCTCTTGGACGGCGGATCGCCGGCCCGGTTGCAGGTCCCGACGTTTTTACCCAGGTTTGACTCCTGGGTTAAAATGGCAAGTAGAAAAGCCGCGCGTACGCCGGTCTGAGCCGACACCCACTGAGCTATTTGCACGGCGTCCCCGAAGGTGATATTTTTTCCCATGCCGAAGAGGTCATAGATGCGGCTTTTGATTTGAGCCGCTTTTTTTTGTGTGTCGCTCAGCGCGGCTTGAAAAACGTTTTCTTTCCCCTTCGTCTGCGCCAAGAGGCTATTTTGATTCTTAATGGTGCCGGCAAGTTCCTGATTTTGCAAATCAATGATGGCAATGTAATTTTGCTGCTCCTCGCGCTGGGCCGCGAGGTCTTCCTGACGCGCCTGCAGAGCGGCGTTTGCCTCTTTCACCTCGCCGACGACCGTTGCCAAATTCTGACTCAATGTCTTGTAATCATTCAGTTCGCGTGAAAATGCGGACAGACCGCCGTCAGAGAGCAATACTTCCAAAAATGAACGCCGGTCGTGAGCGGCAATTTCTTTGATAACGGCGCCGATTTCGTTGCGCAGCCACTCAAGGTGCTGTTCATTGGTATTGATATCTATCTGCGTATCGCTAATGTCTCGTTCAATGCCGCTGATTCGCAGAGAAATTTCACGGATCTGCAATTTAAGTTTTGCCTGCTGGGCCTGCAGCTGTTTGAGTTTTTTGGTCAGTGTATTTTTCTCCGCGCCGATGTGCTTAAGTTCTTGCTCGTACTGCGCGATTTGGCTTTCAATGTCGGCTAATTGCGCCTGCAATTCATTGCTTTCCTGTTGCAATGCTTGGGATTGCGTCAATTCGGCAAAAGCCTGGCGAGACGCAAAAAGCGCCCCAACAACAAATAAAATCGCGATAATTTTTACAAAAAGTTTTCGTAACATACGTTGGGCAGTATAGCACATTGACAGCTTTTTTTCACCCTGCTATACTGTGAATAGTTCTTTTAGAAATAAATAAAATATCAAGAGAGGCACGAGGGATACGACCCGATGACTGCCCGCCAACCTGGCTCTATGCTAAGGTGGTATCTCGTACCCTACGGGGACAGATATGGTTCGCATGTCAAACAGGCAGAGCGGACAATAAAAGACAAAAGGCTTTTTATCCTGAAGTCATCTGACCTCGGAATAAAAAAGCCTTTTGTTTTTTAGCAAAAGGAAAACTACTTAGGAGGTAAACGCCATGCAAAACGTTGCGCAAGCATTCATACAGGATCATTTTTGTTCTCCTGGTTTTCAGAGGCGCGAAGCAAATACGGGACAATCAGCGCACAATGGAAAAATTCCGATTGCCCGTATTGAAAACGTTTCTGCTACTGATCACGCCGCCTCCGCGAACACCACAATGTCGCCGGCTAGAATCAGGGCAGAAAAAAATAAGTAATGCACCTCACACGCGTTACTTATGTTCTGCCAAGCGATCTTCGGATCGCTTTTCTTTTTGCCTTTTTACTCCAAAAACACCAAAAGCCACATAAGAATAATGCCAAGCACGATGCCAAAAATCTGCTGTAGAGATTCGCTCAAACGCGCGTCTTTTTTAAGCTCCGGCAGTAAATCGCCGACGGCGATGTAGATGAAGCCGCCGACGGCAAAAGCCGTAATATATGTGGTAAAATTTTGAGTAAACGTGTAAAACCAAACCGCGGCGCCGGCGCCAAGCACGGCGATGAGCGCGGACAGTAAATTAAACAAAAGCGCTTTGCCGCGCGTCATGCCGGCATAGATGAGGACGCTGAAATCACCAATTTCCTGGGGGATTTCATGAAAAATAACCGCTAAAGTTGTCGCCATGCCGGCAGTCGGACTGATGAAATACGCCCCGGCAATGATGACGCCGTCCAAAAAATTATGCAAACCGTCGCCGACTAAATTCATGTAAGCCAGCGGATGGGGATGGTCTTTTGAAGTCGGCAGGTGGCAGTGCCGCCAGTGAATGATTTTTTCCAAAATGAAAAAAATGAAAATGCCGCCGAGAATGGACAATGAAAGCATTGCGGATATTCCCTCTTCTCCGCCCAATTCCGGCAAAAGATGGATAAAAGCCCCGCCCAGCATGGTGCCGGCCGCAAAGCTGATGAGCCAGAACAATACGCGCTTGAGCGTATCCGGTTTGAGCGCCAGATATATGACGCCGACGAGTGAAACCAATGAAACAATAATGACGCTTAGGAAAATAAAAAATATGGTCATACAAAAAATTATAAGTTAACTATTTTACGCACTGCGCGCAAACGCCGGAGAGTGTGAGCTCGTGGCGGATATTTTTGAAATTTTTAATGCTGAAGGTATGCGCGCAGGGCACACACTCACTGCGGCCGCAGGACGTGCAGACGATGTGGTGGTGCGGCGTTTCGGCCAAATAAAAAAAATCTTCCTCTCGCGTGCGTTCGCGCTGAATTAAACCCAAGTG
>MFGL01000035.1:18866-23578 GCA_001778285.1 Candidatus Falkowbacteria bacterium RIFOXYC2_FULL_47_12
GTACACTGAAACCAAGTCAACGCGCCGGCTCAATTGTTTATGAATGGCCTGCGCGCTTTGCGGCTGATGATTTTTTTGTAAAATTTGAAAAACTAGCAAACGAGGACGGGTGAGGCGTAATCCGGCTTTGTGGAAAACTTCTTCAATCATATCCCCCAGTGTACACTACCTTAAAAATTATTGCAAATGATTTGCAATTATACAGATGGAAAAAGGGGCGCGCTTTTTTAGTAACACTATGTAAAAGACGCGCCCCCGCTTTTATTAGTTTCTTTCATGAATCCCCCTTTGATAAAATACATTCGCACTTTTTCATCAAAAGCCCCCAATCCAAATCTTTCGGATAATTGATGTCTCGCAAAAACATGTTGTGATGCATCAGTTCATTTCCGTCTTGTTTGTGTAAATGATATTGGTTCACTAAATTGTAAAAATCCTGCGCTGGCGTCCCGGCTAACATTGCTGCTAACGTAGCTTTTCCATCGCAATGTGCCAATGCAGTTAATCTGGCACAAGTTCGCACTACCTTCATGCGTTTCTTCAGAGTAACTACTCCGTTAAACTTTGGCCGGCACGCATCAACTATTTTTTTGGCCAAAGTTGCTATGCCGTTGTCGGTAGCAACGTCGCCTTCTTTGTTTTGGACTGCTTTAACAGGAGAAGGCAAATTAGAAGAACTACGAGGGTGTTGTCTGTTGCCTCCGTTTTTATGTGACACTACGACTGGCGAAACCGACCCTATGCTCTTACCATTAACAATGGCCCCCAATTTTTGTAAAGTACCTCTCAAAAGAAAAATTAATTCTGGAGAACAGGAGATCGTAATATCTCCATTTTTTTGTACGGAAATCCGTGCAATGGTCACCTCTCCGTTTCCTGCGGGGACAAAAGAATCTTCCGCTGAAGGATTGGGGGGAGTCGATTCAACTGGTGCCCGCTCCTCTTTTTCTTCTTCCAAATAGGTGGAGGGAATTTTCGGCGACGAAACAGAATCTTGCGCTACAGGTTGTTTTTCTTCTGCGGCAGTTTCTGCTTCTGTCAATTCTTCTTTATTCTGCACGTTAGTATCTTGTTGCTTGGTCTGTTCAACTTCCTCTTGTATATCTTCAATTGTCGCTTGAGGAAGATCGTCAATAATTGCTTCCTGAACCTGTTTCACCAGCATGGGCGGAGACACAGGTTGCATTACGGTGGTCGGGTTTGTTAAGTGTTGTGGTTGTGCCATTCCTACCACATGCTCATCTGAACGTGGTTGAAGTAAATCTTGTACGGCTTTTTCTTGGAAAGGAAAAATAACCACTCCGCGGCAATGCAATTGCTGACATAATTCCTTCGCCGCGGGAATATTATTCCCATTATTGCCTTGTCTCAAACCGATGATAACTGTTCTATGTTTAGGCATGTGCCCGGCTATCCAGTCTTTAATATAATTATCGTGAGCGTTAGCAGCGAAAATAAATACAAACGAATTTTCACTACTTCCGAGAGTACGGAGGTCTCCCACATTATTGAGAATGCGGCAGGCAAAACCAAACTTCTGCAGCAAACTCTCTAGTTGCGGCCGCACTTCTGTATCAGAACACAGAATTATGGCTTTTTTAATCAAAAGAAGATCTTCCTGTCTCGGATGCTCTTCAGCCTCAACTGTGGCAATTGCCTGCACGAATGTTTCTTTATCCATAGGCAGACACAAAGAAGTGGCGCGCAAAGAACTTGCCTTTTGCGCCACGGTTTGTGGCGTATTCGCGCTTGTAGTATTATTGTGCCCGACGACAACGACTACGTTGGGCACTGTGCGATTTTTAACCCAAGATTCAATCCTACCATTGCAAAGAGATTCGCCATCCATCATAAGGATGGCTTTTCTTTTGCTTTCGGCGTTGACGGTGAATTTTGAAAAACCCGTCATTCCGGAGTAAGTCTCAACATACCACCCAATTTCCTTTAGCAAACTCTCAAGAAGACCTCTTACGAGAGAATCTTCCTGCCAACAGAATAATAAAACTATTTTTTTTATTACGTTTGCGTCTTTCATGGCTTGGATACCCCTTTCTGCTGTATTTTTTCAGAATTTGTCTCTGTTTTTTCCTCTCCCGTAACTTCACCCTCCAAAAGAGGGCATGAAAATTGCTGAACATTCAATAGCGTTGCCCTCCTTTCTTAAAGGTCAAAAAATATTTAGTTGTTAATGAACTGCTTAAATTTCTTTTATCTTAGCTAATATCTACAAAAAACGCAAGGGAAAACAAAAAACTCATCTCCTGCGCTGAAGATGAGTCTTTAGCTATGATAAATCATTTCATTAAGCATTAGAAATTCGTCATTCGTCATTTCGTCTAATAGCCTTCATATTCGCGCATAGAAAGTTGCGCCTCAATCTGTTTCACGACTTCAATGACCACCGCCACGACGATAAGAAGCGAGGTGCCGCCCAAAGCCAAGGCCTGAATACCGGTAAAGTAGCGCATCACGAGCGGCAAAATGGCAATGACGGACAAAAACAGCGCGCCGAAGAAAATGATTTTGTAGGTGATGCCGCTCAAGTACTCCTCGGTGTGCTTGCCGGGCCGGATGCCCGGAATGAACGCGCCCTGCTTTTGCAAATTCTCGGCAATGCGCTCGGGATGAAAAATAACCTCGGTGTAAAAAAAAGTAAAACCGAATACCAAAACGAAATACAAAATGGCGTAGACGAGCTGATTATTAAAAAACTGAATCGTCCATTGCGCCGCTGCAGCAATCCATGAGGTCTGCGCGCCGATGAAAAACTGGGCAATCATGGGTGGAAACAGCACCACGGAAATGGCAAAAATGATGGGCATCACGCCGGCCATGTTCACGCGGATGGGCAGGTGCGTATTGCTGCCGCCGTAGGAGCGGTTGCCGTGCATCTGGCGCGCGTAGGACACGGGAATGTTGCGCTGGCCTTCGGTGATGACAACGACGCCGACGACCGTGAGAACGGTAATGACTATAAAGCCGATGACCGTGAAGAGCTGAGACGAATCAAAGCTGACGAAAAACTGCTGAACTGCGGTCGGCAAACCGGCGATGATGCCGGCAAAAATCAAAAGTGAAATGCCATTGCCCACATTTTTTTCCGAAATCAACTCCCCCAGCCACATCAAAAAAATCGTGCCGGCCGCAATGGTAATCACCATGGAAACAAGCGTCCACGGACTGACAGAACCCAAAATTCCCAAACTGGAATTGCGCAAGAGCGTAATCATGCTATAGGCCTGCAGGGCAGCGAGCGGCACGGTCGCGTAGCGCGTCCAGCGGGAGATTTTTTGCCGCCCGTTCTCTTCTTTTTGCATCTCCTCCAAGGAAGGCACAATCATGGCCAAGAGCTGAAAGATAATGGAGGAGGTGATGTAGGGAGCGACACCCATCATGACAATGGAAAAATTTTCCATGCCGCCGCCGGAAAACAGATTCAGCAGTCCCAAAATCTCGTTGGAGGAAAAAAATTCACGCAAGGCGAGCGGGTCAACGCCGGGAATGGGAATGTGAGCGGCAAAACGAAAAATGGCCAGCATCGCCAGCACAAATAGAATGTTTTTACGCAAATCTTTCGCTTTCCAAATTTGAGCGATTTTGTGAAGCATAGATGATTTTAATCAACGCATTTCCCACAAATCAACAAATCATCTCACGAATATAACAAATTCTTTTAAACAACGGTGGCTATTAAAGAATGGTAAAACAAATAAATATGAATTTGTATATTGGTGAAAAAATTTGTAGATTTGTGGGGATTACTAACGGCTGTCTCCTACTTTAACTCTCCCCCTGTCTTTTTAATTTGAGCTTTGGCGCTATCGCTCATTTTAACGTGAGTAAATTGGAGTTTTTTAATTTTCAGCTCGCCGGTACCTAATATTTTAACCGGCGCGGATGCGCTTGCAATCAGACCAGCTTTCAGCAGGCTGCGTGGATTTACCAGCGCGCCAGCGCTAAAAGCGGCATTGAGCGCGGCCAAATTAACCACTTGATTTTTTGGCTTGTCGCTCTTAAAGCCGCGTAGTTTCGGCGTCTGCAAAAGCATGTGCTTCATGCCCATGCGCTTAAGACCGCTTTTGCCGCCGCTGCGGGACTTCTGTCCTTTTAAGCCGCGGCCGCTATAGGTGCCGTGGCCGGACGCATTGCCGCGGCCGACGCGCTTGCGTTTTTTGGTTGCGCCTTTGGCTGGTTGGATGGTATGGAGTGTTAACATAGTATGAATAGTCAATCGGTTATTTGGCTACTTTGTCATTTTTGACTGGTACTTCTCTCTTTTTTAAAGTCTGCAATGCCGCCATGGTGCACTTGGCGTTGGCTACCTGGTTGTTGGTTCCCAAAATTTTGCTGACCACGTTGGAGAGACCGGCCAGCTCCAGCACGATGCGCACCGCGCCGCCGGCAGTAATGCCCTTGCCCGCTCGGGCCGGTTTGATGAGTACTCTGGCCGCGCCGAATTTGTATCTGATTTCGTGCGCGATGGTACCGTTAATGATTTGGACGGTGATGAGCGCTTTCTTCGCCTTTTCCGTAGCCTTGGCAATGGCCGTGGACACATCATTTGATTTCGCCAGACCCAAGCCGACCTTGCCCTTCTTGTCACCAATAACGACACAGGCGCGAAAACGCATGCGCTTGCCGCCGGCCATCACGCGGGTAACGCGCGCCAAATCAACGATTTTTTGTTCAAAATCGTCCGGCTCGCCGCGGCG
>MFGL01000035.1:23588-23759 GCA_001778285.1 Candidatus Falkowbacteria bacterium RIFOXYC2_FULL_47_12
TCATTGCGCCGCGGGCGCCGCTCATTGCCCCTTCTGCCCATACGGCTGCCAGAAGCTGGCGCGGATCCTGTCGCGGGACCTGCGACCGCGGCAGTTTCGGTCTGAGTTTTTATTTGTTCGTCAGTCATACCAAAAGTCATTTTTTAAAATTTATATTTCAAGACCGGCCGC
>MFGL01000036.1:0-1324 GCA_001778285.1 Candidatus Falkowbacteria bacterium RIFOXYC2_FULL_47_12
GCGCTATTTGGGCTACAATTGGGCGTTTGTAGTTACGCCGATTTCAGTCATCGCCGGCGTCGGCGTTTCGGGTCTGGTCGGCATCGTCTTTGGCTGGTACCCGGCTCGCCGCGCGGCAAACTTTGACCCGGTAGTAGCATTACGTTACGAATAAATTATGAATCTGCTGATACCTCTCCACATCGCCTATAAGGCTTTAAAAATACACAAAGCGCGCTCAGTTCTGACCGTACTCGGTTTGGTTATCGGCGTTGCCTCCATCATCGTTGTCGTGAATATGGGTAAAGGCATTGAAAATTTGATTTTACAGCAGGTTGAAATTTTTGGCACTGATTATTTGGAAGTTGAAGTTAAAGTGCCGTCGGTATCAAAAACCTCTTCCGCCAATGCCGCCGGCATCGCGCAGGGGATTTCCATTACCACCTTAAAAATCGCCGATGCCGAAGCGGTTGCCAAACACCCCAACATCACGGATTACTACGTCGGCCAGCTCGGCCAGGACGTGGTGAGCTACGGCAGTGAAAATAAAACGGCTTCGCTGTGGGGAACGTCGCCGAGTTTTTTTGCATTATTTAAAACTGAAATTGAAACCGGCCGGCCGTTTGATGTGGCTGAAGACGCCGGACAGTCCCGCGTCGCGGTCCTAGGCTACTCGCTGAAGCAAAAACTTTTTGGCGATTCTGACGCCACTGGTCAGCGCGTCAAAATCGGCAACAAGAGCTTTAAAGTCATCGGCGTGATGGCCGAACAGGGCAACGGCATGTTTTTGGATCTGGACGGCATGGCCTTTCTGCCCATCCGAACCCTGCAAAAACAAATTATGGGTATTGATAATATCCAATTTTTTGTCGCCTATATGAAAGACCCTTCGCGTTCCAAAGCAACGGCGGCAGACGTTACTGAAATTATGCGCGACCAGCATGATATTACCGACCCAAAAAAAGACGACTTTGCCGTTACCACTATGGAAGAAGCTATGGGTATGCTGGATGTCATTACCGGCGGTATTACGCTCCTTTTGATGGCCATCGCGGGAATTTCGCTGCTTGTCGGCGGCGTGGGGATTATGAACATCATGTACGTTTCGGTAACCGAGCGCACCTACGAAATCGGCCTGCGCAAAGCAATTGGCGCCACCGGCGCTAACATTTTGTGGCAGTTTCTCTGGGAGGCGCTCTTCTTGACGCTCACCGGCGGCGTTATTGGCGTTGTTTTGGGCGAGGTCTTCAGCATCGTTGCCGCTTTCGCCGCGCGCTCGTTTGGTTTGGACTGGAATTTCAACCTCTCACTCTCCGGCCTCGTATTGGGCGTTAGCTTCTCGGTT
>MFGL01000036.1:1402-1802 GCA_001778285.1 Candidatus Falkowbacteria bacterium RIFOXYC2_FULL_47_12
TAAAAAGAGAAGTCTACCTTCTTACTTCTCTAATCCTTTCTTCCTCCGCTCCGCCACTTTTTCATCAGAGACAATAAAGCCATCTTTGAGCATAATAATGCGTTCGGCGTACTCGGCCGTGTACTTTTCATGTGTGACAAGAATGATTGTTTTGCCGCTGTTGTTGAGCTGCTCCAAAATCTCCATAATCTGCCCGCCGGTTTTGGAGTCCAAATTTCCGGTCGGCTCATCGGCAAATACTACCGAGGGATCATTGACCAAGGCACGGGCGATGGCCACGCGCTGTTTTTCGCCGCCGGAGAGCTGATTGGAGAGATTATGCGCGCGGTGCGTGAGCCCGACTGCGTCAATAGCTTTGCTTACAGCCGCGTTTTTTTGCGCCGCGGACATTTTTTTTGTG
>MFGL01000036.1:1833-7766 GCA_001778285.1 Candidatus Falkowbacteria bacterium RIFOXYC2_FULL_47_12
GTGCCAGCCGTTCGTCGGTGAAGCCGGAGGTGTCTTCATTTTTGAACAGATACTCCCCTGTCGTGGGCCGGTCTAAAAATCCCAAAATATGCATGAGCGTTGACTTGCCTGAGCCGGAGGGACCCATAATTGCCGCGAAGCCGCCCTGGGGAATAGTAAAATTTAGACCGTACAAAACTTTGGTCACGACTTCGTCGGTTTCAAATTCCTTATGCAAATTTTTTATCTCGATGAGATTCATTGTCTTTTCAATTTTCCGGCGTGAAGGTAATCACCTGCTCGCCCTCGCTCAATCCTGAAGTTATTTCAACGCCCTCATCGCCACGGATGCCGAGCGTTATGATTTTTTGCGCTGCCTGATTATTGATAAGTACTTCAACGTATTTGTCGCCGTTGGAAGATTTCACCGCGCGGAAAGGGATGGTGATGACGTCGTCTTTGGTCGCCGTCACAATGGTAACGTTGGCTGTCATGCCCGGTTTCACCTGCTCGTTATCGCTTTCAAACTGTACTTTGACCTTATAATAAATTACGTCCTGAATAGCGGTTTCAGCCGGGTCAACGAACGAAACCGCGCCGGTAAATTTCTGCTCATCGCTGAAGGCGTCCAAAGTGATGCTTGCCGGCTGGCCGACGGAAATTTTGGCAATGTCGGACTCGGGGATATCCACTTCAATTTCTAGCGTGGCGCGGCCGATCATTTCCAAAACCGGACTCGTGAGCGACGACTGCTCGCCCGCCTCAAAAAACTTTTTGGTAATGATGCCGGCAAGCGGCGCGCGAATAATGGCTTCCTCCAAATTCGCCACGGCCAAATTGACAGATGCCTCAGCCTGCTTGATAACGGCTTTCTGCGCGTCAATTTCAAATTGGCGCGGCGCCGACGTCTTTAAACTCAGCTGGCTTTGCGCCACCTGCACAGCGGCTTGCGCGTTGTCCACGTCGTCCTGGGCGCCGGCGACGCTCGTGTCGTAGGAGGCAATTGCGTTTGTCCAGTTTGCCCGGGCCGTCTGCAGCGTCGTGCGGGCGGTGCTCATTGCCGTTTGCTCATCCTGAATATTTGCCTTGAGCGTGTTAAGTTTTGTTTCAGTCAAATCCGGCGAGGTAATGGTTGCCTTCAGGACCGCGAACGTATCAGCCAGCGCCGTGTTTGTTTGCTCAATCAAGGATTTTGTTTGTTCCAGCGCAGATAGAACGTCTGTGTTGCTGTCTGCAGTCGTTAACAACCCCAACGTCTGCGCCGTGTCGGTTGCGGCATCTCCCGCGTCCCGCCGGCTGGCCAGCGCCTTTGCGATCAAATCTTTATTTTGCAGAGACAGCGTATTGCGCGCGTCCTCATTGGCGAGCGTGATGTCAATTTCCTGCAGAGAACCCTGAACGGCAACGACCTGATTGCGCGCCGCGGTCAGCGCGGTTTCTTTCAAATTCAAAATCTCGGTGTCGCGTTTTTGTTTTAAACTGCTCAAACTGTTTTCAGCGGCGATTAAGTCCTGCTTTTTTTGCTCAAGCGTGTCTTGGGTTACCTGCACGTCTTGATTGGAAGCGCCGGCCAAAAGCTTGTCATAGTCGGCTTTGGCTTTGTCCAACTGCCCCTGCGCGTCGCTCACGCGGCTCTGCAGGGCGCGCGATTCAAGCGTCGCCAGAACCTGCCCCGGTCGCACCTCGTCGCCGGAATCGACGCTGATAGCGGCAATACGTCCGCTCGTCTTGAAATTCAGGGAAATGCGCTCGGCTGATTCCACCTTGCCGGTAGCTTCAACGCTCTGGGTCAAGGTTCCCCGTTTGACAGCTTCGGTAACGTAGGCAGGCGTTGTATTGCGGGAGGTATAAAAATACGCCCCTGCCCCGCCGGCAATGATGAGAACGGCTGAAACAATATAAATTATTTTTTTCTTAAACATAGCAGATGTTAATTTCTCCTTTAAGGATAGTACTTTTTGAAAAATATGACAAATAAATCTCTCTAAATTTCAAAAACTCCCGCGAGCGGTAAATGATCCGAGACGTCAACCTGCGGGCAGTAGTGTTTTACTGTTTTCAAATCTTTGCTTACAAAAAGCATATCAACGACTGACTTGGCGTAGTTGCCGGTTGTTTTTCTTTTGATATTAAAACTCGTGGCCAGCTCGTCGCCAAAAACATTTACCAGCTCTTTTTCAATGCGACCGATGCCAGTCGTGTGGCGGAAAAAATTAAAGTCGCCGGCCAAAATGACATTGGACTTGTTTTTAACTTCTCGCACAATTGTATCACACATTTTCAGACGCTTTTCAGTGTCTTCGCCGTGCGTACCCCAGATGCCGTGCGTATTGAAAATATTAAACAACGTGCCGCCGCAATCAATCACTGCCTGCTGGAGGTTGCGCGGGTGATCCTCGTAGTGTTGAGGAATATCAACGTAGTCATCTTGATACGGCGGGCCGTAGAAAGTTACGTTTGTTTTGGTGACAGGAAAGCGTGAAAAAATGGCATTACCCTGCTCAATCGCCCCTTCGGCGCGTGCGTGTTTTACGGTTGGCGCGAACACCGCGTGCGGAAACGCGAGTTTTTCTTTCACCACGCGGTAGGTGCGAAACTGCTCAGGCAAATCTTCGTCAGGATCTTCGTAAACCTCCTGCAAAAGCAGAATGTCTGGATTTTCCTCTTTTAAAAAAGCAATTGCCTGGTCAAGTAAATTGCCCTGCCAAATATTGAGGGTGAGGAGTTTGAAAATCATAGTATTTAAAAATATTATTCCAAAATCTTGAAAATTTTATCCCGCAAATCCGGAAATGCCGTATAGCCTGCTTTGGTGTTGAAGTGCCCCGCGTTTGGAACAAAGGAAAGTTCAATCCCGAGATGTTTCACGAGTTCTTTGCCGTTTTCCAAACCAACGCCACGGAAACCAATTTTCCTCCGGGTAGCCTTCGGTGCCGTGGAAGATGAAGACGTTCTTTTGCATGAAGTTAGTTTTATGTGCTGGGGGACCAGGATTCGAACCTGAATTCACGGCTTCAAAGGCCGCTGTCCTACCATTAGACGATCCCCCAAATTTTAATTACTCAATCTGTTTTTGAGGTATGCTCTGCCAAAACCAGTCTTCAGAGCTTGTTCTCTGCTGGTTGCGTCTTCTCTCTGTAAGCATGCTTCATAATAAATAAGTTGTAGGGGTCTGCGATTTTTTGTTGCGGTGACTAATCCTTGTTGGTGACGTATCAATCGTTTTCTCAAATCTTCAGACCAACCCACATATAATTTACCATCCTTATAACTCTTTAAAACATACGTGTAATACATAGTATCCTACCCGCCCGCATCGCTACGCGAGCAAGCTCGCTTGCGAAGCGTTGCGGGCGGGCCATTAGACGATCCCCCAATAGCCATTTACTAAAAACAGCTTCGTACGTTCTACGAAACTGCTTTTATTATACTGAAAAATCAAACTTTTGCAACTACTGAAAATCCCGAATCTGCTTGAAAAGCTCGTCATGATTCTGCTGGCTGATGAGATAAATCCTGCCGCTCGTTTCCTCTCTGAGGAAATACATGCCGCTCGCGTCTTTCGCGCTGACGGAAAGCCGGATGTCAACGCCCGCTCCTTGCAAAATTACCTGCAGGGCCGGCGTTTCCAGACCGGTATCTTTGACATCTTGCGCGGGAATGTCGCTTGCTTCAAGTTTGGCGGCAGTATTTAAAAACGTGTCAATTTTGTCTTTTTGCAAACGCGCAACGTAAGGTTTTGTTGCGCGCCAGTACGCTTCCCCGCTCTCGACTGGTTTGTTTGTCAGTTCAATTTGCTGTGACGGGTACGTCAGCGTAATCGCATCAACGTTGGCTGATTCGGCATTTGTTATCGTGCGGTCGCGCCAGTCCTCTACGTCAAAGGCGCGCGTGAGGGTTTCTTTCACGCTGTAAGTCTTGTCGTCGTTTTCCCGGCCGATGTAGGTGCTCTGGTAGTCACTCGCGATATTGCCGATGATAAAACTGCCGGCTTCTTTATCAGCGTTAAAAAATTTCGCTTTCATAGCGGTGTCCGTGATGCCAAAACTTGCCTTGTTATCCGGATTAATTGAGATTACCTCTAAATGAGCGTTCGCGATAGCGGTCATTTTTTCTTCCAAGGCATCCGTTAAGATTTTTTCCGTCGGCCAATTGTCCGGCTGCAAAAACCACGTGCCGTTATTTTTGGTAATGGTAAAAATCTTACCGGCCGTGTCCGTAACTTCAATTTTATCAACCGTGCTCATCTGCGCATTGCGCAAGAAATTCGTCTCGTTGCCGCTCGCCCGTTTTTGCTGCCACTGCTGAAACGGAACAGTGTAAAGATACGTACCGCCGGCTAAAATTATAAGTATTGCAAAGAGAATGTAGTTTTTTTTGTTAAACATATAGCTAAAGTTCATCTGCAAATCTGCTCTTTTTTCTCAGGTAGTAACGTACTAAACCGAAAACCAGCACGAGCGCGGTAATACCAAAAATGTTGAAATACTTAAGGCTGTTTTTGTGCGTATCACTGAGAGTCGCAAGCGGCCGGTCGGTGATTGCCTTGGAGCGGATACTAATGAGGTCGCTGTCTAACGAAACAAAGTCAACAAGGTTTTGCAGCAATGTCAGGTTGTCCGCGTAACGGTTCACGAACGAATCCGTGGCAAATTTTGAATTCCCCACTACGATAATTTTGCCATTGTCGGTTGACGGCAAATGTGTGCCGGCTTCGGCGTCTTTGGGAACGTAAGCGCTAAACGCGCTGGAAACTTGCCCGATACGCGCGATAGCGAGTGTGTATGAATTGGCGTCTTGGGTAAAGCCGAAATCCCCCTGCGGATTGAGATTAAAATTATTACGCATGAGCCAAGCCGCCGGCGTAGTATGGGCCAGTACCGTATCATCTTGCTTGGCGTTATCCTGTATGGTCAACGGACTCACCCAAGGGAAAACAACATTTTGCAATTTTGCCACGGCCGCGTTTTCCTGACTAAAGCCCGACTTCGTAACGCGGACAAAAAACGGATACTCCGTGGTAAAGGTGAAAAAGCCCTGACTGAACGAGGCACGGTCGTTTTGCGTGTCCAGCGCAAAGGCGTTTTCAACGTTGACGCCGTAGCCGTTGAGCAATTTTTTCAGCGTTGCCTGATTCGGCGTGGCCTGCAAATTTTCATCCAGCGTGACGCCGTCTATGAGAAAAACAGCGCTGCTCCCGCGCATCACAAACTGGTCAATAACGTAAAGTTCGCGCTCGCTCAAGGTTTGCGTCGGGCCGGCAATGAGCAAGGTATTGATGTCAGCGGGAATTTCCGTGCCGGTTGAAAGGTCAACGTCGCGGACGCTGTAAATTTCGCGCAGTTTCTTGTCAACGGCAGTCATGTCGCTCGTGCGGCTGTGCTCGCCATTGCCGGTGGCAAAGCCTAAATTGGGAAACTCCTTGGTCGTTACTTTTTTCAGCGCGCTCGTGAGCTGGTACTCCAAGTTCTCCGTGCTGTTCACAACCGGAATAGCCTGCTTGGTGTCGCCGTACTGAACGACAATGCCTAGATACCCGCTCGTAACCTCGTACTTGTCATTTTCCAGCACGTTGAACTGCAGTTGCGGAATGCCCAATATTTGCAGTTCCTGCTGGAGCTTCTGATCGTCTTTGGGGTCAATGAATTCCACACGCAGCTTGTTGCCGCCGTAGTTTTGGTATTCGGCCAAAATGTCTTTGACCTCCTGGCGCACACCCAGGTACTGCGCCGGCAATGCTTCGGAAAAGTAAACTTTAACATTGACCACGTCCGCCAAATTGCGCACGGCTTGTTTGGAGATATTTGAAATACTGTAAATTTTACCTTGTGTCAAATCAAGCCGGGCAAAGAGCTGGTAAGACAAAAAATTCAGCACGGCGATGATAGCAATCACGGTAACAATTTGCGTACCCAGACTGCTTTGCTTTTTAAATTTTTCTAAAAATGTTTTCA
>MFGL01000036.1:7800-10556 GCA_001778285.1 Candidatus Falkowbacteria bacterium RIFOXYC2_FULL_47_12
AGCCACAAAAACAGCCAAATAAAACTTATATAATATACAACATCTTTGGTATCAATCACGCCGCGTGCGATGCTGTCAAAATGCGCGCCCAAACCCAGCGCCTGCAAAATCGGCGCAAAGGCTTGCGGCGCGGTCATGACGACAAAATCACTGCCAATCATAAAAAAGATGAAGCTCGCGGCAATCGCGGCAACAAAGGCGATAATTTGGTTTTTGGTCAGTGCGGAAATAAAAAGCCCCAAAGCCAGGTAGGCCGCGCCCATGAACAAGGCACCGACATAGCTTCCGATTACCGGCCCCATGTCGGCGTTTCCCAAAGACTGTACGGAAAAAGGAATTGTCAGTGTTAAAATAAGCGCCAGGAGCAAAAATAAAAATCCGCCGCTGAATTTACCCAATACCGCCTGCCAGTCGGTTATGGGAAGGGTCAATAAAAATTCAATGGTGCCGTTGCGCTTTTCCTCCGCCCACAAACGCATGGTAATGGCCGGAATTAAAAACAAAAACACCCACGGCAGCAGAACGAAGTAGTTGCGCATGCTGGCTTGACCGATGACAAAAAAAGAATTGAAAAACAGCCAGTTCCCGACAATTAAAAATACCGCCAAAAAAACATAAGCTATCGGCGAATTAAAATAGCCCATCAATTCTTTTTTGGAGAGTATGTAAATTTTTTGCAGGTATGCTTTGTTCATATGTTACTTTGTTAATTCCCTGAACACGTCTTCCATGCTCGCGGTCTTGCGGTTGAACTCAAGTATTGACCAATTATTTCGCATCACCACATCGGCAATATGTTCACGCACGTCAATGCCAATCTTGGGTTTTATTTCAAAACCAAAAATTTCTTCTCCTTCCTGGTCTTTATGCAAAATCTCTTCAATCTGTTCCAGCGCGTCTAACGCATCGCGAACCAATTCACACGGCCCTTTTATTTTAACATATATGACTTCCTGCGCTCCGGAACGGCTGGCGAGTTCCGCCGGCGTCCCCTGCCCAACAATCGTACCGTTATTTATAATAACCACGCGGTCGCAGGTCGCCTGGACTTCGCTCAAAATGTGCGTGGAAAAAATCACGGTCTTATTGCGCCCGATGGTTTTTATCAAATTGCGTATTTCAACGATTTGGTTGGGGTCAAGACCGGTTGTGGGCTCATCCAAAATTAAAATTTCCGGCTCGTGAATAATGGCCTGCGCCAGTCCTACGCGCTGGCGGTAGCCTTTGGAAAGTTCTTCGATGGGTTTGGTGATTACTTTCTCCAGTCCGCAATCTTTGACGACTGCCCTGATGCGTTCCTTGATATTCTCTACCGCAATGCCGCGTACCTCGGCAATCCATTTCAAATACTCGTACACTTTCATTTCGTCATACAAAGGAACAGTTTCGGGCAAATAACCGATGATACCTCGAATCTTCAGCGAATCTTTCTGCACGTCTAAGCCGTTGATTGTGACGCTGCCGCCCGAGGGCGTCCAAAAGCCGGTGAGAATTTTCATAGTCGTTGACTTGCCAGCGCCGTTAGGTCCTAAAAATCCTAAAATTTCACCGTTTTGCACCATGAATGAAATGTCATTGAGAATTTTTGTATTTTTTATCCGCTTCTGCAGATTTTGGATGCTAATCATATTTTGTCTCTGTATTATAACTTGACATTGAGAATGCGCAAGTGATGATTGTGGAAAAAAGAAAAAATGCCCGGCGTGCGTATTATGCGGACATCTTTACCTACTCCTTACCATGCCCCGCAGTCTGCGGGGTACCAACTGAGCCGTTGCGCGGATTTGAACCGCGGACCTACTCCTTACCATGGAGTTGCTCTACCAACTGAGCTACAACGGCAAATTTTTAATTTTTTTATCAATGGGCGACTTGTTTAAGAATTAAACAATGCATTATTTTTATCTCTTTAAATCATCTTAACGCATAAACTCAATTTTATTATGACCTACTCCTTACCATGCCCCGCAGTCTGCGGGGTACCAGCTGAGCTACAACGGCAATTGGTGCGCCCAGCAGGATTTGAACCTGCGACCATCAGCTTAAAAGGCTGTTGCTCTACCAAGCTGAGCTATGAGCGCGTACTAGAAATCAGATGTTGGAACTTTATTTCAGCAATAATTGACATACTACCAATAATTTTTGCATTTGGCAATACTTCACCCTTGCGTTATCACCGCTGAGCCGCTACAATACCGACATAAGCTACTTTTTTTAAAATCATGGCCACCATCGTAGACGGCAGAAAAATCGCCGCGAAAATTTTGGAAAACCTGCGCCGGCGCGTGCAAAAACTCAAGCGCAAAGGCGCAACCCCCATGCTTGCGGTCGTTCTGGTCGGCGACGACAAGCCTTCGCACACCTACGTGCGCCAAAAACAAAAAGCTGCCGAACAAATCGGCGTGGAATTTTTGCGCTGCGCCTATCCGACCGCCATCGGCAAAGACGCGCTCATTGCCGAGATTAAAAAAATCCAAAAACGGCACAAACTTTCCGGCCTCATCATCCAGCTGCCCGTGCCTGAAAAACTCTGGCCCCACACCCGCGAAATCGTCAACAACATTGACATCAATATTGACGTTGACTGCCTCTCGCACCTCGCTTTGGGCAAAGTGCTGATGAACGCGAGTCCGCTGGTACCGCCCACGCCCGGGGCGATTTTGGAAATTCTGCGCTACTACAAAATCAATTTGAAAGGCAAAAACGTCTGCCTCATCGGCCGCGGCGATTTGATCGGCCGGCCGCTAACGGCCATA
>MFGL01000036.1:10603-14342 GCA_001778285.1 Candidatus Falkowbacteria bacterium RIFOXYC2_FULL_47_12
AAATTTATCTGACTTTACCAAAACCGCCGATATCATCATCACCGGCGTGGGCAAAAAAAACATCCTGACCGCGCCGATGGTTAAAAAAGGCGTGGTTGTCATTGATGCCGGCATAACTTTTGCGGACAAAAAAATCGGCGGCGATGTTGACTTCGCCGGCGTCGCCAAAAAAGCCGGTTTGATAACGCCCGTGCCCGGCGGCGTGGGCCCGATTACGGTTGCCAAGCTTTTGGAAAATACTATTATTAGCGCGGAAAATTTGTGCACAAACTGTCTCTAATATGTGCTTAAACAAGGCTTGCCTTATCCCTGACGAATAGCTACAATACAGGCATGCCAACAGGAGAAACAGACAACCAAAATATAGGGGTCGGCAAACTGCCGCCCCAAAATCTTGAGGCTGAAGTCGCGCTTTTAGGCGCGCTTTTGATTGATAAAGACGCCATCATCAAAGTCGCCGACATCGTGCAGAGCTATGATTTTTACAAAGATGCCCACGGCAAAATATTCGGCGCCATGACAGACCTTTTCAGCAAAAACGAGCCGATTGACATTTTGAGCTTAGCCAACCGTCTGGAGGAAAAAAATATTTTGGAGCAAACCGGCGGCCGCGCGTATTTGGCAAAACTCTCGGCCGCGGTCGCGACAGCCTCGCACGTGGCAAACTACGCGCACATTATCCAGCGCAAGGCGACTTTGCGCCGCCTGCTCAACACCGCTGTGGAAATAACCGAGCTCGGCTATCAGGAAGAAATTGACTTGGAAGACGTTTTGGATAAAGCTGAGCAAAAACTTTTCAACGTATCCCAAAAATACATAAAAAACATCTTTTTGCCCATTGACGCGTTGCTCGCGCAGGCCTTTGAGCGCATTGACGATTTGCACAAACAAAGTGGCAAGCTGCGCGGTCTTACCACGGGCTTTACCGGCTTAGATAATATCCTGGCCGGCTTGCAGAAATCCGATTTAATTATTTTGGCGGCCCGCCCCAGCGTGGGAAAAACCTCGCTCGCCCTTGACATCGCCCGCCAGGCCGCCGTCAACACCAAAATTCCGGTCGGAGTTTTCTCATTGGAAATGAGCAAAGAACAGCTCGTGGACAAACTGCTCTGCGCCCAGGGCAATATTGATCTGTGGAAAATGCGCACTGGAAAACTCTCCGACCGCGAAGACGACAATGATTTTGCCAAAATCAGCCATGCTATGGGAGTGCTCTCGGAAGCGCCGCTCTACATTGACGACTCGGCCGGCCTCAACATTATGGAAATCAAAACCAAAGTCCGCCGCCTGCAAATTGAAAAAGGTCTGGGCCTCGTAGTCATTGATTACCTCCAGCTCATGGAAGGCCGCGGCAAATACAGCGATAACCGCGTGCAGGAGGTGTCGGAAATAAGCCGTTCCCTGAAAGTGATCGCCAAAGAATTGAATATTCCCGTACTTGCTTTGTCCCAGCTGTCGCGCGCGGTAGAGATGGGCGGCGGCGCCGCCATACCCAAACTGGCCCATTTGCGCGAATCAGGCTCAATTGAGCAGGATGCTGATGTAGTTATGTTCATATACCGCAAATCATCCGATCGCCACTACCGCCCCGAGGACATTCCGGAAAATGAAAAAAACATAGCTAAAATTTTTATTGCCAAGCACCGCAACGGACCGCTGGGCAGCGTTGATCTCTACTTTAATGAAAACTACGCTAGCTTCCGCAATTTAGACAAACGTACTTTAGACACACCACCAACTTTTTAGCTTTGTGGGAAATTACTTACTTAAAATAATCGTATGTTTTCAAAACTCAAACAAATAAAAGACCTGCGCCATCAGGCAAAAACCATGCAGAACATGCTCGCCGGCGAATCGGCAACGGCCGAACGCGGCGGCATAAAAATCGTCATGGACGGCAACATGAACGTTACCGAGCTTGCCATTGCCGATGGCCTCACGCGCGAACAGATTCAGGCGGAAATGCCCAGAGTCGTCAACGACGTGATTAAAAGCGTGCAAAAAATCATGGCCAAAAAAATGCAGGCAATGGGCGGGATACCCGGTTTCAATTCCTAATTATTCTAATTCCTAATTTCTAATCAATGCCCAATGACCAAAAAAAAATTACCAAAGTAATGTGTTTTGGGGCTTTTGATGGTTTGCATAAAGGTCACTTGTCATATTTTAAACAAGCCAGAAAATACGGCGATTATGTAATTGCGGTGATTGCGCGCGGTGATAAAATTATAAAACAAAAAAAACACCGGCCAAGATTTAGTGAACCAGAAAGACAAAAAGCGGTAAAAGATTCCGGTTTGGTTGATGAGGCGTTGCTGGGCAATGAAAAAATATACGAAGTTTTGGAAAAATACAAACCAGACGTCGTCTGTCTGGGCTATGACCAAAAGGCTGATGTTAATTTTTTAAAAGAAAAATTTCCTGAAATGAAAATCGTGCGGCTCAAAGCTTACAAACCCGAAAAATATAAATCTTCAAAATTATACCGTGCGGCTGCCTCTCTCAATTCAAAATTTAATTGAAGAATTTTCCCAACTCCCCACCATCGGCCGCAAATCGGCCGAGCGGTTTGTTTTTTATTTACTGCAAAAGCCGCAGAGTGAACTGGATAGCTTTGCCAGCGCGCTGACGAATTTAAAAACCAACGTAACCCACTGCGCCCGGTGCGGAGCGTTTTCCGAGACCAATCCCTGCGTTATTTGCGCCAGCCCCAGCCGGGACAGAACGGCCATTTGCGTGGTAACGGAAACACGCAATATTATTCTCATTGAACAAACCAAAACGTTTGGCGGCGCCTATCACGTCTTGGGCGGCCTTATTGACACGGCCAAAAACATCACGCCCGACCAGCTGAATATTCAAAGTTTAATCCAGCGCCTGCAAAGCAGCCCGCAAATCACCGAAATAATTTTAGCCCTCAACCCGACCTTTGAAGGCGAAACCACGGCGCTGTATTTGCAAAAAGTTTTAAAAGAATTTAATATAAAAATCACAAGGCTCGCCCGCGGTTTGCCCACCGGCGCAGACATTGAGTACGCCGACGAACAAACGCTCGCGGAAGCCTTGAAACATCGTTTTTGAGGATTTGAGGAGATGAAATCATGAATAACAAACTTGATGTTTGGAATATTACCGGCATCATACTTGCCCTGCTCTTTGTTTCATCGGCCATTATGGCCATGACAGTGCTGGGAATATTAGATTATTTCCTAGCTCTAACTTTAAAAATAAAAATACCGGACATCTGATAGAGCCCGGTATTCTATTTTATATGAAGTTTAAAAGTAAATCGCTATCCAATCTTTTCAATCTTAATTTTGGAATACGGCTGGCGATGGCCGCGGGTGCGCTTGTAGCGCGTTTTGGATTTATACTTTACCACCGTGATTTTTTTGGCCTTGCCGGTTTCCAAAATTTCCGCGCTGACCTGCTCGCCCAATGAAGGCGCGCCCAGAGACTTGATTTCGCCAGAGTCGCCGTCGGCAATGAGGAGTGTTTCCAACTTTACTTTTGTGCCCGCTTCAGCCGGCAATTTTTCAATTTTTAATTCCTGGCCTTCTTTGACCTTATACTGCTTGCCGCCGGTTTTGATTATTGCAATCGTTGACATACACAAAAAATAAACTAAATAAACTTCTCTTATACTATCGTATCATCTTGAAAGTGTCAAGAAAAATAATGCAGACCATGATAATCGCCAAAACGCCGATGGCGATTATTTTGCCCTGGCTTTGCAAAA
>MFGL01000036.1:14360-22034 GCA_001778285.1 Candidatus Falkowbacteria bacterium RIFOXYC2_FULL_47_12
AAAAAATGGCAAACGCGTAGTAGATGAAAACAGTCTGCGGCTGGCTCAAGCCCATGGCCAGGAAACGGTGGTGCAGATGTTTTCTGTCTGCCGCGCGAAATGGATTTTGCCCGGACCATAGGCGGCGCACGATCGTCCAGGCAACGTCTAGAATCGGAATACCCATAATGAGCAGAGCAACGGCGATTTTTGCGCCGGAGATGATTGCCAAAACCGCAATGACGTAGCCCACGAGCAAACTGCCGCCATCACCCAGAAAAATTTTGGCCGGATAAAAGTTAAAAAATAAAAATCCCAGGCACGCCGCGGCAAACAGCATGGCCAGCAAACCGACGTCGGGCTGATAGTAATGCGTCGTCATGGTGAACAAAAAAATAATTATGCCGCTGATGACGCCCAAACCGCTGACGAGTCCGTCAACGCCATCCAAGAGTTTGGTCGTATAGGTCATGCCTAACAGCCAGACAAACGTGAGAGCGGCTGAAACAAAACTGCCAAAATAAAGCAAGCCGCCGACCGGATTAGTAATTTTCACAATGGTAATGCCGCCGGCGATGGCAACGAGCGCCGCGAGAACGGAGAAAACAAAGTGCCGACCGGGTGTAAGATTAAAAACATCATCTAGCACGCCGCCGACAAGCAAAACAAGCGCGCCGCAAAAAAATGCCGCGAGCTGCATACCGGTTAAGCCTCTGGACAAAACCGAGCTGAGGGAAAATAGCAGCGCAAGGAAAAAGCTGACAAAAATTGCCGCGCCGCCCAAGAGCGGCACGGCTTTTTCATGAATTTTGCGGGGCAGATTCGGCGTGTCAACGACGGAAAATTTTACGGCCAGCCGTTTCACAAGCAACGTGGCTGCAACCGAAATAACGACTGTAAGTATAAAAACAGAGAGAAAATTCATAATTAAACCGCTTTTAGTATCTTCGTATACGGCACGCCGGTTTTCTGCGAAATCGCTTTTGCAACTGTCGGCGCGCTAATCTTTTTCTCAGCAGTCGCGGCGGCCTGTTGTGCGGTCGTCTTCAGTATCTCAATAGCGCCGTTTAGAACGCTTTCGCCTTCCTGGCGCTCTCCGGCCGCGCGCGCGGCCGTGGCTAATGCCTCATAGTTAAACAAAACAGTGTATTCTTCTTCAAAGGCAATCGCCTGCGCGGCTAAAATAAGAAAAAGTTCATCCTGGTTTGGCTGCGCCACCTCAATAATGCAGCCGGCGAGAGCAGGAGAAAATTTCTCGGTTGCGGTCGTGAAGAAAAAGAGTTTTTGCGCCTGCGCCGCGGCTCGCCACAATTCCTCGGAAATATCTCGTATGGTCAAAATAATATCGCCGGCGATGAGCGCTTCATTGATGACAACCAAAAATTTCTTTTCCAAGGGCATCTCTCCGCCCTCGGCTGTTAGTTTGTCCACATCTAAAACAAGAATTTTTTTGTTGCGCAACGCAGCCGGCACGTCGTCATTGACGATGCGCTCGGCGAGCGCTTCAATGGTTTCATACCGGCCGCTCCCCCGCTCTCCGGCCAAAATGAGCTGGCGGTTGCCCTCGCTTACGGCAGTAAAAATTTTTTCCAGCGCCGCCGGACGCTCAATGTGGACGCCCAAACGGCCGGCGCGAATGGCATCGGTAATGTCAGTGCAAAAATGATTTAAGAGCGGCGTCGCTACCGCATTGGTTGCGCGCTGCATACGTTTATACAACCGTTGCCGCTGCCGCCGGTAACGGCGCAATTTTTTGCGCGCGGCTATTTCAGCGGCATTCAGCCAGGCAACCGTATGTTCAATGCGCGCGGGTGTCAAAGAGAATTCATCGCACAACCGCTGCAACAATTGGCCGTAAATAAGCAGCGGCGCGATAACATCCTGACCGACGACCCGCTGATGTCCATTTGAACGCGCCGCCACGTACCCTTCAATCAGAGCTTTTTTCAGTTCCAAACTTACTACCGGAGTCCCATATGTCTCCGGCAATGTCTTTTCAAGACTTTCCATGGCGCTCTTTAGTTTGGGAACTATTTTTCCGTGGTAGATATCAAGCCGGGTGAAAAACTCCGTTACCGCCCGGCTGTGTTTGTTTTTCCTTAGCTTCGCCGGCGGTTCAAGCAAGACGTCTAAAACGTGCGCGGGCAAAATTTCGCGATGCCCGTGGACGACAGCCAGCACGCAAGCTTGCTCCAGTATCGTGAGCAAAACTTTGTCAAAACTCTGCGCCACGTCAAAATTAGTGCGCAGAGAGCGCAACTCGCGCCAGTTGTTGGGAACGCGCTGAACTTGTTTTTGGAGTTTCTGCCACTGCCAGTACTTCAAAAGTTTTACCGGCCGGAAACGCTCCTGGGCGCGCCGCAGACGAACATAGGCAAACAGCAAACACAAAAGCCCCGCCCAAAAAAATAAAATTTTTGCATCCTGTTCGCGCCAAAATGTCAAAAGTTGACCCAGATACATTTGACCGTTCGGGGCAACGGCATTCGCGCCAAGCCACAACAGCAGAGAAACAAAACCGCCCGCGCCCGTAGCAGTTAGCAATGTCAAAACGATGGCATCAAAAATACGGCGGCTTTGGCGCACGATAATTTTTGCCGGCGTCAGGTCATAACCCCAGTACAAAAAATCATTTTTGATAAAAGTGCCCAAACCAATGCCGCCGCATTCGTTGCAGATTAGCTTGTCGTTGATTCGCCCGCGGCCGTTGCATTTTGGGCAAATGACGAATTGGGAGGATAGATTAGGCATTTTTTATTTTAATTTTTTATTCTCTTGTTTAGGCGGCAAAAAATTTTCGCCGGAAACTACTTTTTTGCCGGTAAGATTTTCAAAATCTTGGCGCGTTTTGCCGGCGAAAGATCCGCCGGTATGCGCAGCTGCGGAGTTTTCCTTATAGCCGCTGGCTAAATCTTTTTCCGCCACCTGACGAGTTGACAATTCAGCCAAAGCGGTAAATACCAGCTCGGATTCAGTCATGTGGTCGCGCAAATTATGGCCTTTTAAATTTTTAATTTCTTTATGCCGACTAACCGAAACTCCACTCCACTCTTTGTGGATGATGTTGGTTAATTTGGAAAATTCTTCTTCTTGGCTTACTTGATGGCTAGCCCAATAATCGGTTAATTTATTCCTAATTTCCTGTCCGCGCAGACGCTGTTCAATCCATTTAGCCGAGTGTCCCAACGCTTGCCAATTTTCACGGGCGCGGTTAACGGCGATTTCCGGGTCCGCCGTTTCTTTTAGCCGTTCAAAACCGACTTTTGCCAGCCAAAGCTTAAATGGCTCGGCTTTGGACGAAGGAATGGATTGGATTAAGCGAAAAAGCGTTTCGGCATCAGCCATATCAAAAAGTCGCATTTTGCCATCCTTAGCTAATAATTTCAAACTGTGACATTTTGTCACGCTTTCATTTCCTTCTTTTTTGAGCCGTTCTTTTAATTTTCGCCAGTAGGCGCCGGGGTTGATACTGCCGGTTAAAATACCAACCACATCCACCACGCTAAAATACCATTTTTCTTCTTTTTCATCCCATACGCGCCTAACCGGCTCATTTTCAAAAACAACGATGGATTTTAATTTATTTTTTTCCGGCATAATTTACTTATGATTAATGAAATTCATTCTTCTCTTTCCACTCTATCTCCGCCCTCCACCCCAACCCTCCTCCCGCTTCGTTCCTCACGAGCGGGGGGAGCTATGGATTAGAGTTTTATCTAATTTATTAGCTCCCCTCTACCCCGCAGTATTGCGGGGAGAGGGGCTGGGGGAGAGGGAGCAAGTGACGAATTGGGAAGAAAGATTTGACATTTATTATTTTGTTATTTACATGGCTGGACCATAATTAGATCTGTCGGCTGTATCCAACCAGACATATAATTGTCATTCTGTGCGTCGCTGTTACAGCTTACTGATAAAGACCCGCAGCCAGCACTCAACGCACACATATAGCGCAACGTACCTGACACACCACAAGCCGGGACCCCGGATACCCACCCGCTACTTTTAATGGCTGGAGTATTATAAAGGCATGATGCTGGAAGAGTTGTGACTTTATTTATATACAATGTGGCAGAACCGTCGCAATTATAATCATACGATCCGTCTCCTCTGTTCACTGAAAAATAATTAGATTGTCCTGGGTAAGCATTGCCATTACTGTCATAACAATCAGTGTTATTTGCCACCCAACTGCCTGCCCCCTGACAGCTGCTAGTGTAATAAGTGCCGGCTCCATAGCCGTCACCATCGTTATCTTTGTAGCCGGTAACCAGCCGCCATACTGACGCGCTGCCGTCATTACAATCAGTATTATTGATTGATTTACTGCCCGTTGTGCAGGCACTACCACTTAGAGGTGATCCTGTGCCATAGCCATCGGTATCGGCATCGGTGTAGCACACCTGGGTCGAACTAACGCAAACCCCAGACACACACACTGAACTACTATCGCACGTCAAACCATCATGGATATTTGATATAGCTCCGGTACCGCCTGCCGCTACCACTATTTGTCGACAAAAATTGGGGTTGCCTCCCTCGCTGTAATAAGTGCCTGCCTGGTACGACTGCGTGGCAATGGTTGCCGCATCAACATATCCCTTGGTCGCTACGGTATTATTATCATCTCCCACCGCCGGCGTTAAGGTGCGTATTTTGCCGTTAACGTTTAATTTAAAAGTTCCAGGGTCGGTAGTGCCAATGCCGATGTTGCCCGTAGCATTATCAATTACTAAAACATTTTTTTCGCCTGTCGGGTCGTTATTCCAAATACGGAAGTCTTGAGTAGCCCGGTCATGATATATTGCCCAATGTTTATTCGTGCCGGCGATACTTTGGATATCAATTTCTGAATTATCACCACTCATTTGATAAAGATGAAGTTGCTTGTTGGCATCGTCCGTGCCGATTCCGACATAATCACTGGGAGTGGAAAGGCCTACTTTTAAACCATAATCCGTCCAGCCGCTATTATTTGAAGCGGCAATACTGACATTACCGTCCGGCGGATTAGCTGTCGGGCCGGTCCAGACGGCCAAAGCTTCTTTAATTAAAACAGCGCCAACCGTACTCACAACCGTCAGCGCGATTAAATAAATACTGCCTTGAAGAAATTTTTTAAGCATAGGAATATTATAATTGTTAAATTGTTACATTATGGCCACACAAAAAATTTAAAATTATTTAACAGGGTGAATCTTCCCCGCTATCCCCTCTTTCCCTACCAACCCAAATCTCGTGCTGTCCAAACTTCCACTTGATAAATTGCCAAAAATTAAATAAGCATCCGGCGGAATTACGCCGTTATAATCGTGAATGTAAAGTTCCAGCATTTTCTGCCGGCCGGCCGGAAGTTCATAAGGCGCGCCGGTTGAGACGGTCAAAATTTTGTTGTTTATAATGATATTATAGCCCCCGCGCTGATTTTGTTCCAATTTAAACTCGTCGCCGGGCAAACCCTTCACTATTTTTATAATCGGCTCGGTTCGGCCGGATAAATTATAGGCGATAATATCGCCGCGCTGGACCGGATTGCAGTTATAAAAATTTCTTAACAATTTCACCGTTTGTCCCTCTTCTATCACGCCGCTTAACGATTGCCCGCGCACGATTTCATCCGTTTGCTCGCTCACGCAGGTTAAATCAATTTTTTCACTTTTATTGTTGTTGAATTTTAAATAGACAAAAACTACCAGTTCAGCTATAACAATTACGGCAATAAAACTGCCGAAGTAAAATAAAAATTTTTTAGTAAATTTTTCCATAGATAGTGTGTATATTATAACACAAAATAGTATAAAAGAAAAAAACAGAGTTCCCTATCGGGAAACTCTGCCGCAGCGCTAAAAATGCTAAATTTTTTATCTTTCCAATTTCCCTAATTCCTCAAACAACTTCCTCTCTTCCCGGCCTAGCTTCTTCGGGATTTCCACGTTGAGCGTTACCAGCTGGTCGCCGCGCCCGCCGCCGCGCAAAGAGTATGCTCCGCATCCGCGCAGCTTAAACACCGTGCCGGACTGTGTGCCGGCCGGAATTTTCAGAGTTACGTCGCCGTCCACCGTGGCAACTGAAATTTTATCACCGAGCACGGCTTGGGCAATAGAAATTTTCGCACCAGTGAGAATGTCATCGCCGTCGCGCTCAAAACCGCGCTCCGGTTGTACCCGTATCGTTACGTATAAATCCCCGGCCATGCCGCCGCCCGCAAATTCTCCCTGACCGGCGAGTTTTATGGTCTGGCCGTCGTCAATGCCGGCCGGAATTTTTACCGAGAGCCTGACGTTTTCACGCTGCAACCCGGAGCCGCCGCACTGGTTGCAATTTTTTTCCGCTTGTTTGCCCTCGCCGCGGCAGTCCGGACACGCGCCGCGCGTTTGAAAACTACCCAAAATAGTACGCTGAACCTGCGTTACCACGCCGGAGCCTTTGCAGGTTTTGCAAGTTGTAATCGGCGTACCCGGCTCGGCGCCATTGCCTTGGCATTTGCCGCAGGCGGCGGTTTTAAAGAGTGAAATTTCTTTCGTAGCGCCAAAGACAGCCTCGCGGAACGGTATTTCTATCTGCGTCTGAATGTCGCTTCCCCGCCGCTGGCGCGAGCCGCGGCCGCCACCAAAACCAAAAATATCTCCCAAGCCGCCGAACAAGTCGCCGATGTCGCCGAAGTCAAACTGCACGCCGCCCATGTTGCTAAACCCGCCGGCTTGGCCGCCTTGCGCGGCGCGCACAAAATCCTCCCAGCGCATACCGGTGCCGGCAAAACCCTGCCCCTGAAACGCAGCATCTCCGTACTGGTCATATTGTTTCCGCTTGTCAACATTTCCTAAAATCTGGTAGGCCTCGTTTATCTCTTTAAACTTTGCCTCATCCCCGCCCTTTTTGTCCGGATGAAACTCGTGCGCTTTTTTGCGAAAAGCTTTTTTGATTTCTTCGGAGCTGGCATTCTTGTCAACGCCGAGCGCTTTATAATAGTCTTTGGGCATGTTTATTTTTTATCATCAACAATTTCCCCCTCCACCGGTTCGTCTTTTTTATTATTTGCTTGCTTGTCCGCCGCAGCTTCAGCGCCAGCTGAAGCGGAGGAGGAGCTCGCCGAAGCGCTTTGCGCGGCGGCATACATCCCTGCGCCAATCCGCTGCGCGACCTGACTTAATTCTTCCATGGCTTTTTTGGTCGTCTCGCTGTCAGCGCCCTCTTTCACTTTTTTCAAACTCTCAAGTTTTTCTTCCAATTCTTTTTTGTCTTCTGGCTTTATCTTCTCACCGGATTCTTTCAAAAATTTTTCTGTGGTAAAAACAACGGCCTCGGCCTGATTTTTGAGTTCCGCCTGCTCTTTTTTCTTTTTATCCTCTTCAGCGTGTGCTTCGGCGTCCTTTTGCATTTTTTCAATTTCTTCTTTGGAGAGACCCGAAGATGAGGTAATGGCAATATGCTGCTCTTTGCCTGACGCCTTGTCCCGTGCCTTCACGTTCAAAATACCGTTCGCGTCAATATCAAAACTCACTTCCACCTGCGGAATGCCGCGCTGCGCCGGCGGAATGCCGTCTAAAATGAAGCGGCCGAGTGTTTTGTTGTCAGCCGCCATGGGCCGCTCGCCCTGCAGGACGTGGATTTCAACCGAAGTCTGGCTGTCCGCGGCCGTTGAAAAAATCTGCGACTTGGAGGTTGGGATGGTGGTGTTGCGCTCAATCAGCGGGG
>MFGL01000037.1:0-1495 GCA_001778285.1 Candidatus Falkowbacteria bacterium RIFOXYC2_FULL_47_12
CCGCCCAAATATATTTTGCTAAATAATTTTTAAATAACTAATTTATTAACCCACCTAATCCACCCTATTTTACTGTCTTGACAAAGGGTACACCTTATAAAGCCACATTTCAATTCGTTTCACTTCATTGAAACGTCGGATATCGAGAAACGTTAGCTGAAATAAATTTTTATCTTTGTGATAATTTTTAGTTCTGTGCATTAAACAAAGACGAAAATTTGATTCTTTATTTATTTAAAAAGGGGTAATAATGAACATGCTTCAATACATAGTTTTATTAGGTGCAGTCGCAAATTTAGCAGGTGGATTTGTTTATATCAAAGAAACTCTTCGTGGCGAAACAAAACCAAACAGAGTTACTTGGTTGATGTGGGCAGTCGCTCCATTAATTGCTACTGTTGCTGGATTATCTGACGGCGTTCGTTGGGCAGTGCTTCCAGTTTTTATGTCTGGTTTTGTGCCACTCTTGGTTTTTGTTGTTTCTTTTGTAAATCCAAAATCATATTGGAAATTAGAAAAATTTGACTATATTTGCGGAGCTTGTTCAATTTTAGCCTTAGTGCTTTGGGGGATTACAAAAGAACCATTGGTTGCGATTTTTTTTGCAATCGCCAGTGACGGTTTTGCTGCTGTGCCAACGATTATCAAATCATGGAAACATCCAGACACTGAATCAGTTGAAGCTTACATGACTGGACTTTTCAATGCACTGACAAGTTTTTTTGCGCTAAGAACATTTGGCATATCAGAATTAGCGTTTCCGATTTATTTAGTTTTGGTAAACTCATCGTTGATCACTGCTGTATATAAAGGACAGTTGAAAAAAGTAATCGCAGAATATAGATAAAGTTAAAACGGAAAGGTGCATGATCAAATGCTCCGATTATTGAAAGATATTTAATTGGTATAAATCAGTTTGTCGCCAAAATACTTCGCTTGTACGAACTCAAATTCTCCAAAGCAATGCCCGTGCCCTTTGCTACGCAGAATTGCGCCTCGTCCGCGATAAACGCCGGCACGCCGGTCGTGCGCGAAAGCAGCTGGTCGATGTTGCGCAAAAGCGAGGAGCCGCCGGCCAAAACCATACCCTTGTCCATGATGTCGGCGGCCAACTCCGGCGGCGTCTGCTGGAGCACGTGTTTGGCTGACGCGACGATGTCTTCCAGTTCGTTTTGAATGGCATCGGTAACGTCGTCGGAAGTCGCGGTAATCATGCGCGGCAAACCGGAAATAATGTCGCGGCCTTTCACCTCCATGGTCAGACGATCCTCAAGGTAGAGAGCTGAGCCGATGTTTATTTTTATTTCCTCGGCCGTACGCTCCCCTATCGCTAGGTTGTATTTTTTTCTGATATAGTTGGCGATGGCCGCGTCAAACTTGTTGCCGCCCACGCGCACCGAATTGATAGCCACGATACCACCCAGAGAAATGACCGCCATCTCGGCCGTGCCGCCGCCGATGTCAATAATCATGTGGCCCGAGGCTGAACCGATGG
>MFGL01000037.1:1507-2370 GCA_001778285.1 Candidatus Falkowbacteria bacterium RIFOXYC2_FULL_47_12
CCACGGGCTCTTTGATGATGTAGGCTGCGCGCGCGCCGGCGGCAATGGTCGCGTCCGTAACCGCGCGCCGCTCGGTTGAGGTGATGCCGGCCGGCACCGCAATCATTACCTCGGGCCGGAAGACGCGCATCCCTCCCACGGCTTTGTTCACGAAGTAGCGCAGCATGGCTTCGGTTGTTTTGTAGTCGGCAATCACGCCGTCCTTGAGCGGCTTGATGGCGACGATAGTTTCCGGCGTTCGGCCGACCATTTCTTTGGCCTCGTTGCCGACAGCCAAAATTTTGTTGTCGGTCAAAGAAATCGCCACAACCGATGGCTCGTTTATTACAATGCCGCGCTTAGGCAGGTGCACCAGCGTGTAGGTTGTTCCTAAATCAATACCAATTCGTTTTACAAACATAGATGTTCAAGCTAATTTACTCCTCCGATACTTCCAGAAATACTTCAGCCAGCTCGCGATATGGATGCGGACGTTGCGGTTGGAAATTCCCAAAAACCAGCCGCGCTCCCCGCTGAAGCGGTGCGGGTAGTGGATGAGCTGCGCTTGCGGCACGTACCAAACTTCAAAACCCTTTCGCCAAACTTGCCGGCACAAGTCAGTATCTTCAAACCCCAAAAAAAAGCGTTCGTCAAAATACCCCGCCTGTTCCAGTACACTGCGGCGCGCGAACAAGCAGAAGCCGAACAGCCAGTCGGCCGGCGTGGCGGCGCTGTAGTCCATATCTTTGGTTAAAAACCGAGCAAGCTTTTGCCGCACAAACGGCAGATGCTGCAGGGGCGTACGACGGTAGAGCGGTGTCAGGAGACCGTGAAAGCGGCAACGCGTATACTGCAGCTGCCCGTTTGGGTTCAGCGCCTGCGGT
>MFGL01000037.1:2387-5917 GCA_001778285.1 Candidatus Falkowbacteria bacterium RIFOXYC2_FULL_47_12
CCCGTGTGTTTCCATGAAATCAAACAGAGTACGAAACGCATTAGCTGTCACCATCGTGTCGGGATTGAGAATGGCAACGTATTTGCCGTGCGCCGCCCGGATGCCGACGTTATTGCCGCTCCCGTAGCCGAGATTTTTTTTACTGGCGATAAACGTAATGTCGGCAAAATTTTTCCCGAGCATTTCGGCAACGCCGTCGTTTGAAGCGTTGTCCACGACGATAATTTCGTAGCGCAAGCCCCCTAAATCTGAACTAATAATACTTTTCAGACAATTCTTGAGCAGGCCCTTGCTTTTGTAATTTAAAATGACAAACGAGATATCCATAACGAAATGTCTAATACTAAATTATTCTAAACAAACCTCAAAATACAATGATGTCAAATATTTTAGGTTAATTAGGTTAATTAGAATAATTAGACATTTTTTCTATCCATTTCTTAATGCTCTTTGGCCGAATGTTGCGCCGCTCCTGCAAAAGTACTGAAAATTTCTGCAGAATTTCTCCCCAGGCCAGAAGCGTTTTGGGCTCAAAAAATAAGAGGTAGAGCAACTTTTGAACCTCGTACCAGACAATTACTATACCATAGCAAAGCCAGTCCCGTAAAGCAACGTTTTTGATGAGGATAAACCAGTGATTGCGGTAGGACAAATAGTTGCCAACGGCTGATTTTTTGACCCGATTTTTGGCAATCGACAATATGTCCGTGTTACTGCCGGACAAGCTGCGGTCATGCCATGCCCGCGCCTCCCCGACGCAGAAACTCTGCCAGCCGGCGTAATGCAGGCGAAACGCCAAATCAACGTCTTCTTTGTAGCTGAAAAACTGCTCGTCAAACAAACCAACTTCGGTAAACGCGCGCCGGCGAAACAGCGGCAGAGCGCCGGAAACGCCGAAGACTTCGCGGGTTTGCACGTACCGGCTGTCTTCCTTTTCACCCGCACCCCGCTCGCTCACCTGAAAACGGGGATGCGCGCGCAATCCGGCCGTATCAATCACATCCGTTTTTCCCTCATTTGGCTCCTGAATCCTGTTAAAATCCCAGCGCAACAAAAGCCCGCTGACCGCGCCTACGTCCGAATTTTTATCCAAAAATAAAACTAATTTTTCCAGATAGTCCGGCGCCAGCAGCGTGTCCTGATTGAGAAATAAAATGTAATCAGAGTCGCTCTGTCTGATGATTTTGTTATGGCCGGCGGCAAAACCAATATTATGCGGCTCGGAAGAAAGTATGGTTACGTTGCTTCGACCGTGCGTTATGTCTGTAACAATGTCGCGGGAAGCATCGCTTGAGCCGTTATCGTAAACCATCAATTGCCAGTCAGTGAATGTTTGCGCGAAAAGCGAACGCAGGCAAAACGGCAAATACCGCGCGCCGTTGTGCGTGAGCAGGCTCACCGTTACTTTTTTAGACATAGGCTTTTATAACACAAAGCCGCTTCCTCCTTAATGAAGTAAACGGCCTGGCGGCATTTACAAAACTACTCTGGATGTAATGTGAATAAAGACTAAATAACTACTTCAATCTGTTGAATGTTGGCGGCAATGCCGCCCACTCTTACCCTTGTAATATTCTGACTATTGATTTCCAGTTTTGCTTTTATTTCCGATGGCCTATTCATTGAATACCCTTGTTCAAAAATCAAATTATTTACTTGCCCTTTACTGATTCTTCCGTACTGGAAAAGATAGCAACTCAAAGCGCCGGCTGAAGTACCCGTGGCGGCTTCTTCGCGTATGTCATAAAGGGGGGCGAAGTTTCTGCAATGTGCCGTTGATTTAAATTTTGTCTCAAGAGAAAATACATGATAGCCAATGACGTCAAATTTTTTACTTATTTTCTTTATTTTTTCAAAATTTGGTTTTATATGCGTTAACTCATTGAGTGATTTAATGGGAACAAAAATATCTTTGAGCCCGGTTGATACAATTTGTATCGGCAAATCATCCCTTACAGAGCTGCTGGAAATATTGAGTGATGGGGCGATCAGAGTCTTGTCTATATTCTCAAAAAACCGTGGTGTCTTTTGATCCATGAAAACGGTCTGGTCACGCAGAATCTCAATCGCCAGTACTCCGGCTTTTGTTTCTTGAGTATATTTTCCAGATTGGACGATGTGCTTTGCCGCCAACAAGTAAAACGTAGCAACTGTAGCGTGCCCGCAAATATCAACTTCTGCGCTGGGGGTAAAAAATTTAACTTTAAAATCGGCTTTAGCTGATTTTTGAACAAAAGCTGTTTCGGAAAATCCAATTTTTTTCGCAAGCAAAAGCATTTGCTCTGCAGAAAGGCCGTCAGCATTGAGAACAACACCGGCCGGATTGCCTCCTTTTTCCGTTTTTGCAAACGCATTCAGCGTGAATACCTTGATTTTCATTCATGTTGCATATTCAAACCATTCCGCAGTTTAAAGTAACTACTTTGCCGGAGCGTGCAAAACCACCGCACTGCTCAATGCGCCTTCACCGGTTACGAGTACCGGCGCCTTGCTCGTGTAGCCCTGCGCGGTCAATTTATCCAGTTTCAGTTGAATGTTTGCACCGGCGGTGTCAAGCTCGGTATCGGCTTTGAGCTGCAGGCTGTACGTACTGCTTGCGGAAACGCTCACTTTCAAACCGGTAAAGGTATAGGTTCGCGAGGTCGGCTGGACAATAGTGCCGCTGACGCGGCTGTTGCCGGCGTAGAGCGCGAGATTGGAAAATCCATCCGTGTAGGTCATCTCATCCGAACTTGAAGCTAAACTCGCGGTAATTTCAGTGATGAGGATGCGTTCGTCAGCGGAGGCTTTGAATGAAAAATTTGCCAGTTCCACTTTTTCTTTACCGACCGCTTCCGTGCCGCCATTTTTGAGCGTGCCGGCCGTGATGGCAACCGCCGGCGCGAGCACGTGCATGGTCTGGCCGACCACTTCGTTTTTGGTATTATACGTGGCACTGGCCGTACCGATGCTATAATCCAGTTGTTTTACGATGACGCGATACGCGTTGAGGTAGGCGCTGTTTTTGGGTACGTCCGCCAAAAATTTTAGGGTCAGCGTCTTGCCCGCCGCAACCGAATAGCCGCCCACATTTACTCCCGCAGTCGTATCTCCGGTGAGCCAAGTTTTGTCAAAACGAACGATTTCTTTTTTGTTGGTCGCGTCATAGAGGATTAAATCACTCTCAATTTCCGGAGCGCCAGCGACTTTTTTCAACTGCGCCTGCATACGCTGGAGCAGCGTTTCCTGGCTGATGTTGCGCAGTTCAAAAACGCCGAAAACGGCGTTGCTTGTTTCACGATAAATTTCTTCTTCATCGCTGTCTAAACTCACGGCTAAAAGCCCGACGCCCTCCAGCCGGAAGACGACTTTGTTGGCGTCCGCACCGGAACCGTAGCCGACCGGAAAGCCTTCAGCGGCGCTCGGCGCGATGCCGAACTGCTGAGCGCGACCGATGAGCTGCACGTCGCCGGATTCGGCGATGACAAACTTGAGCGTCGCGTCCTCGTCGCGGGCAGTGTCAACTTTCACCTGCAACGTAACGCTGTTTT
>MFGL01000037.1:5955-21566 GCA_001778285.1 Candidatus Falkowbacteria bacterium RIFOXYC2_FULL_47_12
GTAACGGCATGATTAAGCATATATTTGTTTGTCGCCACCACAGTACCGTCTTTGTACAAATAAATATAATCCACATCGTCATCGCGCGCCGTGCCTTCGTTGGCAAACGTCAGGCGGGTGAGCGCCACGTCTTCGTTGCCGCTCGTCTCGCTCACCGTAAACTCAGCTACGGTTTCTTTTTTTGTTCCGATGTTGAGTGAACGCACGCCGGTGTTGAGTTCGCGGCTGACAATGCTGACCGCGCCGATGAAACTTTGCGTATCAACTAATTTGTGCTCGGCGCTAAAAACGGGAAAAATGCCGCTGACCGCAGACGTTGTTTGAACGTCGGCGGCCGCGGCAATACCCAAACTCATTGTGTCGTTGTGTCTGGCTTGCGTCGTTACGTTTATTTTTACAACCAAACGTTTCTCGGTATCAGCCGGGATAACGAACGTTTTATCCGTAAACCGAATCGTTGCTTTGCCCTCACTGTTTACCTGGGAAACCGAACCGTACGCAACGCCGTTCTCATCCTCAATGTTTATTAAATCAGTCGCGGCAGTGGCAGCCAGGCCGCGTTTGGTGAGTGTGACGCTGGTGATTTCAACGCCGGCGCGCACAGCCTGCAGTTTGAAAATAGCCACGATATTACGCGCTGTCTTGAGCGGGAATAAGCTCGCTGCCGGTGAGTTTGAAGCTAAGGTCACAATGAGCTGACCCGCACTGCTCGTCTGCGTTGCCGGCGTTTCGGTTGTCGTTTGTGTCGGCTGCGTGCCTGACACTACATCAAGACTGAAATCAGCGTTTTGATACGTTGCCAAGTCGGCCGGAAAAACGGTTAAAATTTCACCCCAGGAAAATTTAGCACCGCGAAATTCGCTCTCGCCGGGCACCCAGGCTTTGCGGTTTCCGTCAATAAAATACACTTTGGGATCATTAATCGCTTTCAAAAGCCGCGCCGGCACCCAGTAGCTTAAATCTTTCTCGCTCAACGTAATTACGTTCGCCCACGAGTTTGCCGGGTACGCGGCAAAGGCCTCGGGCGTAGCGTGGTATTTTTTCAAATTTTTATCGTAGCTTAAATAGTAGATGCGGTCGCTCCCCTGCTCTTTGGCTAAATTTACCGGCGCGTAGCCGTCTAATTCTTTTTTGCCTATGAGCTGTACCTTGGCAAAACTGAAGTTGTAAGAGTGAAATACCTCTTCATTGCGGATAGGGTATTTTTGCTTGCCGATGAGCGCGTACACTTTCGGGCTGTCCGCGGTTTTGACCAAACGCACGTTTGGCCCAAACAAGCCGTTGGCATCGGCGGTAATCTGCACGCCCAGCACCTTTTGTTCCGGTGAGCCGGCGAGCGCATAATAAAACAAACCTAACGCCGCCGCGACAGCAGCGAGGCTTGCGATGCCAAAATACAGCGCCGGCCATTTAATATCAGTAAGCCAATTCATAATAACAATTTTGTTGATAAGTTTGGCTGTATTATACCACGTTTGTGCTATGAGTAGCAAATAAAAATGAGCCGTCCATCGGGCTTGAACCGATAACCTGCGGTTTACAAAACCGCTGCTCTACCAGTTGAGCTAGGACGGCAAGACTTCATTTACGGTATCACAGTTTTAATAATTTTTCAATGTAATCCTGCGCAAACGTGGGAACTTGCGTTTCTACGCTTTGCATTTTTTTCACTCTATCATAATTTTCCATTACCCATTTCATCTTTTTAATTAATTCTTCCCGGTCCCCCGCTTTAAACAAAAATTCAGGCTTTAAAATTTCCGGAATGCCGCCGATGTCTGACGCAATTACCGGCAGGTTATTTTGTCTGGCCTCTATAATAACCGTCGGCTGATTCTCGTAGCATAATGACGGAACGACCAAGCAGTTTGCCTTTTGCATCAAACCCCGTATTTCATCATAATTTTTTTTGCCTAGAAATTTTATTCTTGCATTTATTCCTAACTTCTTACTTCTAACTTCTAACTTCTCACTTTCACCTCCTTCGCCAACAATCCACAGCTCACTATTATCTCTTTGCAACTTAATAAACTCCTTAATCAACAGTTCTACGCCTTTGTGCTTTTCAATCTGTCCGACATACAGAAATATAAATTTACCGTCGTCGTCTCCCCTCCTTACCAAGGAGGGGCTGGGGGAGGTATTAACCGAATTTGCCATCACAACACACTTTGCCTTTTGAAAAAATCCCCTATCCGCGTGCATTTTCATCAGCCACTCTGACGGTGAAATAACAATATCCAAACTGGCGAATAATTTTTTATTGTACCATTGATAAACGCGCGCGAACAAGCCGTCAACTTTTTTTTCTTTCCCGACGAGCATTAGGCCGGACGGATGCAGGAGTTGAATATCATGCAGTGTGTGCATATACCTAGGAATCCAATCCCGCGGTATCGCGGGATTGGATTCCTTAACACGTCTGCTTCTATGAATCGCGAGCGGCGTCAAAAACCCGACGCCCGTTAAATTATGCGTCATTACTAAATCCGGCTTTTCTTTTCGTAAAATTTTTTTAATTTTAAAATAACTTTGGATATTGAACATGTCTATTAAATGCCAAACCAATCTTAATGCCGCCGACAACTTACCGAGGTTATAGTAAGAAATTATGTTCCAAGGATAGAATCTTATAGCTCCCCTTCCCGCAGTACTGCGGGAAGGGGTTGGGGGTGAGGTGATTGGTTGCGTACTCACGACCACGACTTCATGCCCAGCTTGGACCAAACCATCAGCTATGGTCGCGACTGCCTGTTCCGCGCCGCCGCGCGCATAGCGGCCGTATAAATTGTTGATTAAGACTATCTTCATATTTTTTACTCTATCACGTTTACCCATAAAAGTCTATATTTTACTAATTTTAGCTTAAAATACACAAAAATGTTTGACTTTTATATTGTTTTATGTTAATGTAAAATGTTACGATTTCTGTAACCCCCTGCTTTGCAGGGTTCACAAATCGGGCAAAAAGCCCAACATATTTAGAAAGGAGTCTTCATATGAAGATCTCCCGCTATTCAGTTCTTTTCACAATTTTCGTTTTGGCGGTTTCGTTTTTCTTCGCGCCGGTTTCCGATGCCCGGTCGCAGTTCCCGGTCGATTTGGACCCGGAACTCTGCACGCTGGCGGAAGAATGGCAAATTCAGGCTCGATATTCTTATGAGTTTGAAAACGTCCTTCGCCAGTGGTACCAAAGCGGGTTGTTGGCGGATGAGCCGTCATTCGACTCTTACGTCTGGACAATGTTCCACACTGTCGGATGTAAAGTGTGGACAGTCCATATGGTAATGTCCGAATTCCTCACACCCTCGGAATTTATCGAATGCTTGGGGATGTTTAATTTTTACCAAAATGAATTCCCCCAAAACGATATGCAATGGAATGAGGCTATAAGCCGTAGCCTCCATCCTGTGGAAGTCGAGACTATTCTCGCTCGAGCCGCCGGCATATTGGCAACCAAGTCGGACCATGTCCCGGATATGATCTCGCAGGATATGCAATTTCTCTTGCGCGACGATACCCGGATTGTCAATTTCTATGCCCCGAGGGAGCTCGGAGTATCGCGGATTTTAGAGGGCACAATTCAAATAGAAAGTTCTCTAATTGTTACCGGAGAGTGGTACGATATTTATATACCATACCAACAGGAGCCAATCTCCGTACAATGTACCGCAAACGATGTTCTGAAACTGCCCCGGGGATTATACAGTCTCGGTGGAGGAATTTCCGTTTATCACCATAGCAAATCCGTCGCTGAACAGGGATTCGCTATGATGGGAGAATACGGCGGACCCGAGTATCCGGCGAAGATTACTCTCACCGGAAAAACGAAGTGGTACGGCGCGGAGAAGAGCGTTGACCAAACCGCTTCGGTTCTCCATACGCTCGCTCTTCGTATTGATGTCTTGTTGTCGAAAGACAACACTAAAATAACAATCGTGAGCGAGATTGAGGCAACAATTATCGGCGGGCAAATCATAATGACTTTCGGGGACGAAGCGCCGGAATCGTTCAATATGAGCGTCTCCTTCGGCGAACTGCCGAGCACATACATTATAATGACTCGGGGCGCGCGGTCGAATGACGAATGGTGGTATAATTTCGAACTAAAAAATCCGTTCTCAGTCCCGAACCGCGTTGAGAGAGTTATCCAGTTCAATTCTCCCCCTGTGCCAATTACAACTGTGATTATTTCAACGGATGGATTTTTCGACATCCGATATTCGCCTTCCGCCAGTGGAAGCGGCGGTTCCGGAGGTAGTGTCCCCGTCGCTGGAGACGGAGGCGGCGGTAACTGACCAATCCACCTATAGACATCACACTGAGATTACTTGCCCGCAGTTTGCGAAAGCTTTCTGCGGGTTTTCTTTTTTTTTAAAATAACATGGTACAATAATTGCATGGCAACACTATTTCAAAATAAATATCGCATCGGTTTCACCCGTCACGCCGCCTGGAATTACGCGAACAGCGGCATGTATTTTGTCACCATCTGCACGGCGGGCAGGATTTGTTATTTTGGCAACATTATCAATGAAAAAATGCGTTTAAATAATATCGGTTCTATGGCCGGTCAATGCTGGCTGGAAATCCCCAAACATTTTCCCAATGTCATTTTGGATGAATATATAATTATGCCAAACCATACCCATGGAATTATATTCATTGATAATGACATGCCCAATCATAAACGTAGAGACGCGATATATCGCGTCTCTACCGGTGGTGTAACCGGTTCACATAATCCGATGGGAACCAATTCATTAGGTGAAATCATGCGCGCTTATAAATCGGCAGTAAAACGTTTTTGCACCAAACAAAGCCTGTCTTTCTCCTGGCAATCCCGCTTCTATGACCGCATCATTCGCAACGAACACGAACTGCACAATATACGAAATTACATTTATTACAATCCGGCAAAATGGAAGAGGGACCGAAATAATGTTGAAAACTTGTATAGGTGATAATTACGCGTAACGCGTAGAGACGCGATATATCGCGTCTCTACAATGCGGTTATGACGTCTTCCAACCGCTCCCCCACTTTCCGCCAATCATATTTCCTCTCCACCGACTCTCTTGCCGCCCGGCCCATTTTGTAACGCCGCTGGGGATATTTTAAAAACTCTTCAATTTTTACGCGCAGATGCCGCGCGCTTCCGGGCGCAACCGTAATGCCCTGTACGCCGTTTTCAAACACGCTTCGCACGCCGGGCAGGTCTGATGCCATTACCGGCACGCCGCAGGCCATTGCTTCCAAAAGCACCATGCCAAAAGCTTCGGATGCATCCGTTGAGGGCAGGACAAAAATGTCCGCCAAGTTGTAGTGCAAAACCAATTCTTCGTCCGGCACGCGACCAGCAAAGATGACTTGCTTTTCTATTTTTAATTCTTTAGCCAAATTTTCATATTTAACGCGCAAATCACCATCGCCGCAAACAAGACACTTAACATTTGATATTTGACATTTGACATTTTCTCCGGCAATTGCCCGCAACAAAACTTCTACGCCTTTAAACCTGTGCGCGCTATCCAACGCGCCCAGAAACATCACAACCCGGTCTTTTTCCGCGATGCCGTAGCGTTGGCGCAATGCTTGCAACTCCAAAATATCGTGCGGAAATACGTGAAATCTGTCCAAGTGCACGCCAAAAGGAATTTCCACAAATTTATCCGGCCATTTTTGAAAATATTTTTTAACGCTGGAATGCGCGACATAATCCAATGACGCGGAAATAACTTTATCCGCGCGCTTGAATAAACTTTTTTTAATCAGAAGCGATGGCACGCTCAAAACTTTTGCCAAGGGCGGGAGCGCCGGCGTATCCATGACAAAATTAATAATCAATTTTGTTTTGGGATGCAACAGCTTAAACAGCCAAACAATTTCGGCGCCGCCGAAGAAGGGGTAACACAGGTACAACGTATCAAAACCCACTAATTGCTCGTACAACGACGGTACAAACCCACCATTTTTGAAGCCGAAGGAAAATGATGGTTGCAGGCGATTTATTTTGAACGGCAGAGACGCGTAATTTGTCTCTGCGTTATCGCTCGCGCCAGCACCGTCTTGTGTCATGGTAAAAACCGTCACGTCATGTTGCGCAGCCAAAAGCCGCGCCATTTCAAACGCGCTGTTGCCCATGCCCCCGTGGTAGGGCGGAAAAGTTGAAACGATGACGGCGATTTTCATAAAAAATTAAAGTATTTATGATGTTTAATTTCGGCAGGAAAGTACTCCTGTTCTTCTTTATAATCGTATTCCGGAGAATATTTGTAACCTTTACCATAATTTAATTCTTTCATCAACTTCGTTGGAGCATTTCGTAGATGCAGCGGTACCGACAGAGCGCCGTACTGCTTGACATCAGCCTGCGCTTTTTGGTAGGCCGCGTACAAATCGTTGCTTTTTTTGCTTTTCGCCATGTATACCACCGCCTGCGCCAAATTGACGCCGCACTCGGGCATGCCGATGTAGTGGCAGGCATCGTAGGCAGCGACTGCCTGCGGCAGAGCCAAAGAATTTGCAATGCCGATGTCTTCGGAAGCAAAACGAATTAAACGCCGGGCAATATACAGCGGGTCTTCCCCGCCGACAAGCATTCGTACCAGCCAGTACAGCGCTGCGTCCGCGTCTCCGCCGCGCATGGATTTATGCAAGGCCGAAATGATATTGTAGTGCTCCTCGCCGGCTTTATCGTAGAGAAGAGATTTTTGCAATGCTTCTTCTATAATTTTTTTACTAACTATTCTTTCAGCCCTTCTCGTCACTCCCCTCTCCTTACTAAGGAGAGGGGCTGGGGGTGAGGTCCGCGCGGAAAATTCCAATGCATTCAGGGCAACGCGCGCGTCTCCGTCCGACATATCAGATAAAAATTGCAGTGCGTCGTTTTCCAAAGTAACATTTTTAAAAATTTCTTCGCTTTGCAAAGCGCGCTCCACCAGCTGCTTGATGTGTCCGCTGTTTAGTTTGTCCAAGACAAAAACGCGACAGCGCGACAAAAGCGCGCCGTTCACTTCAAACGAGGGATTTTCGGTCGTCGCGCCGATTAGAATAATCGTACCGTTCTCCACGTACGGCAGGAGCGCGTCCTGTTGTGTTTTGTTAAAGCGATGAATTTCGTCAATGAAGACGATTGTTTTCTGCCCGTGTTCCAGCCGCTGACTCGCATGTGCCACCTCCCGCCGGATGTCTTTAACGCCGCTCGAAACCGCGCTCAACGGCACGAACTCGGCTTTGGTGGCGTTGGCGATGATGCGCGCCAGCGTTGTTTTGCCGCAGCCCGGCGGCCCCCAAAAAATAATTGAAGGGATTCGGTCCCCTTCAATCGCTTGCCGCAAAATTTTTCCTTCCCCAATAATTTTTTCCTGACCGACGAAATCGGATAAGTCTTGGGGGCGCATACGGTCAGCCAGAGGAGAAGTTGAATTTTTGTTCATTGATTAGAAATTAGATATTAGAAATTAAACATTTCACTCCCCATACCTCCGCTGCCTGTTATTATACTCATCAATAATACTCACTACGTCCAATTCTTCAAAATCCGGCCAGTACTTTTTTAAAAACAGCAGCTCGCTGTAGGCGGTTTGCCAGAGCAAAAAATTGGATAAACGCTGCTCGCCGCCGGTGCGCACGATGATGTCCGGCTCCGGCAGGAGCGGATTGTACAAATATTTTTTGATAATGCCTTCGTGAATCTGCTCTTCGGTCAGTTCATTTTTAACGATTTTCTTCACCGCGTCAATGAGCTCAACGCGTCCGCCGTAGTTGAAGCACACGTGCAGAGTGCCAGAGGTGTTGGCTTTGGTTTTATCACTGGCAACGCTAAATTCTTGCGGCAAATCGCCGGGTAGTTCCTCAATGCGTCCGCTGAAGAGAATGCGGTAATCTTTTTTGCAAAAATCATCCAAATTTTCAGTAATCAGCAGCCCGGCCAGCACCATCAAATCATCCACTTCTTTTTTGTCCCGTTTCCAGTTTTCGCTGGAAAACGCGTACACGGACAAAACCTGCACGCCGCGCAGAAAAAACCAGTCACAAGCGTCAATGACTTTTTCGTAGCCTTTTCGATGTCCCTCGTACACTGACAAATTGCGCTCCCGCGCCCAGCGCCGGTTGCCATCCAGGATTAAACCGACATGTACGGGTATTTTTCTTTTTTGAGTTTCCGCTAACATATATTCTATTGGGTTATTTTCACCAATTTCACTCTCTCGCCGACCCCACTTAGTATCTTAACATTTTCTCTGTCAACACCAAATTCTTTCGCCAAAAATCGTATCAATTCGGCGTTTGCTTTCCCCCGCTCAGCCGGTGCGGCCAGGTCTATCTTCAAAGTTTCGTCGGCTAAGAGAGTTTTCAGCACCGTGTCAGCTGCGTTCGGCCGGACTTTGACGCGGAGATAAACCTCTTGGCCGGTATTTAAAATTTTTTTAAAATTGCTGAACATGTATTTACGTCATGCCGATGTACGCAACCATTGCCTCAATTTCGTGCGGCTGGTCGCGGCGAAAGGAAAAATAGTCATTTTCCAAACAATAGGTGCCCTCGTTACGTATCGTCACTTCTCTGACGCCAACCTGCGCCAGTTGTTTTGCAACAATGGCGGACAAATTGAGGTACGCGCTCCCCTGCCTATACAGTATATCACGTCTGCCAAATTTCGAAATGAGGTCAGCGCCGACTGCAAAATGGCAGATTTGGATGTGCGGTCCGACTTCGGCACGAATCGTTCCCGGCTCACAGCCGTACTCGCTTTGTAAAACCGAAACCATGCGGCCGACGATATTTTTTGCCACGCCGCGCCAGCCGGCGTGTGCAATGCCGACAACGCGCTTGGCTTCGTTCCAAAAATACAGGGGCAGACAATCTGCAACTGTGACGGTCAAAAGCAAATTTGTTTCATCAGTTGTCAATCCGTCAACGTCAGGTATAATTTTTCCGCCGTCAGCGACACCTACCGTTGCGATGCTCTCGCCATGCACGATGCCGGCTGATACAACGCGCGATTTTTCAAAGCCAAGGGATGAAAAAAATTGTTCGCGGTTTTTGTCATTTTTTCCATCCGCGAACAATTTCATTGATCCGTGTTTTTTTTGAGAAATTCCTTTTACTATCATGCTATCATGGCAATTAACGGTTATCTCCCACCTCGCCAGACTTGCCAACTAATCCAAGAAAAAGTTATAAATTATTATGCTCCCTCTCACCGTGAGAGAGGGTTGGCCCGCCTGCAACGCTATGCGTAACATTGCGGGCAGGGGTGAGGGCGTAGCCGGCGATGCCAAAAGCTACGCTCACGTTCAACGATTCTTTTTTGCCGCGCATGGGGATTTCCGCTATCAAGTCCGCCTGATCTAAAATCTCTTTTGACAATCCCTCCACTTCGACGCCGAGCAGCAAAGCAATCTTTTTCTTTGACGATTGTTTTAAATCCGCATCAAACAACGAGATTGCTCTTTCGTCCTGCTCCAATGCAATAATAGAATATCCCTCTTGTTTCAATTTTTCTACCGCTGCAAGAGTTGAGCCGACCTTTGACCAGGGAACACTTTGTTCCGCGCCCAACGCAACTTTTGCCAAAGCTTTATTTTTTAAACCGAAGCGGTCAATGGGTGTTGGCGTAATGCCGCACAGATAAATTTTTTCAACGCCCAGCGCATCAGCCGTGCGAAAAATGGAGCCGACGTTGTAGATACTGCGAATGTTATCCAAAACGACTATCATAAAACAGCTAAAATTTCTTCATGCAGCTTTGTCCCGTTGCTTGCGACGAACTTGTCGTTTCTGTCATCCTCGTCAAGTTTTCCGCTCCAGTCCGTCAGCAAAGCGCCGGCTTCTCTGGCGATAAGTTTGCAGGGCAAATAATCGTGCAATTCCATGCCGTTGGTAATGATAGCCTCAATGGCGCCGGAAGCTAAAAGACAAAAATTGATTTGCGCCGCCCACATTGACAGATACCGGCGGGCTAATTTCTCCACATACAGCCGGTGATAAAGCTTGCTGCCGTATTCTTTGTCATAAATATAGGTTGGGATGTAGGTCAGCGTTGCCCGCCGAATGTCGCTTTCCGCATTGACCCGCAGCGGTTTCCCGTCCCGGTACGCGCCTCCCCCTCTGAGAGCGTAGTAAACCTGGTCTAAAATGGGATGATAAATCACCGCGCGTATGACCGAGTTTGCTTCCAAAAGCGCTATGCCAACGGAAAAATCAGGAACGCCAATGACAAAGTTGTTGGAGCCATCCAGCGGGTCAATAAAAAAAGTGCGTGCCGAGCCTTTGTCAGTAACGCCGCTTTCTTCGGCATTAATATTGTAATCCGGGAAGTATCTTGACAGTACCGCAACTATCGCCCGTTCGGATTCCACGTCGGCAATGGTCTGAAAGTCGGCAACCGTGCTCTTTTCGGTAACGACAAGTTGCTGGCCGAAGTATTTTTTTAAAACCGCTCCGCCGGCGCGAGCGGCCTCGGTCATAATTTCAATTGTTCTATCCATACGACTTCTATAATTATTCTTTGTTGTGTAAAATCGCCAGCGCCGCTTGAGCCGCGCCGGCGCCATAATTTATCTTTGCACCGGAGCGCGCCAGTGCCAATTTGCGGCTATCAACCAAAATAACGCCAAAGCCAATCGGCTTATCATATTTCAACATAACGTCCATAATGCCGTGCGTCATACCCTGCGCGATGTAGGTGTAGTGGTCGGTTTCTCCCCTGATCGCGCAGCCCAGGGCGATGAGCGCATCACAGGTTTTGCGTTGCGCCATTTTTTGGCAGGCCAGCGGCAGTTCAAAACAGCCGGGAACAAGTTGTACCGTGATGTTTTTTTCCAAAACGCCGGCCGTCCGCAAAACCGTGCGCGCGCCGGAAATGAGCCGCCCGGTAATGCCGGGATAAAAATTTGCCGCGACAATGGCTATTTTGATTTTTTTGTTGCTCTTCATTTCTTTAATAACCTATCAACATATTTAGCTATGATATCAACTTCAACGTTCAGTATGTCCTCTCTTTTCTTCAGACCTAAATTCGTGTGTTGCAATGTGTAGGGAATGAGAGCGACACTGAACTGATTTTTTGTAACATCCACCACCGTCAAACTGACGCCATCCAAAGTAATAGAGCCTTTTGGCGCAATAAAGCGCGCGAAACGCTTCGGCACGGTAACACTCATTCTGTAAGAATTCTTGGCGGTTTGAACTTTTACCAGTCTGCCTGTCGTATCAATATGCCCCGCGACAATGTGTCCGTCAAGACCGTCCTGCAGGCGCAATGATTTTTCCAAATTGAGCGTATCGCCGCGCTGCCACAGAGAAACGCTCGCGCGCTTGAGCGTTTCAGGCATATAGCTGACGCTGAAGCTGCCCGCCCAAACACGCTGGAGCGTTGAGCAAATGCCATCAATCGCGATACTTTCTCCCGAATGTAACCGCCAAGCTTTTGGCTTTACAATGGTAACAATAACGTTACCGGCAAAGCGTTCAATTTTTTTAACCGTAGAAATTTTTTGAATAATGCCGGTGAACATAACAAAACTAATCGTAAAATTTCAAAAAATGCCTGCGCGGCTGCAGCGTTTCGGCAACAATACATTTCCACTCGCTCTGAATGTCGGAGAGCCGGCGCAACACGCCCTCGTGCCGGCACAGCGGATCAACGCAGCGTGACTTACAGTACACCGGCGCGCCGTCCTCATCACCCGTCTCCCAGCGAGTCAGGTTATTCATGCGCAGCCAGAGTTTCTGCAGAATCAAATCGTGCGCGTGGTGGGGTTTTATTTTTTGCAATACCGCCGTGTCGGTCGTATACAAATCGTCTCTTCCTATATAGCCGTAATCCAACGCGCGGCGAATGTAATCGCTGGCTGTTTTGTACATATGCGCGGTTCGCGTATCGCAGTAGTACGTATCATTGAGTTCTTTAAACAGCTGCGCGTACTGACGCGCGCTCTCTACGTCCGCAAAAACCCAACTGCCGTTTGCTGTCTGCAATTTTGTCAAAATATGGCTGACCGCCGCCGTTGACGCCACGCCATACACAATCAGACCGCGCAAAGAGTAGTCAATTCTGTCAGCGCACAGGTCGGGCAACTCTGTTTCTTTGAGAGGAAAATTCGCGTCGTCCATAATGAACGCGAGCGGAAAACCGTACTTTTCCAGAATGGCGGCAATGCGCGAATGTTGCACGTAGTCAGCCAAAATTTCATCCTGATAGGTCTGATACCTGCCGCTGCCGTCATGCATGATGTAGTCAATGGTGTGCGAAAACGCCGAGTGCGAAACGTCGTGGATGAGGCCAGCAACTTGCTCGGCCAGCGGCGCGCCAAAACGCCGCAGCAGTTCGTACACGCCCAATGAATGTTCAAAGCGGCTGTGTTTTGACCCGGGAAAATGCGGCTCGCTATAGCCAGCCTGGTCAACGTCTTTAAGCCGCTGAAATTCCGGCGTCGCGATGATGTCTAAAGCAACCGGCTCGGTTATTTCAACCGAGCCGTAAATTCTGTCTGTGTAGCGCATAGAAGTGTCGGGCTGCCGGGAATCGAACCCGGATTACACGCACCCGAAGCGTGCGTAATACCACTATACCACAGCCCGTAGACTAAATTAATTTTTTATTAGTAAAAGCATACCCAGAACTTGATTTCAAATATTTTTCAACGGAGTAAATACTCCCGCTATCTGTGGACTCACCGGGAATCGAACCCGGACCTCGGCAATGCGAATGCCGCGTAATACCGTTTTACTATGAGCCCAAATTATTTAATTTATGTTAATCCGCGCTGTTGAGGAGTTGAACGTCTTCAACGATAATGTCTTTAAGCGGGTGAGCATTCTCATTCACTGCCGCGGCGCTGATTTCATCCACCACGTCCATGCCGTCCGTCACGTAGCCGAAATTTGTATGCTTGCCGTCAAGCCAAGGCGTTTCATCGGCTGTTACGATAAAAAACTGCGAGCCGTTGGTGTCGGGGCCGGAATTAGCCATCGCGAGCGAACCGCGCACGAGTTTGTGCGCATTAATTTCATCTTTGAATTGATAGCCGGGCCCGCCGGTGCCGTCGTTTGACCAGTCGCTGTCGCGCGAATTCGGGTCGCCGCCCTGAATCATGAAATCCTTAATCACGCGGTGGAACATCGTACTGTTATAGAAACCCTCTTCCGCCAAATTCAAAAAATTATTTACACTCAGCGGCGCGTCCATGGTGTAAAACTGCACCTTAATATCACCGACATTCGTGCGAATCAAAGCTTGGTCGTATTTGTCTGCCAAATTTTTCAGCTGCACTTGTTTCTGTGCGGCTGGCGCCTGTACTGCCCGTTCTCCGGCAACAGCCGCGCCGCCGCTTAGTTCGTTAATTTTACTCACGATGTCTTGTTCTCTGAACTGAAGACCGCTGAGCTGAACCTTGCCGCTGGCAACATCCACGTCAGACGCGGATTGCCGGTTCAGCGCGCAACCGCTCACGAGTAAAACGCCGGCGAGCGCTGCGAACAATAACATTTTGTTAACTTTTTCCAAAATCTTCATACCATACAAGCTATCATACTCTTTCTTTTTTGTCCAAAATACGGGTCTACTTGACCCAAAATTCTTTTTTCATTTCCTCGTCTTCGGCCGCGCGCGTGGCAGTAATTTTCTCCCGCGCGGCGGCGCGCAGCTGTTCCAGGTTCAACTCGTTCAATTCCCGGCTGCGTTTTTCTAAATACGCCTTGGTGTTGCGCTTGGGCTCGTCAATAACATCAGAAAGCAGTACGTCCAAAATCGCTCCAATCTTCGGGCCGGGCGCGATGCCTAAAAGCGGCATCAAATCATCGCCGTTGATGGCGAGCATTTTCACTGAAACCGTGTCGTTTTGAACTTTTTTAAACATATACTGCAAGTGGCGCAGTTTATAGGGCATGGCTTTGGGCGTGCCGGAACCGAGCCGGTCGGCCACGCGCAGAGCAATCAAATCCTGCAAATTCTCCCGCCCGACTTTTTTAAGCAAACGCCGCACTGAGGCCGCAGTCACCTCGTCAACGTTGTAGTAGAACATGTGGTTGCGCACGAGTGTCGTCACTTTTTCAACGTCATCACTGCTGAATTTGAGCCTCTGCATAATTTTTTTGGCGAGCCGCGCGCCCGCGTACTCGTGGTTGTAGAAGGTCGCGACACCGTTGATAAATTTTTTGGTCTGGGGCTTGGCAATGTCGTGTAGCAAACTAGCCATGCGCACACGGTAGTCAGCGCTCTGTGTGTGCCGCAGGGACTCAACGGAATGTTTGAAGACGGTGTAGGTGTGATGCTTGCTCTGCTCAACGCCGATGCCGATTTCAAGCTCGGGGATGACGTAGTGCAGGAGTTTTGTTTTATATAATAATAAAATTCCCTCCGCCGGGTAGTCGGACTGCAAAATTTTAACCAGCTCATCGTGGATGCGCTCTTTGGAGACAAATTTAATCGCGCCGGCAAGCTTTGCAATTGCCCGCTCGGTTTTTGGTTCAATTTCAAAATGCAGCTGCACGCTGAAACGAATCGCGCGCAGCATGCGCAAGGCGTCTTCTTTAAATCGGTCCGCCGGCTCCCCCACCGCCCGGATTATTTTCTTATCAATATCCTTGACACCGCCAAACAAATCCACAAGACTCCAATTATTTGGAATTTGAAATTTGGAGTTTGGAATTTGTTTGTTATTTGTGATTTGATTTTTGTCATTTTTGCCTATGGCCATCGCGTTAATCGTAAAATCCCGCCGCTCCAAATCCTTATCCAGACTGTCTTCAAATTTTATTTCATCCGGATGCCTTCGGTCCGCGTAGCCCTGCTCACTGCGGTAGGTGGTTACCTCAACGCATTTTAAATTTTCTTCGCGCTCGGCTTCGTCTATCTTCACTAGTACTGTGCCAAACTCGTTTTCATATTCGCTGTTAGGAAAAATTTTTAAAATTTGCTCCGGCCGCGCGTTTGTCGTTATATCCCAGTCTTTAGGCGCTCTGCCGCAGGCTTGAGCGTCCTTAGGCTTTACGTTCATAAGTAAATCCCGCACGCATCCGCCCACGATGTAGGCTGAAAAGCCTGCTTTGTCTAATTTTTCCAAAATGTTTTTTATCTGTTGAGGAATTTGCATATACTTACAGAGTAGCGTATTTTATCAGTATAATCAAGTAAAAACTTGACTTGCTAAATTGACAACTTCTCTCTACTTCGCTACACTGCGAAGTTAGTATTTTGATCATTTTAAAAAATCGGCGGCAACCGGCGGAAGGAGAAGCTTATGTCGTATTTTTCTGTAAAAGCTACAAAAAAGTCGAAACCCGAGTTGCGAGAGCTTCAAAATGCACTTAGAGATTTAAAAATACTTATTGCAATTGAGACTATAATGCACCTATATGCTCTAAAAAATGAGCACGGCACGGTATGCATTATAGTATCTGACTCTATTGAATCCGCTCAAAACATAATAGAGTTATGTCCATTATATCGCCATTTTCAATGGGACATTGATCCTTTTGATGATCAACCATCAAATATTGGTAATTATTTTGATATAATTACTGAGGGTGATGTGTTGGAGTCGTTGGAGATGGAAATTGAGGTATTAACAAATGCCATTGCCGTACACTAAAGCGAGCCG
>MFGL01000037.1:21579-21650 GCA_001778285.1 Candidatus Falkowbacteria bacterium RIFOXYC2_FULL_47_12
CGCTTTTTTTCTTTTTGAAACACAAAAAACAATAGCGCACTTGGCTATTGTTTTTTTCATTAGTGGACAAT
>MFGL01000038.1:0-2897 GCA_001778285.1 Candidatus Falkowbacteria bacterium RIFOXYC2_FULL_47_12
TTCCTTTGGACGTACCGGTAACGCTCACCATATCACCGACAACGAAGCTGGAAACGTCAACCACATCGCCGGAGTGTATGGATATATCGGCATCACCGTCTTTTAACCGCATCTCTCGCACGTAGCGCGGGTACGTTTCTGATTTCTTGCTTCTAACTTCCGACTTCAGAAAATGTCCTTGCTGTGGTTTTGCCACGTTCTTTTTTTTTCTTTCACCATAAGCAAACTGTACGGCGCTGTAACCGTCTTTTTCCCGCGATTTCACCTGCACTGCCGTGCACTGGCCGGCCTGTACCTTGGTAACCGGCAACACCAGCCCGCTCTCGGTAAAAATCTGCGTCATTTCTAACTTTTTTCCCAAAAGAAACTTCATACTTACTCCTACAAATTAAAAAATTCTGGCCTTACAACAAAGTACCAGAACGAATGTCTTGGCTAACTTGTAATGTTGTAATTAAACTTGGTTACTTTCCCTCGTTATATCAATTTCTCGTGTAAGCACTTCCCGTGATTGGGGTTACTTTCGCGATTCAATGATACTACATCTTTATTTCCACATCCACGCCCGCCGGCAGACTCAAGCTGCTCAACAGTTCAACCGTTTTGGCGGTCGGTTCAATCACATCAATCAGACGCTTGTGCACGCGCATTTCAAACTGTTCACGCGACGTTTTGTGAACGAATGTGGAGCGGTTCACCGTGTACTTCTTTTTCGCCGTCGGCAACGGAATGGGTCCAAACACCTGCGCACCCGAACGCTGGGCGCCGTCAATGATTGTTTTGGCGGCCTGGTCAATGATTTTGTAATCGTAGGCGCGGATTTTTATCCGAATCTTCTGCCGGCTGTCTTCGGCCGAAGCCGAAGCTGATGACGCAGAATTCTTTTCTTTAACTTTAGTTGCAGTTGCGGGCATGAAAATAACTACTATTTATTTATTTACTTAACTATTTTAGTCACCACACCAGCGCCGACGGTATGACCGCCTTCGCGGATGGCGAAACGCTGCTTTTCTTCCAGGGCAACCGGCGCAATCAGCTTGACTACCATCTTCACGGTGTCGCCGGGCATGACCATTTCGGTTCCCTCCGGCAGAACAACTTCGCCGGTCACGTCAGTGGTACGGAGATAAAACTGAGGCTTGTAGCCCTTGAAAAAAGGCTTGTGGCGTCCGCCTTCATCTTTGGTCAAAACGTAAACTTCAGCCTCAAATTCCGTGTGCGGGGTAACGGTACCCGGCTTGGCTAACACCTGACCGCGCTCCACTTCATCTTTTTTGGTGCCGCGCAAAAGAATGCCGGCATTGTCACCCGCCTGTCCCTGATCAAGCTGTTTATTAAACATTTCTACGCCCGTCACGGTTGTCTTCTGCGTATCACCCAAACCAACAATTTCCACTTCGTCGCCAATTTTAACGATGCCGCGCTCAATGCGACCGGTTACCACCGTGCCGCGGCCTTCAATTGAAAACACGTCTTCAATAGGCATGAGATACGGATGATCAATATCACGCACCGGTTCGGGAATTTTTTCATCCAGCGCTTTGACAAGTTCCATAATTTTTTCTCCATACTCGCCATTGGGATCTTCCAGCGCCTTGAGCGCGCTGCCGCGAATAATCGGCGTATTGGCGCCGTCAAATTCATATTTGTTCAACAAATCGCGGACTTCTTCTTCAACCAAGTCAATGAGTTCTTTATCCTCAACCATATCAACTTTATTCAAAAATACCACCATGCACGGCACCCCGACCTGGTGCGCCAAGAGAATGTGCTCGCGGGTCTGCGGCATGGGACCGTCGGTTGCGCTCACAACCAAAATCGCGCCGTCCATTTGCGCCGCGCCGGTAATCATGTTTTTAACGTAGTCGGCGTGTCCGGGACAGTCAACGTGCGCGTAGTGGCGCTTCTCGGATTCATACTCAACGTGGGCGGTCGCAATGGTGATGCCGCGGGCTTTTTCTTCCGGCGCCGCGTCAATTTGGTCAACTGATTTTGCCGACGCGGCAAAGCCTTTCGCGTGCAACACCGCTAAAATCGCCGCGGTCAAGGTGGTCTTGCCGTGGTCAACGTGGCCGATAGTACCAACGTTTACGTGGGGTTTTGTGCGTTGAAATTGTGCAGTCATGTCTTTAAAACTTAAAAATTAAAATTTAAAAAATAAATTAAATTGTTTCTAAATAGTACCGGTCATCATCTGCCTGATTCTGCGCTTCGGAAAATCCGTCTTCAGGCGCGGCTTCTTCGCCGGCCTGTTTTACTTCCGACGGAATTTCCCAGCGTTTGCGGGATTTATTTTGCCGCGGCGCGCCAATTTCAGACACAGTGTTTATTCTACCATAGTCTTGCGTATTGTCAAGTTCCCGGCCGCCGGCAAAAATTCTGTCGGAAAAATAGTCGTTTTCTTCGTCAAAATCAGGTATCTCGGGCATTTCTTCTTCTTTTTCCTCACATTCTGGGCAAAAATCATCCTCATCTTCATTTTCCTCATCCATTCCTTCCATCCCTTCAATTTGTGCCGCCGCGTCAATTAAACGCTCGTACTCATCCACGTCCATCACCACGTACCCGCCGTCTTCATCGTAACGGTCAACAACGAGCAGACGGTCACCAGTGCGTCTGGCTAAAGAGAGCGCTCTTTGTAAATGGTTATGTATCATAAAAATTTCTTAGTAATGCTACCAAAGCGTTACATAAAGTATAATCTACCACCGATATCTGTCAATAATTACGAGCTGTGTAAATCTCTACTTCGTAGCTACTTCCCGCGGCCGCTGATGATTTCCTCGGCTTTGTTTTTAGGCACCTCTTCGTAGCCGCGCAGTTCCATGCTGTAACTTGCCCTTCCCTGCGTCATTGAGCGCAACTGTGTCGCGTAGCCGAACATTTCTGAAAGCGGC
>MFGL01000038.1:2908-3863 GCA_001778285.1 Candidatus Falkowbacteria bacterium RIFOXYC2_FULL_47_12
GGGCGTCACCACCTCAACGCTCATCACCGGCTCAAGCAAAACTGGTCTGGCGTTTTTACAAGCTGACTGAAATGCCATGGAACCAGCGATTTTGAACGCCGCCTCGGACGAGTCAACTTCGTGATAAGAGCCATCGTAGACGGCAACGCCGATATCAACCATCGGGTAGCCGGCCATAATGCCCTTGTCCAAAGCTTCTTTCACTCCCTTTCCGATGGCCGGAACATACTCCTGCGGAATAACGCCGCCTTTAATTTCATTGTTGAATTCAAAACCGGCTCCGGTTTCCCGCGGCCACACGCGCAGCCAGCAATGGCCGTACTGGCCGCGGCCGCCCGACTGCTTGATGTACTTGCCCTCGGCTTCGGCTTCGCCGCGAATGGTCTCGCGATACGCTACCTGAGGCTGACCCACGTTGGCTTCCACTTTGAATTCGCGCTTCATGCGGTCAACGATGATATCCAAATGCAACTCGCCCATGCCGGCAATGAGTGTCTGGCCGGTTTCTTCATCCGAGGAAACTCGAAACGTGGGATCTTCTTCGGCCAATTTGGAGAGAGCCATGCCCATTTTTTCCTGGTCGGCTTTGGTCTTAGGCTCAACAGCTACCTGAATGACCGGCTCTGGGAATGTGATATTTTCCAAAATCAGCGGCCGCTTCTCGTCGCAGAGCGTATTGCCGGTAACTGTATTTTTCAAACCAATCACGGCGGCTATTTCACCGGCTTTCACCTCGGTTACTTCTTCGCGGCTGTTGGCGTGCATGCGTACGATGCGGCCGATGCGCTCTTTGTTGCCGGTGGCGGTATTTAAAACGTAACTGCCCGCGGTTAAAACACCCGCGTACACCCGTACGAAGCAGAGTTTGCCCACGAACGGGTCGGTGGCGATTTTAAACGCCAAACCGGCGAAAGGTTCGTTTGCGTCCGGATGCACGGGAATTTTTTTCTCGGTA
>MFGL01000038.1:3922-7320 GCA_001778285.1 Candidatus Falkowbacteria bacterium RIFOXYC2_FULL_47_12
AACCGGCACCAGGGTATTGGCAATCACGCCTTTGCGCAATTCTTTTTTCAAATCCTCAACCGGAATTTCTTCTCCGCCCAGATATTTTGTCATCATAGCTTCGTTGCCTTCCACTATAGCTTCAACGAGCTCGCCGCGGTATTTTTCCACTTGCTCTTTCATGTCCTGCGGAACGTCTTCTTCTGTGACGTCAGTCCCCATTTCATTAGTGTAAAAGTAAGCCTTGCGCGTCAGCAGATCAATCACTCCTTTGAAGGAGTCTTCAGCGCCAATAGGCAACTGCGCCGGAAACGCCCGCTTGGTCAGCCGCTCGTGGATTGAAGCAATGTCTTTGGAAAAATCAGCACCGGTCCGGTCCATTTTATTGATAAAACACATACGCGGCACGTTGTATTTTTCCGCCTGGTGCCAGACGGTCTCAGACTGTGGCTCCACGCCGGCAACGCCGTCAAAAATAACCACCCCGCCGTCTAAAACGCGCAGGGAGCGCTCCACCTCGGCCGTGAAGTCAACGTGGCCGGGCGTGTCAATGATGTTGATGCGGCAGTCACGCCAAAAGCACGTCGTGGCCGCCGAGGTTATGGTAATGCCGCGCTCCTGCTCCTGCTCCATCCAGTCCATGGTGGCCTCGCCCTCGTGCACTTCGCCGATTTTGTGCTTTTTTCCGGTGTAAAATAAAATACGCTCGGTAACGGTGGTTTTGCCGGCGTCAATGTGAGCGATGATTCCGATGTTGCGAACTTTCTCAAGGGGGTATTCCTGCATAATATAGTTTAGCGCGCGAAGTAAGCGAACGCCTTGTTAGCCTCGGCCATACGGTGCACGTCAACGCGTTTTTTCATGGCGCCGCCCTCGCCCTTAGCGGCGTCAATCAGCTCTTCAGCCAATCTTTCCGCCATTTTTTTGCCCTTTTTAGCTTTGGCCGCAGCCATTATCCAGCGGCAGGCCAGCGTGAAACGCCGCTCGGTGCGGACCTGGTAGGGCACCTGGTAGTTGGCGCCGCCCACGCGCTTGCCGCGAACCTCCACAATGGGAGAAACCTGTTTGATGGCGCGGTTGAAGACGTGACGCGGGTCCTGCTTGGTTTTTTCTTTGATAATATCAAAACAGTCGTAGATAATTGTCTGCGCAATTGTTTTTTTGCCCCCCCGCATGATGTAGTTGATGAATTTGGCAACTTCCAAATCATGGTAGCGCGGATCAGGCAAAATATCTCGTTTTGGAGCTGGTTTTCCTCGCATAATTACTTCTTTGGTTTCTTAGCGCCATAAAGGCTTCTGCCCTGCCGGCGATTTTCCACTCCTTGCGCGTCGTAGACGCCGCGGATGATCTTGTAGCGCACCCCCGGCAAATCCGGCGTGCGGCCGCCTTTAAGCAATACAATAGAGTGCTCTTGCAGGTTATGGCCCATTCCTGGAATGTAGGCGGTTACCTCGTTTCCGTTGGAAAGCCTGACGCGCGCGATTTTGCGCAGGGCCGAGTTCGGCTTTTTGGGGGTCGTGGTCGTCACTTTTAAACAAACCCCGCGCTTAAACGGGTTGCCTTTGGCAATCTCGGTGCGGCGGCGGTGCAAGGTATCCATGACCGACTGCAACGCCGGCGCCTTGCTTTTACCCTTTTTTGATTTTCGTTCTTTTTTTACCAATTGATTGATTGTCGGCATAGTAACAAAAATGAGTCCTTAATACAGGGCTTATAAACAATGCGCTGTCATTTTAGCAAAGGAATGAAAAACCGTCAAGAAATGCGGGGTAACCGGTACGTTTCACACCACTGCAGAGTGCGGGGAATTTCGGCAATTAAATCCGTAGCGCTGTAGTAGCGCGAAACCCGCTGCGCCAGCCGGTCGCCGGCCAAACCGTTGACGAAGACGGCCGCACACGCCGCCAAAAAATTATCGTTGGTACAGGCCAGCGCCGCCGTGATCCCGGCCAAAACGTCGCCGGTGCCGCCTTTGGTCATGCCGGTATTGCCGGTGGTGTTTATTTTTAATTCTTTCGGAGAAGCAACATAGTCAATTCTGCCTTTGAGCGTAATCACGCAGCCATAACGCTTGGCCATTTTGAAAACGTTGTCTCTGGTTGCCGGCAGTTTGAACAGTTTGTGAAATTCGCGCTTGTGCGGCGTAACAATGCAATTTGTATGCAGCTGCTTTGGCTTGATGACGTTGAGCGCGTCCGCGTCTAAAATTATTTTTTTATTTTTATACTTTTTTAAAAAATCCTTCACGAACCCCGCGCTCTTTTTGTCCGTACCCAATCCGGGACCGATTAGCACAACATCAGCTTTTTGAATGTATTTTACAATGTCTTTTTCCGCCACGGTGATAAATTCCAACAGCCGTGCTTTCAATTTCTGCGCGAGCAAATTATTTTGCGGCGTAGAAGCAAAGTAAACAATATCAACGATTTTACCTGCAACTTTGGCGGCCAAAAGCGGCGCGCCATGGTACTGCGTATTACCGCCGATGATGAGAAGCGTGCCGTTGTCGCCTTTGTGCGAAGCCGGTTTTGGCTGACTTAAAACTTTCACTTCGCCCACGCCGATTGTTTCTTTGGCGGCCGGCGGAAGAATTTTTTTTGCTAACGTTTCAGCTAAATAACCGAGATAGGCGGCGTTCCAGTCATTGATAATTTTTTGAGTAGCGGCATCTGCCATACGCCTCTATTGTACTGCCAAAATATAAATAAAAAAAGAGGGCAGTCGCAATTACTGACCCCCCCCATTAGCAGCATTAGATATTTAAACAGCTTGTCTTAAAAAAAATTTTTGCTCAAGAACAATATCCCTGAAATACGCGACCATTGTCGCGCAATCATTAAAACAATGAATACGATGCGGCGCGTACTCAACCAGCGTGCGAACCGTTGTTTCATTAATAATGGCATCTAATACAAGCACGTGAGTACCGTCGTGAGAAAATTCTCTTTTAATAAAAACAGCGTCATCATTTGACGTTAACTGCATCAGAGCAATATCCACTGCAGAGGGCATGCTTGTCCTTGAATATGAGGGAATAAACAATTTTCCCTGTAAATCCCCTCTGTAAACCTCCAAAGCTTTATGTAATTCCTGTTGAAAGGAGGCGTCACCAAAAATAATAACTGTTTTTTTATTTTCACAAAACATGACAAATGCCTCCTTTTGAAAAATTTTATTCAAATTTAAAAAGAACGACTACTTTGATACAGTAATCGTACTCTTGAAGTGAGAGAAGTTAAAGTGAATAACTTTCGCCTTTTTACAAGCCAAAAACGCGCAGTAAAACGTCCGTGCCGGCAATGAATTGAAATAGCCACAAAACTACATACCAGACGAACTGCATGCCCAGCATTATAAATAAAATCACGAGCGCCATGCCGTACATTTCCAGGCGCAAAAGATGCTCCTGCCAGCGG
>MFGL01000039.1:0-9224 GCA_001778285.1 Candidatus Falkowbacteria bacterium RIFOXYC2_FULL_47_12
AATTCATTTTCACTGGCTTTCGCAGACAATTTTGCGTTATTTTTCGTGGTACTACAATCGTTGCGCTTTTCTGACCGCGCCCTGCCGCTCACTCCTTGAAGAAATGGAACGCTACGGGTTGCGCGCCCCGCACCAGCCGGTACCCAATCCGATTGATACGGCGCGTTTTGTGCCGGTGGATACGGCGGCGCGAAAAGCGGCCTGGCAGCACCGTTTTCATGTGAGCGGCCAGGTGATACTCTACACCGGTCGGCTGGCGCCGGAAAAACACGTGGACGTCATCATCCGCGCGTTCGCGCAGTTACGCAAAGAATTGCCTGACATTACGTTGCTTTTGGCCGGCCGTGGTAGCGCGGAAAATGCGCTGCGTTCGTTGACGCAGACGTTGGGTGTTGCCGGGAACGTGCGTTTTCTTGGCTTCGTTGACAATGCCACGTTGCCCTTGCTCTATCAGGCAAGCGATTTATTTGTTATCATGAGCACGGCTGAATCGCAGAGCTTGAGCCTTATGCAGGCAATGGCATCCGCGCTGCCCGTTATCGGTGCGCGTGCGCGGGCTTTGCCTGAGTACATAGACAAAACGAGCGGTTTGTTGGTAAAGCCGGGCGATGCGGACGCACTGACAAAGACGATGCAGACGATTCTAAGCGATAACGTTCTTGCCCGCAAACTCGGCGCTGGCGGCCGGAAAGCGGTCGCGCGCTACGCCCTGCCGGCTATAGTCAAAATTTTTGAAAAAATATATACTGAAGCTGCATGAAAAAACCTACTGTCAGCCTCGTCATCCCTGCCTACAACGAAGAAAAATACATCAGTAGTTGTTTGCGACACGCTCTAAACCAATCCGGCGCTTTTTTTGAAATTATTGTGGTTGACAATGCGAGCATGGACGCGACCGCGGCAATTGCGGAAAAATTTTCGGGCGTGCGCGTGGTACGGGAAGAACGCAAAGGCCTGACGCGCGCCCGCCAGCGGGGCTTTTTGGAAGCGCGTGGCGACATTGTAGCCTACGTTGACGCTGACACGCGTATGCCGGCTGGCTGGAGCGAGAGCATTTTCCGTGAATTTTCCGCTGACGCCAAACTGGCCTGTTTGAGCGGACCATACTATTACTACGATGTTTCCCGCTGGCAAAAACTATTAGTTTGGCTGTACTGGTATTTGCTGGCTCTGCCGGCGTACTGGTTTCTCGGCTACATGACTGTCGGCGGCAATTTCGCGATTCGCCGCAACGTACTTGCAAAAATGAACGGTTTTGATACCTCTATAGAATTTTATGGTGAAGACACCGATATCGCCCGGCGCGCGCATTGGTTCGGCAGGGTAAAATTTTCTCTGCGTTTTGTTATGCCGGCATCGGGCCGCCGGCTTACCGGACAGGGCATAGTGTACACTGGAATTATTTACGTTCTCAATTTTATTTCCGAAGTTCTGTTTAAAAAACCTGTTACCAAGAAGTATAGTGACGTGAGATAATTATGTTGCGATCAATGCTTGTTGCGTGCCGCCAGCGGTACGCGCTTTATTTTAAAAATAAAAAATTTTCATTCGCCGTTGTTGCGGCCGCGCTGTTATTAGCCGCTAGTTTGGTCGTCAACTATTATGCGGTGCTGTACGCTGAAGAGCGCGCGAGCAACCCGGTGACTGACATCGTGCTCTCTAATACGCGCGTCTACGACGTTGACGGCACATTCGTGTACGGCTCTTTTTTGCTGTGGACATTTGTCTGCCTGCTCTGCCTCTACAAGCCCCAGCGCATTCCGTTTACCTTCAAAAGTGTAGCGCTCTTCACGCTTATCCGTTCGCTTTTTATCAGTTTAACCCACATCGGGCCGTACCCGACGCACGCGATTATTCAATCAAATATTCTGGCGCAGTTCAGTTTTGGCGCGGATTTATTTTTTTCCGGTCACACGGGATTGCCATTTTTACTCGCTTTGATTTTTTGGCAGGATAAAGCCTTACGTACGCTCTTTCTTGTTGCCGCGGTTATTTTTGCTATCGTGGTGCTTTTGGGACATTTACACTATTCAATTGACGTTTTGGCGGCTTTTTTCATCACCTATTCCATCTGCCACATTGCCGAGCGGTTATTTGTCAGTGACAGAAATTTTTTTTACGATGCGTAGTACCGGTTGCACGGCCTGCGTAATTGACACATTATTTTGTTGCATTTATACTACAAGTGGATAACTGAGAGTTAATTTATTAAATAAAAATATATATGACAAAAAAATTATTGTATACATTTGCCTTGCTGGGCGTGGCCGTCGCGCTCGGCACCGCCGGCTGTAAGCAACAGAACAGTGATTCCATAAGTGCCAATGAGAACCAGCCAGCCAACGCCAATCAGGAACAAAATGCCGCTGATACGTATTTGCAGGGCGAGGTCACTACGACTGATGCCAGCAATACCCCCGCGGTACCAGACGACCAGACCAGTACCGGCGCCATGGTGAAAGACGGCGCAGTGAAGACATTTACGGTGGAAGGACAGAATTTTTCCTACGCGCCAAATACCATTACGGTGAACAAAGGAGATAAGGTAAAAATTATCTTTAAAAACATTGGCGGCACGCACAATTGGATTTTGGATGAGTTCAATGTCAGCACTCCCATTATTCAGACTGGCCAGAGCGCTGAAGTCACCTTTACGGCTGACAAGACGGGTACGTTTGAGTATTATTGCTCAATCGGCAGCCACCGCGCTATGGGTATGGTCGGCACGCTGACGGTGCAGTAAGGGATTGGAAATTTTAGCACCACAAAAGACGCTTCTGTAAAGAGGCGTCTTTTTAGAAAGTTAGGAAATTTGTGGGCTTTTGTAAAATATGCTACTATTTCATTAGGTTTTTTAAATTGTTGATAACTTATAATTTACTAAACGCATACACGTATGGCAAAAATGACCAAAGGCCAGTTGTACAACGCTCTGGCCGAAGCAACCGGCATGAGCAAAAAGGAAGTCGGTAACTTCTTGGACCAGATGATTACCATGGCCTACAAGGAGGTTAAGTCAAGCGGGGAGTTTGTCATTCCCGGAATTGGCAAATTAGTCAAGGTGAACCGCGCCGCCCGTATGGGCCGCAATCCGGCCACCGGTCAAGAGATAAAGATTCCGGCCAAAACAGTCGTAAAGTTTAGAGTAGCGAAAGCCGCCAAAGACGCGGTACTCTAAAACGAGTAAAAAAACAAAAGCAAAAACCACCGTAGCTTGGATTCCCACGGTGGTTTTTGTATTGGTGAGAGTTTTCCACATTGACAGGTGAACGAACGTACACTATACTTACAACATACGATGTGAATAAGTTTACCCCGTGTAGTAGATAGTTTAAAAAATAAATAAGAATTTTATTGATGTGTTACTACACGGGGTAAAAAACAAAAAAGCGGCAGAGAGGAGTAGGCAATATGCCGTGCCGCTATTCCCGCCCCGGCAGTTAAACGGCTTGGGGCGGGAGCTTCTCACAATATTTGTCTATGTCACAAGAAAAATATCATCAGTATAAAAAAAATTTTATCGGCTTTTACCAAAAAGCCCGGCGCCTGCCCAGCTACGCGGAAATGCTTGAGTTGTTTCACTTTCATTCAAAAAACGCGGTGGCCAAAGTAGTTTCCAAGTTTGTTGATGACGGTTTGGTAGGTAAAGACGAGAACGGACGCCTGATTGCCGGGCCGGATATGTTCGGCGTTCGGTTGCTCGGCACGGTGCAGGCGGGTTTGCCGACGACCGCAGAACAGGAGGTCGGAGAATCCTTAAGTTTGGACGAATATTTAATAGAAAAAAAAGACAAGACTTATTTACTGGAGGTGACGGGCGACTCTATGATTGAAGCCGGTATCAACGAAGGCGACCTCGTCGTCGTTGAACAGGGCAGAACGCCAAAAATCAGCGACATCGTCATTGCCGAAGTGGATAACGAATGGACCATGAAGTATTTTGAAAAAGAAAACGGCAAAGTTATTTTAAAACCGGCCAACAAAAACTACCCCCTTATACGACCGGTAGGGGAGCTCAAAATCGGCGGCGTCGTTACCGGCGTTGTTCGCAAATATTGATTATGAAAAAGATTATTTTCAAACAAAAAGATAAAATTACCCTTCCGGTTGTGCGCCGCAAGCGAAGATTATTCCATTTTTGGCTGATAGGCATAGACGGCAATGTTGTTGCCTATTAAATTTTAAGTATATGCCAGTTACACAAACTATAAACACGCAAAAAATTAAAAAACTCTACTTGGACGGCTGCAAAGCGCGCAGCATCAAGCCGCGCCAAACGGCATTCCGTGATTTTGTCGCATTTTTGGAGGGTGACGCGAGTTATTGGATGAACGCGAATTTGAAATTCTTCTTTGAAGAGATGAACCGCTGACTTGCTGAAATAGCAATCTAGGTATATACTAATGACATTTTAAAACGACAAAATAAAACGGGCTTTGTTTAAGCCCGTTGTTTGCCTATGAAAAATTTATTCACCTGCAAATCAACAATTATTGGTATATTTGTACTGATTAGTAATTCGTAGGAGTTATGAAATTTAAACTACATTCCAATTATAAACCCGCCGGCGACCAGCCCAAAGCGATTGAACAATTGGTCAACGGCATAAAAAAAGGCCTGCCGCAGCAGACGCTTTTGGGCGTTACCGGGTCCGGTAAAACTTTTACCATGGCGAATGTGATTGAACGCTTACAGCGTCCGGCTTTGATTTTGTCGCACAATAAAACGCTCGCGGCGCAGCTGTATGAAGAATTTTTGGAATTTTTTCCCGAAAATAAAGTCTGTTATTTCGTCAGCTATTTTGATTATTATCAGCCGGAAAGCTATCTGCCCGCGTCCGACACCTATATCGAAAAAGATTCGCAGGTGAACGAAAAAATTGAACGGATGCGAATGGAGGCGGGTATCAGTTTATTGACGCGCCCGGACACGATTATTGTTTCCTCGGTTTCCTGCATTTACGGTTTGGGCAGTCCGGAGGAGTTTAAACAGCAGTCGTTTGAAGTAAAACCTGGCGCGGAAATGCCGATGCGCCAATTAATTTTTAAACTAATAAATTTGCGCTACGAGCGCAACGACACGGAATTAAAACCCGGCCGCTTTCGCGTGCGCGGCGATGTTATAGATATCATGCAGGGCGGCGGCACCGCTATTACCCGCTTGGAATATTTTGGCGATAAAATTGAAAATATTTACGAACTGCACCCCATCACCGCGCGCAAAGAAAAAAAATTGGATTCGGTTTGGGTTTATCCGGCGCGGGCGTATGTTACCAACGATGAATATAAGCAAGAGGCGATAAAGTCAATTAAAACCGAATTGCAGGAATGTTTGGCAAAAATGTCCGATCCGGTTTTAAAATACCGTTTGCAGCAGCGGACCAATTACGATTTGGAAATGATTGAGCAATTAGGTTATTGCAAAGGCATAGAAAACTATTCGCGGCATTTTGACCGGCGCGCGCCCGGCAGTTCGCCTTATACGCTCCTGCATTTTTTACCCAAAAATCCGCTGTTATTTATTGACGAGTCGCACGCTACCTTGCCGCAAGTGCACGGCATGTACGAAGGAGATAAAACGCGCAAACGGAATTTAATAGATTACGGTTTTCGTTTGCCCAGCGCGTACGATAACCGGCCGTTGAAATTTGACGAATTTACTGGTTTTTTGAAGCCGTTTGCGAAAGACGGAGCAAATGTCGTTTATGTTTCCGCGACGCCGGCGATGGAAGAAATCAGAAATTCCTCGCAGATTGTGGAACAAATTATTCGCCCGACCGGTTTGATTGACCCGCCGATTACGGTCAAACCAAGCGAGGGGCAAATTGAAGACTTGATAGAGGAAATTAGTAAAACAATTCAACAAGGAAACCGGGCGCTGGTAACGACCTTAACCAAGCGAATGGCGGAGGAATTAGCGAGTTATTTATTGCAAAATGATTTTAAAGTTGAGTATTTGCACAGTGAAATTGACACGCTGGAGCGGGTGGAAGTTATCAAGCGTTTGCGCACCGGAAAAATAGATGTGATTGTGGGTATAAATTTATTGCGCGAAGGTTTGGATTTGCCGGAAGTGGGGCTGGTCGCGATATTGGACGCGGACAAAGAGGGCTTTTTGCGCAACGAACGCAGTTTAATTCAGACCGTGGGCCGCGCCGCGCGCAATATTGACAGCAAGGTTATTTTTTACGCGGACAAAATGACCGTCAGCATGAAGCTCGCCATTAAAGAAACCGAACGCCGGCGAAAAATTCAGATTGAGCATAATAAAAAACACGGCATCACACCGCAATCCATTAGCAGGGAAATTAGAAATAAGAAACTAGAAGCAAATAGTGAGGAGGAAGAAAAATTGGAAGAGGAAGATATTTTAATTTTGGAAAAAGAAATGCAGGCGGCGGCGGAAGAATTGGATTTTGAGAAAGCGATTGAGTTGAGAGAAAGAATTAAGAAGTTAGAAGTAAGAAGTGAGAAATAAGATTTTGTATATTTGTAGAAGATTTGTAATTAGTAGTATATAAAAAAATGACTCGCTATGGAGGGTGGTGTAGCGAGTCGAGCGGTTTAGGAGTAACCGCGAGATTGGGAATGTGTATATATTCTAAACGCGTCGCATTGACGCGTTATTGGAAAAATGCGCCAGATAAATCCGGCGCTAACGGGGCAAAAGGCCCCCAGGGTTGAGGGCGAGGTTGAAAGGAGCTTATTTTAGAGTAGCAAATTATATAGTTTTTGTCAACTTTTTGTAACAACTTTTGTCAACTTATATGCCAAGCAAATACATTGAAATTCGCGGCGCCCGCGAACACAACTTAAAAAATATAGATGTTAATATCCCGATTGATAAGTTGACCGTAATTACGGGATTATCCGGTTCGGGAAAATCAACTCTAGCCTTTGACACGATTTACGCCGAAGGCCAAAGGCGTTATGTGGAAAGCTTGTCCGCTTATGCGCGGCAATTTTTGGGCTTGATGAATAAGCCGGATGTTGATTCAATCCACGGTCTGTCGCCCGCGATTTCCATTGAACAAAAAACAACGCACCATAATCCGCGCTCAACCGTCGCGACGGTTACGGAAATTTACGATTATCTGCGTTTGCTTTACGCGCGCATCGGCATTCCGCATTGTCCGAATTGCGGGGACGAAATCAAGCCGCAGAGCGTAGAGCAAATCGTGGAAATTTTAACTCAAGAAAAAGCCGGCGCGAAGCTGGAAATTTTAGCGCCGCTCGCGCGCGGGCGCAAAGGGAGTTATGAAGAGAAATTTAAAGAATTGCACCGCTCGGGGTTCGTTAGAATTTTAGTGGACGGCGAGCTTAACGATTTAAGCGATTGGCAGGATATAAAATTAGACAAACAAAAAAAACATGACATAGCAGTAATTATTGACCGATTTGTCATGAAAGATTTTTTGGCGCCAAAACAGAAACAAAACGAACAAAAAAGTTTTATTACCCGTTTAACTTCAGCAATAGAACAAGCCGGAGCATTAGCTGATGGATTAGTAATAGTTTTTGTTGACGGGAAAGAACGGATTTTTTCGCAAAAACTCGCCTGCGCCAAATGCGGAATAAGTTATGAGGAATTACAGCCGCGCCTGTTCAGCTTTAATTCGCCGTTCGGCGCTTGTCCGGAATGCCACGGTTTGGGCGCAAAACTGGAATTTGATCCTGATTTGGTTGTGCCCAATAAGGATTTAAGTTTAAACGAAGGCGCGATCAAGCCCTGGCGGACGCAATTAATGGGCGGCTACCGCGGGCAACTCGTGCGCACCATCGCCAAAGCGTACGGTTTCAGCATGGATACTCCGTGGCAAAAATTGCCCGCGAACATCAAATACATCTTGCTTTACGGTTCGGAGGAAAAGTTCAAGTTTGATGTGCATTCCAAAACTTACGAATCAAATTTTTCCTACCTGGGAATGTTTGAAGGCGTAATCAAACAAATGGAGCGGCATTACCGCCAGACCGAAAGCGAAGAGCGCAAGCGCGACATAGAAAAATACATGAGCAATAAAAATTGCGCGGCTTGCGCGGGACGGCGGCTAAAGCCGGAAGCGCTCGCCGTCACTATTAACGACATTAATATTTTTCAGGCAACGGAAATGTCCATTGACAAAGCGCGCGACTTTTTTAGTTCGCTTAAATTAACCGCGACCGAGCAAAAAATAGCTAAGTTGATTTTAAAAGAAGTAAACAGCCGGCTTACTTTTTTGCTTGATGTCGGCTTGAATTATTTGACGCTGGGCCGCGCGGCCGGAACCCTGTCCGGCGGGGAAGCGCAAAGAATACGGCTCGCGACGCAAATCGGCTCGGAATTGCGCGGCGTGCTATATATTCTAGACGAGCCGTCAATCGGCCTGCACCAGCGCGACAACCAAAAATTAATCAACACGCTGAAGCATCTGCGCGAACTCGGCAATACGGTGATTGTGGTGGAACACGACGAAGAAACGATGATGAGCGCGGATTACGTAATTGATTTGGGGCCGGGCGCGGGCGTACACGGCGGGCAGGTGGTGGCGGAAGGAACACCGGAACAGGTGAAAAAAAATGGTAAATCTTTAACTGGAAAATATTTAGCGCATAAATTGGAAATTCCTCTACCGCGACAAAGGCGCGAGCCGCGGGAATATTTGGAAATTCGCGGGGCGAGCGAGCATAATCTAAAAAATATTGACGTCAAAATTCCACTCAGTGTTTTTACCTGCGTAACCGGCGTTTCCGGTTCGGGCAAATCAACTTTGGTTAATGAAATTTTATATCGGGCATTGTTCAATAAATTGCACAAGGGCGGTGAGCTTTTTGGCGAACACAAAGAAATCAAGGGAATGGAAAAAATCAGCAAAGTCATCGCCGTAGACCAATCGCCGATTGGCCGCACGCCGCGCTCCAATCCCGTAACTTATATCGGCGTTTGGAATTATATCCGCGAATTGTTCGCCGCCTTGCCGGAAGCGAAAGCGCGCGGTTACAAAGCGGGCCGTTTCAGTTTTAACGTACACGGCGGGCGTTGCGAAGAATGCGAGGGCGATGGGGTAAAAAAAATTGAAATGCATTTTTTGCCGGACGTATTCGTCGTGTGCGAAAAATGCAAAGGCAAACGCTTTAACTCTGAAACTTTGCAGGTGAAATATAAAGAAAAAAATATCGCCGAGGTATTGGCGATGACCGTAGAGGAAGGGCTGAAATTTTTTGAGGCGATTCCGGTCGTGCAGCATA
>MFGL01000039.1:9232-16284 GCA_001778285.1 Candidatus Falkowbacteria bacterium RIFOXYC2_FULL_47_12
ACGCTTTTTGATGTGGGTTTGGGGTACATAAAATTGGGTCAAAGTTCCACGACGCTCTCCGGCGGCGAAGCCCAGCGCGTAAAATTAACCACCGAGCTTGCCAAACGCGGCAACGGCGACGCTTTATACATATTGGACGAACCGACAACCGGCCTGCATTTTGCCGATGTCAGCCGGCTGCTGGAGGTATTAAATAAGTTAGTTGATAAAGGCAACAGTATTGTTGTCATTGAACATAATTTGGACGTAATCAAAAGCGCGGATTATATTATTGATTTGGGTCCGGAAGGCGGGGACAAGGGCGGGGAAGTAGTCGCTTGCGGAACGCCGGAGCAGGTGGCGCATGAGGCACAGAGTTATACCGGAGAGTATTTGCAGAAGTATTTTTAAAAAAATAGCTGCGTTTTTCCTAAGGTGATATACTTATTACAATAATGCACACATGAGTGATAACAACAACGCAAAAACAACTGACATCATCCAGTACTCTTTCCGCCAACTGATAAGAGATATTTTTCAGTTGCTCAAGCCGTATCGAAGCCGCTTTGTCATAGCTTCCTTCATCCGTTTAGTTGGCGACGTCGTATATCTCTATCCGGCCTTTGCGCTGGCTTCGGTCGTCACGTTTCTGACACATTATCGTTCAGGTGACTCCCTCTACACGGTATGGGTGATTTTGGCGTTATGGGCGCTCGCCGTTTTCATACGAAGTTGCAGTCAGTTTTTTTCCAAATACATCGGTTATCGCGTCAGTGAAAAAGTGGCCATTGACTCTATGTTGCAGGCTACCCAACACCTATTTTTGCTTGACATCGCCTGGCATGAGCGGGAAAATTCAGGTAATAAAATCAAAAGAATCCAAAACGCGGTCGACGGCTTGAACACTATTTTGCGTATCTGGTTTAACAGTATCATTGAAATCGCTGTTAATCTCATCGCCATAAACATCATCATCGCCAATTTTGATCACACGGTTTTGGCGGTCTTGTTGGTTTTTTTGTTTACGTATTTTTTTATCTCCGGCATGATGCGTCGCCGTGCCAGTGCGGCATCGTACGCCGTGAATGCTCAAGAGGAACAGGTGAACGGGCTGCTATTTGAAATCATCAATAACATCAGAACGGTGAAAGTAATGGCCATGGGAGGAGTACTGTACAGCAGGCTTGCCGCCGCTGCTGCTGAATTGTTCAATAGGTTAAAAAGGCGTATTTTTTGGTACCAATCTCGCGCCTCCTTTTTGTCATTCTGGGCGAACGGTTTTCGCGTCGGCATCATTGCCATGATTGCCTGGGGAATTTTCAACGGCCATTACGAAGTCGGTTTTTTAATTTTGTTTAACAGCTACTTTTCAGATCTGCGCGAATCAATTGACGAACTCTCCACCGCCAGCGTTGATTTTGCCACCGCCAAATTGAGCATAGCCCGAATGAAGCTGATGCTGGACGAGCCGGTACGCATTGATGATGACCGCGGCAAAGTCGCGCTCTCACCGCGTTGGCAGACCATCGCCTTGCGGCACGTTTCCTTTGCTTACGGCGAAAATCAAGTGCTCAGCGATATTTCCTTTACCATGCGGCGCGGAGAAAAAGTCGGTATTGTCGGACTTTCCGGCGCGGGCAAATCTACGCTTTTCAAATTATTACTCAAAGAGCGGGAAGAATTTCACGGCGACATTTTATTTGATAATCTTTCCATTAAAAAAATTCGCCGTAGCGATTATTTCAAAAAAGTTTCGGTCGTATTGCAGGATACGGAAGTATTTAATTTTTCCCTGCATGATAACATTACCGTCACCAATACGACGCGGCAAACCAACCAAGCCTTGTTGAAACGGGCGTTGGATACGGCGCATATGAATGATTTGGTAAAAAAATTGCCGCAGGGTCTGGATACTGTTATTGGTGAAAAGGGCGTGAAATTATCCGGCGGCGAGCGGCAGCGGTTGGGCATAGCCCGTGCTATTTTTAAAGAACCGGAAATTTTATTGCTAGACGAGGCAACATCTCATTTGGATTTGGAGTCCGAGGAAAAAATCCGCGACTCCTTACACGCATTTTTTGAGCATGTGACGGCTATCGTCATCGCGCACCGCTTAACTACGATTCGGGAAATGGACACAATTTTGGTCATTGAAGAAGGGACATTAGTGGAATCCGGAACGTTTGCAGAATTATATGCCGCACGCGGCAGGTTTTATGAGCTTTGGGAAAAACAGAAACTTTAGCTTGAAAAATCTTCATAATCTGCTATACTTAGTAATAGCAAAATAATTTTTAATTTAAAAAAAATTTATGAACAAATTTTTTCTCGCGTGCGTAGTAGTAAGCACGCTCGCGCTCGTCGGTTGCAGTTTCCAGTCCGGCAACAAAGCCGCCGCAACGAATCAGGCAAAATGTCTGGAGCAAAATGGCACCTACATTACCGACGAAAACGGCGTGGGGACGTGCAACTTGCCATAGCTCCTATTTGATACGATTAAAACGATTTTAAAAAATAAATAGCGGGGAGTGTTTTATGTTGAAAATATATGAAAAAACTTAATGCCATCGCTGATTTTTTGTTTGAGGTCGGCATCCTGTCAAAAACGCCGCGCAGCGGGTTTTATTTTTTGGGGAGCGGCCAGCAAAGCGTGGCCGAACATATTAACAGAGTGACCATTATCGGTTATGTTTTATCAAAATTAAAAAAACAGGCAAATGAGGAGGTTGACGAAAAAAAAGTTTTGGAAATGTGCCTGTTCCACGACCTTCCCGAAGCCCGCACTTCGGACCTGAATTATACGCACCAAAAATACGCCCGCGCGGACGAAAGCAAGGCAGTTGATGATTTGGCAAGCACCTTGCCTTTTGGAGAAGATATCAAAGCGCTTATAAACGAACGCAACGGCGGCGATAGCATAGAAGCGCGGTTGGCGCGTGATGCCGACCAGCTGGAATTGATTTTATCTTTGAAAGAGCAGCTCGACATCGGCAACGAACGGGCAAAAACCTGGATTCCATTGGCCGTGAAACGGCTCAACACCAAAGAGGCGCAAGCGCTTGCTATAACTATTTTGGAAACGCCTTCGGACAACTGGTGGTTTCATGACAAAGAAGATCCTTGGTGGGTGAGCCGCGATAAAAATAGGTAGACGCATTTTAGATAATGAAAAATCTGCTTTTATTCGTCGTTTCCGCTTTGATTACCGCCGGACTGGCGCTGGGCCGGCCGCTGTATCTTTATTTTGACAATAAAAAGCGGGAAGGAATAGAACTCTTTTTTTGGACGGGCGGCTGGCTCGTTGCCGCGACGCTCCTCATTTTCGTCGTTATGGTTATGATGCAGTAAGCAGTTCTTCATGCGAAGACTCTTCCAAATCGTAAAATCAATCTTTTTTTCCGCTGGCCGGGGTGTAGCTCACGACGCGGAAGTGCGCCGTATGATTGAAAAACATCCGCGCTTATTTTATTTTGTCAAAAAACGTCTCACACCGGATGAGCGTTTTGGATTATACACGACAATCGGCGTTGCATTTATTATCGTTTTCTTGTTTTTCTTTTTCAACGTACTGCTGGATGTTATCGGCCGTGAAGCCATCACACAAGTTGACGTGCGCATTATCAATGTGTTGCAAATTTTCCGCAACAATACCTTTAATCAGGCAATACTTTTCATCACCTATTTGGGCCGGGCGCAGGTGCTAGCGGTCGGCGTGATTTTATTCGGGATTTTTTTTCTGTGGCGGAAGTATGGGGAATACGCGCTGGCGCTGTTTTTGTCAGTTGTCGGCGGTGAGGTGGTTGTATGGCTTTTCAAAATTATTATTCACCGCCCCCGACCGGTCTTGGCGAACGCGCTCATGATAGAGCCAAGTTACAGTTTCCCGAGCGGGCATGCCTTTGTCGCTTTTAGTTTTTATGGCCTTTTAACGTATTTTGTGTTTCGTTGGGCACGCCGCTGGTATACAAAATGTATCACTATCGCAGTCGGTCTTTGCGTAATAGCGGCGATCGGATTTTCCCGTATCTATCTGGGCGTGCATTGGCCTTCAGACGTTTTAGCTGGCTCTGCCTTCGGCGCCGCGTGGCTGACGGGTTCAGTCATGCTTCTGGGACTGCGGCGGCAGCAGAGTGTCGCGGAGCACGAAGCGGCGCGTTATTCGTCCGCTTCAGGGATAGCTTTCAGTTGTTTGGTGAGTGTCGTCTGGCTCAGCTTTGCCTTTTTTTATTTTCAAAATCATCCTTTTCAAACAATCACTACGCCCACTGCGTCAACTATAACTCTCACAACACAAGAACTGCCGGCCGCGCTTTTTGCTAACCTGCCGAAAACGAGCGAAGACATCGCCGGCACGCCCATGGAACCGATTCATTTAGTTGTTGTCGCTGCTCAAGCCGAGCTCACAGAAACGTTTGCCAAAGCCGGCTTTTTGCGAACTGATAATTTAAATCTAACAACGCTCTGGCGCGCGTTTGAGGCCGCATTGCTTAATCACTCTTATCCGCAGGCTCCCGGCACCCCGACATTTTGGGATACGCAGCCGAATGATTTTGCCTTTGAACAGCCAACTGCGAATAATTCGGTGCGCGAACGCCATCATATTCATTTTTGGCACACACCTTTTACGTTACCCGACGGACGGCCGATTTGGTTTGCCACCGCGCACTTTGACAAAACAACTGGTTTTTCCCAGTCTTTTTTGCCCACCCACGTTATTGACCCGGCCATTGACGTAGAGCGCGACACAGTCAGAGATGAATTAGTTGCCAGCGGCAATGTGGCCTCCGTTTCAGCATTCAAGATTGTTCCTCCCACGTTAGGAAAAAACCAGGCTGGCAGCCCGTTTTTTACCGATGGCGGCGCTTACCTTATATTTTTAAAATAAATTGAGTTTTCTGGTATAGTTTGCTATACTGGGACATATATGAATATGCCGTTATTGTCCCGCTTTCCATTGCTGGTACACGCGGGCGCAGAAATCAGCCGGGAACTCTATCGTGATAAAAAAGTGAGAGGTCTGACCGCCGCCGCGCTGATTCTCAACAGCGCCGTCTGGGCGAGCAGTATTTTTATCAATACGCGCGTAACCGGAGACGTTATCGCATTGCATCACAATATTTACTTTGGCATCACCTTGATCGGCAGCCCGCGCCAAATTTATCTGATCCCGCTCTTGGGTCTCTGCGTCATTGGCGTAAACCTTGCCATTGCGCGCATGACCGGCCGCCGGGAGCGTTTTTTTGTTTACCTTTTTGCCACGGCCAGTTTTGTTGTACAATTTTTTTTATTACTGGGAGTTGGTTCCATTATTTTGATAAATTTCAGATAAGACAAGCATGGACATCTTTATTATTATCAAAATTTTATTTCTCACCACGTTAGCCGCCGCGGTGGCTGTGGCGTGGACGCCGTTTTTGACGCATTTTTTGTATAAATATAAATTAGGCAAGAGCATCCGCAACTCCGGTGCCACTCCCATTTTCAGCCGCCTGCACGAGCGCAAAAAAGGCACGCCGACCATGGGCGGGCTGCTTATTTGGGTAACGGTTCTCCTGCTCGCGCTCTTTTTTTACTACGCGGCAAATTTATTCGGCAATGATTTTTTTGTTCGTATGAATTTTCTAACCCGCAGCCAGACGCTCCTGCCGCTGGGTTGTTTGGTCGCCGCGGCAATTGTCGGACTTTTTGATGATATGCTGGACGTGCGCAGTAACGGCCAGGGCGGTCTGAGAATGAAGCATCGCATTTTTATTTATGCTCTGATTGCGCTATCTGGCGCGCTGTGGTTTTTTTTCAAACTTGACTGGGACATTTTACACATTCCGTTTTGGGGAAACGTCGCCATTGGCTGGTGGTATATTCCGGTATTTATGTTCATTATTGTCGCGACAGCATTTTCAGTGAACGAAATTGACGGCCTGGACGGTCTGGCCGGCGGCACGCTCCTGACCGCTTTTGCCGCGTACGGAGTCATCGCCTTTGTGCAAGGTAAATATGATTTGGCCGCCTTTTGCGCAGTTATAATTGGTGCTTTAATCGCCTTTCTATGGTTTAATATCAAGCCGGCCCGTTTTATCATGGGCGATACCGGCGCGATGTCGCTGGGTATTACGCTGGGTGTTATTGCCATGCTGACTAACCAAGCGCTGCTTTTGCCGGTCATCGGATTTTTATTCGTGGTTGAAGCGCTGTCCTTTCTCATTCAGGTTGCCTCAAAGAAACTGCGCCATGGCAAGAAGATTTTTTTGTCGGCGCCCATTCACCACCACCTGGAAGCGATCGGCTGGCCGGAGGAAAAAATCGTCATGCGCTTTTGGCTCATCTCCGGCATTACCTCGGTCATCGGTTTAATTTTGTTTTTATTGGAGAAGTAATGATATGCTCACCAAAAAGATACAATTTTTCAAATTGCGTTTCGTAAATCTCATCCGCAACCGCGCGAACTATCACCAGCCCGACTACGTGGTTATGATTATTGTCGCGGTTATTGTTGTTTTTGGGCTGGTGATGTTGTCATCGGTTTCCAGCGCCGTCTCATACGCGCGCTTTTCTTCAACCTACGTATACTTTAACCGCCAGCTTTTCGGGTTGGCAATGGGGCTAGTTCTCTTTTACGTCACGAGCCGGCTCGATTACCACCGCTACAAAGAGTTGGCGCTGCCGCTTTTGGCGCTGTCGCTCGGGCTTTTGGTCGTTGTGTTTGTGCCCGGACTTGCCGGCGGCTGGGGAAGCGCGCGCAGCTGGATAAACATTTTCGGCTTCTCTCTGCAACCTTCGGAATTGGTAAAAATAACGTTCTTGCTGTATCTCGCCGCCTGGATTGATACGCGCAATAGAGATTTGCACGACTTGCATCAGGGTACGGCGCCGTTTTTAATTTTGCTTGGCATCATAACATTTCTCATGCTCGCCCAGCCGGACACGGGTACGCTTTTTATTATCTTGGCAATTTCGCTCTCCGTGTATTTCATCGGCGGCGGTAACGTGAAGCACATCTCCTACATCGTTGTCGTCGGGCTGGTCGGCCTGCTTCTGATGCTCAAAATCGCGCCGTATCAGCTTGACCGGTTCCG
>MFGL01000039.1:16332-19607 GCA_001778285.1 Candidatus Falkowbacteria bacterium RIFOXYC2_FULL_47_12
AAACCAGTCATTGATTGCTGTTGGCTCTGGCGGATTCTGGGGCAAGGGTTTTGGCAATTCGCGGCAGAAGTTTAGCTATCTGCCCGAGGTGCAGGGCGATGCTATTTTTCCAGTTATCGCCGAAGAGACGGGCATGGTTACCGGCATCATTTTGGTCGGCCTTTTTGCGTATTTATTTTATCACGGCTACCTCATTTCCAAGCGCGCGCCGGACCGCTACGGCAAACTGCTGGCGATTGGCATCGTTACCTGGTTTGTGTTCCAGGCATTTGTGAATATCGGCGGCGTCATTAACTTAATCCCCATGACCGGCGTGCCTCTGCCTTTTATCAGCTACGGCGGCAGCGCCATGATGGCTGCGCTCGCGGCTGCGGGCATTTTGGTAAATATTTCAAAGCAGACGAAGTAGTATGACTACATTTTTAAAAACAAAAATTCTTCTTACCGGCGGCGGTACGGGCGGTTCGGTCACGCCGCTTTTAGCCGTGGCTGATAAGCTGGGTTTTGAAAATTACGAATACCTCTGGCTGGGCACGCGCCGGGGCCCGGAGAAAATTATGCTGGCGAAGGAGCGCATCGTTTTTAAGCCGATTATTGCAACCAAACTGCGTCGGTATTTTTCCCTCAAGACATTGTTCGCGCCCCTATTTTTATTTTGCGCTTTTGTTCAGTCTTTTTTTATTATGGTAAAATTTAAGCCGGCATGGATTTTAACCAGCGGCAGTTTTGTCAGCGTGCCGGTCGTGTGGGCCGGCTGGCTTTTGGGCATAAAAATTTTAGTCCACCAGCAGGACGTTGCGCCGGGGCTGGCAAATAAACTGATGGCGCCCTTTGCCAAGGCGGCAACCGTTACATTTAAAAAATCATTGCAAGATTACGGCAAAAAGGCACGCTGGACAGGTAATCCAACCAGAATTCAGAATTATAAATTAAGAATTAATAACAAAAATAATTTTTTTAGTTTAAAGAAATATTTGCCGGTATTATTGGTAATGGGCGGGGGAACAGGGTCGGTTTTTATTAATAATTTAGTGGTGGAAAGTTTGCCGGAACTGACGAAATTTTGCCAGGTGATACATCTAACAGGTAAGGGCAAGCAGCTGCCGTTGGGTACGAATTATGAAAATTACTATCCTGACGAATTTTTTACGTATGACAAAATGCTCGCGGCGTATCAACGCGCTGATTTAGTTATTGCGCGCGCGGGACTTGCAACTATTACCGAACTTTCTTACTTTGGCAAGCCCAGTATTATCATCGCCATGCCGCACACGCATCAGGTTGCGAATGCGACGTTACTGGAATCAGAAACCGCGGCATTAGTTTTGGACCAGCCGGTTTTGGAGCCGGAGTTTTTCGTCAAAGAAATCAGAGAACTTTTGGCAGATACGGCGCGGCAGAAAGAGTATGGGGATAATATTAAAAAAATTATGAAAAAAGGCGCGGAAAAAGCGCTGGCAAAAATTATTTTAGAAAATTAAAAGTTTTTTAGGATTTAATGGGGTAAATTAAAAAAAATGGACGGGAAAGTAGGGTCTATTGGAAAAGGGACCATTAACTTTCCCGCCCGGAATGGGGATGAGAAAACCTCGAAAAGATCAAATTTTGATGGTTTACTCACCCCGGAGGTTGGAAGCCCAGTTTAATTATAGCTTAATTTTTTAAAAATGCAAGCACAAACAAAAAAACTAAAAAAAGCAAAGAATATTTATTTTATCGGCATCAAAGGCGTGGGCATGACCGCGCTGGCGCAGATTTTGAAAGCGCAGGGAAAAATTGTAAGCGGCTCTGATACGCAGGAGAAATTTTTTACCGATAAAGTATTAAAACGCGCGAAAATTTATTTTGTGGAAGGTTTTGCCGCTGCTAACATTCCCGCCAGCGCCGAACTGGTAATCCGCTCCGGCGCTTACACAGCGGAAAATAATGCGGAAGTAGCGGAGGCGATTAAGCGTAAATTGCCGCTATTAACGCAGGCCGAAGCGCTTGCGGAAATTTTCAACCAAAAGTATGGCATCGCGGTTTGCGGATCGCACGGAAAAACAACAACTTCGGCGCTGCTCGCCTTTGTATTGCAGCAAGCCGGAGTAGAACCAACCGCCGCTATCGGCTCGGCTGTGCCGCAGTTTGGGGGCAACGCGTTAACGGGGAAAGGCAAATTAATGGTAATTGAAGCGGATGAGTATCAAAATAAATTAAAATTATACCGGCCGAAAATTATTTTATTAAATAATATTGATTACGACCACCCGGATTTTTTCAAAACGCCCGCCGCATACCGCAAGGCATTTGCAGATTTTGTTAAGAAAATACCTCAAAATGGGTTTGTAGTAGCCAATGCTGATGATAAAAATGTGGCGCAAGTAATCAAGCAATGTACGTGCAACATAATAACATACGGCGCATTCGCACAGAGTAAAATAAATATTAAATACTTGCTTGCCGGTGGGCAGGGTTCAATATTAAATATTAAAAATAATTACCAATACTTTAAAGTTTGGCAGGGCAACAAAAGCTTGGGTGAATTTAAAATTAAATTAATCGGCGAGCACAATGTAAAAAATGCCACGGCCGTCATTGCCGTGTGTTTGGAGTTAAAAATTTCTTTAACTAAAATAAAAAAAGCTTTAGAAAAATTTACAGGCACGGCGCGGCGGATGGAAATTTTAGGAAAATATCATGGCGCTTTGTTTATAGATGATTACGCCCATCATCCGACCGAAATTCAGGCGACACTGTTTGCCTTGCGGAAGCAGTATCCGCACCAAAAAATCATTTGTGCCTTTATGCCGCACACGTTCAGCCGGACGCAGGTGTTGTTCAATGATTTTACTAAAAGTTTTACTAACGCCGATGAAGTAATTCTTTTGCCCATTTACGCGTCAGCGCGTGAAACAAAAGGCACGGTAACGAGCAAGGATTTAGCAAAAAAAATAAAAAACGCGCATTTCATAGCAAGTATGGAGCAGTGTGCAAAAACATTGCAGCAATCCACTATCAAAAATAACGTAGTAATACTTATGGGGGCGGGGGATACATTTCGTGTTTGGGATATCCTGCACAATTCGTAGGAATGTGTAACGTTTTTCCTAACGTTTCCGTATTATTACACAGAGAGGACGAACCGCCTCTTTTTCATTACGTTTGAAAAATAGCAAAAATATGTCCGGTTTTTGGAAAAAATTATGGCAGCTTTTGGACCTCTCGCACAAAAAATTCAAAGTGCTGTTTTTTTGGCTGTTCCTCTTTGAGTGCATCAACCTAGTTGGTCCTTA
>MFGL01000040.1:0-737 GCA_001778285.1 Candidatus Falkowbacteria bacterium RIFOXYC2_FULL_47_12
AGTGGCGCTCGCGCTCGCGTATGTCAGCGGCGCTATTGTCGGCATCGGGCTGGTGGCGGCGGGGCGAAAGCAGTTCTCCGCACGAGTGCCGTTTGGGACGTTTTTGAGCGCGGGAACAATTATAGCACTTTTGTACGGAGAAGTAATTCTGAGATGGTATTTAGGAATAATTGGCTATTAGCTATTTACTATTTACTACTTGTATGTCTTTTTTGAAAAAATTTACCTTGGCGGTTTCGTTCGGCGTTTTGGCGCTCGTAGCGGTATCATTTCTTTTTATCGCCGACCCGCCGCAGTCTGAAATAGCGCAGGCGAGCGAGGCGCAAAACGTCATCGGCCACGCTTGGAGTGAAAACATCGGCTGGGTAAGTTTCAATTGCATGAATCAGGACAAGCGGTGCGCGAATAATACCGGTATTTTGTGCGAGTTGGACAGCGATTGCGTTGCCGCCGGTGTGGGCGGCACGTGCCTGAATGAGTGCAGCGCAAGCAACTACGGCGTCAACGTCAGCGAAAGCGGCGGACCTTTTTCCGGCTACGCGTGGAGTAGCAATGTTGGCTGGATAGATTTTGCACCGGTCGGTCCCTACCCGGGTACGCCCAATAATGCCGCCACCTACAATGCAGCCACCGGCGCGGTTACCGGCTGGACGAAAATCGTCAACTTGGGCGATGACGGTTGGTTGCAGTTGAGCGGCACGTGGACGAATGGCGTCTCAATACAAAATTTAACCTTT
>MFGL01000040.1:757-9850 GCA_001778285.1 Candidatus Falkowbacteria bacterium RIFOXYC2_FULL_47_12
GCCAGCAACTATGCGGTCATGATAAACAAAACGCCCGGCGCCATCAATTTAACCAAAGTCAGTTCGGTGCTCTGCGAGTACCCGGGGCCAAAGCAGGACCCGCGGCAGCCGCTCTTGCGCTGGGAATTCAGCGACCAAAACAGCGGCGATACGCAGGCCGCGTATGAACTGGTGTTGAGTGCGAATGCGGCTTTTACGTCGCCGCTTATCAGTACGGGAAAAGTGTTAAATAGCGCGGCTTCGCAGTACGCGGTTGATGCCGATGACGGCCTGCAGTACAATATAACCTACTATTGGCGGGTGCGCGTGTGGGATAACCACAATTTTGTTTCCTCGTGGGCAGCAAGCAGTTTTACGGTTGAGCGGCACAGTTACCCTGATATTGTTTCCATTACCGCCACGCCGGCAAACCCGCGCGCGCTGGAAAACGTATTTTTTGCAGGCGTTGCCCAAACCTACGGCAACAGCGCCGTTGCCGCAAACGCATGGGTCTTTTCTTCAGCCGCGACAGCGCCGTCAAGCGTTGCCACGTCAACGGCGCAAGCGACGGTTGTCGGCAGCGATGCCAGCGGCAACATAACGCAGTCAGCGACGCAGGGCGCCGGGCCGATGCAATTTCAATCAACCGGCAGCGGCGGCAGCGCCAAAGAGGTTATTCTCACCGTTACCGATTCGGACGGCTACAGCTGTCAGAAACCTCTCTCAATAAGCACGAGTATCAGTCTGCCCATCTGGGAGGAGGTAAAGCCGCAGTAGTATGAGAATATATCAAAAAAAACGCAGCGGTTTTACTCTGATTGAGCTCATCGTGACTACGGCCGTCATCGCTTTTTTGGCTACGTTTGTATTGGCCGACTATCGCACCGCTGGCCAGCGGACGGCGCTGCGTTTGGAAACGCAAAAATTCATCGGCGATGTCCGGCGGGTGGAAAACATGGCGCTCGGCTCATTGGATTTCAACGGCGTTACGCCGGTCGGCGGATGGGGTATTTACCTCGCGGATACGCATACGTACTATATCTTTGTTGATAACGACGCGGCCGGCACGCCCGGCCACGGCAGCTATACCGCCGGCGATTTAATAGCCGAAACGGTTTTATTGTCTGAAAAAATACTCTTTAGCGCCGGTATCGGCGCAAGCGTCGTGTTTGTGCCGCCCGACCCGTTAGTCTACCTCAACGGCGTTGGGAGCGGAACGCTTACCATTACCTTGCAGCAGGCTGACGATGTCGCTGTTACCAGAGACGTACTGATCAACTCTTTCGGTTTAGTTGACGCCAGCTCGTAATTTTTATGTCACAACAGCAAAAACAACGCGGATTCAGCTTGATTGAAGTGATGGCCTCGGTCGCTATCATCGCTTTTAGCATGCTGGGAATTTTTTCTTTGGTTATTTATAATCAAAAAATTTATTTGTCCACCAAAAATACGTTCATCGGCGCGCTCCTCTCGGAAGAAGGCGCTGAGCTCGTGCGCAACGTGCGCGACAGCAACTGGCTGAACAGTCTGCCGTTCAACGACGGCATTGTCGGTCCGGCGTTTCGCCTTGATGCCACCGGCGACATCAAAAACTCCCTTCAGGCGGTGAGCGGCATTGACGATGCGAACGCGCGTCTGAAAATTTTGGGCGGCGTTTACCGTCATGATTCGGGCGACGCAACGGCTTTTTCACGCGTGATTTTGATACAAAATATTGACGAGCCCGGCGGCGCGGCCGTGGACGGACTGCAGGTAACCTCATTCGTGCAGTGGGATGAGCGGGGCGCGACGCGCCAGCGCCAGACCGTCGTATTTTTGTATGACTGGCGGCAGTAACTATGATTATACAATGCAATCAGCGAAATAATTTTGGCTTTACCCTCCTTGAACTCGTTGTCGGTCTGGGCATATTCGGGATAGTTCTTTTGAGTGTGACCGGCATTTTTCAGCAGGTTATCAATGCGCAGCGCCGGGCGGTCGGTGCGCAGAACGTGCAGGAGAACGTGCGCTACGTCATGGAGGTGATGGCCAAAGAAATCAGAACGGCCAAGCGAAACGCCACCACCTGCGCAGACGTTCCCGGCGGGCAGATTTTTGCCGTGACGAACGGCACGCTCTACTTACGCAACCAGCACGATGAGTGCTCAGCGTATTTTTTGGAAAATAACCGCATAAAAATCGCCCGCGACGGGGTGGAACAGTACGTGACTGCCGACGACATCAAGGTTGATTATTTGAATTTTTCTCTGAAAAGCGACGCTCAGCCCGCCGTTACCGTTACGCTCGGCGTGAGTACGCTTGACACATCGGCGACCGGCGCCGCAATTGCCGTCCAGACAACGATTTCCAGTCGTTACTATCTGCAGGATGAAATTTTACCGTAATATGCAAAGTATTATGCGGGCACTGCGAACCAATAATCAAGGCATTTCCATTTTAATAACTATCATTGTGCTTGCGGCAATGTTAGTTATTGCGCTGGGCGCAAGCGATATTTTGAATAAAGGTTTGCGCGCTTCCAATCTCTCCGGCCGTTCAACGGTCGCGTACTTGGCGGCTGAATCCGGCGCCGAGCGCCTGCTGTGGTACGCGGTCAATGACGCTAGTTTTGAGACCAATTTCAGCGCCTGCGCTGCCGGCGGCTACATTAACATTCACGACCCGGCTAATTTTGTCTGCGGGGCGTACAGCCATTTAATAGACCCCGCCAATCCCAATTACTACTACCGGGCATACTACGCTCAATCAGGGATTTTTCACGTGTATCAGTCAATCGGATACTATTACGGCGCCCAGCGCAGCATTGAAATGAAGTACGTTAAATAAACTTTTGACCATTATGTTTTCGCTTATTTCAGCCATCTCAGAGAGTTTCGCAACAGTTTAGAAATTACCATGCTTCATAAATTTCTCCTGACAATTTTAATAGGGCGAATAGCGTTTTTAGGATTATCAAGTTTTATTCCGTTTGCTTTCGCCGCGCCGGTTAATACCGACTATCTTTTCGGCGGCGGCGTTACTAACGTCCAAAAATTGTCCGAACAGAGCGGCCTGGGCCTGCAAGACCCGCGGGAAACGGCCGCCAAAGTCGTTAATGTTATTTTGGGATTTTTAGGCATAATCGCCGTGGTTTTAATTTTAATCGCCGGTTTTTTATGGATGACGGCCGCCGGGAGCGAGGAAAAAATTGCTACCGCCAAGAAATTAATGAGCGCGGGCGTTATCGGCTTAGTCATTGTTTTAGCCGCCTTCGGCATCGCGCGCTTTGTAATCAGTTCCATGTTAAGCGCGACTGGCGGTGATTCCAGCGGCGGCGGTGTCGCCGAAGCAGAAAATTCAGCGGGAGCGGCCAGGCAAAAATTTGATACTGTCACGAGAAAAGTCCAGCTAACCGAAAACGGCTTGCCAAACGCGGATGAACCGGCACATGATGACACAACATTGTCGGAAGAAAAGATTTTTACTAATGTTGATATTGAAATTATTTCTGACGCCTCCCTATATTAGTTTAAAATTTATGCTAAAACATAAGTGGTTAGCGCATTTAAGTTACTATATACCGACACTAATAATCGGCATTTTTGCAGTGGAGATTTTTTTTACCTGGCCAACGGTTGCGGTACTGTCAGCGCCGGCTAATCGGCCGGCCAAGGTAAAAATTACCTGGAAAATAGACGAACAATACAAAGACGAAATAAAAAATTTTCGCCTTTGGCGGCAGGATAATGGCGGGTTTTTTAGGTGGTTAACCACTATAGGTCTGGACAAAAACGGCCTTCTGCCGCCGGGCTATTCTTATATTGAAGACCAGCTTACTCAAGCCGGCAATTATCATTATTATGTGGAAGTAATAAAAAATGACGGTCAGGTCGCAAGCTCCATAAATAGCGATGTACCGCTCGTGGGCGTTGATGTCGTTTGTGATTCCAGTTGCCGCGCTAGTAAGATTGAAGATGACAGTTCAACAAGCAATAGGGGAAATTCCCGGCCACTTGGACAGAGGCCGTCAGTCACTCCTATTATCCCTTTTGACAATATTGATAAAAGCGACCAAAAAACTATTGCTTGTTTTGCAGAACGCACTAAACCTTGGGATGATTTTTTAAAAAATTGTGAAACAGCCGCTGATAATCTTGCAGATTACGAAGGCGTAAGCGTTGACGGGCGCGCGGAAAACAAAGTTGCCAGGAATAAGGATGATAACGGCAACCTATGCATCAACGGCGGAGAAGACAATAATTGCCGCTGGGAGGATTCGTCTTCTCTGACCAGCGCGGCAGACACTGAATGCAATGGCCAGTATTATGTTTGCAATCTTTATTATAATGCGGAGGGCTATAATTTCGTGCGAAGCAATATATTAGAGCGTAATATCACTAAATTTGCCGGTAAACCCTGCACGACTAATGACACCAACAAAGCCGGGTATTGTTCTTTGAGCGGACAATGTATTGCCTGCAATAGCAGCCAGGCGAGCGATAACGTCTGCCAAAGCGGCGGCACCGGTTTTTCCGCCATATCGTTTTTAATAGCTAATGCCATTATCGGCGCGGTTGATTGTCCGGTTAAAGATGGTTGCGCGGGCAAAGGGGATGTCAATCAAAAAAACAAGGATGCTTGTAATAAGGGAGGAAGCTGCACTTTTAGCCAGTTTGATAAGGATTGCAACATAACAGTATCAAAGGGAAAATGCGCCGGTGATAAAAATAATTCTACTTGCACTATCGCTGATAAAATATGTCCGGACGAATTGGTCCCCTGCGGTACTGGTTGTTGTGCGGATAAAAAAGAGTGTGTGGGTATTGGGAATAGTCGATTTATGTGTTTGGTTACTAAAGACAAATGTCCGTCGCCCGCTGTTTGGTGCAAAAATGACGATACTGACGATACTAAAGTAGCTAAAGATGCTAAAGGCAAAGGAGTATGTTGCAATCAGGGTTATAGTTGTGGGATTGAAACAGAGAGGGGATACGCCTACTGTAGCAAAGCGAACGCGTGCGACGCGGCGACGGAAATTGAATGTAAAGGTGGTGTCTGGAGTAGTTTTGGAGTCCAACTGAATTTGAGCGGACTTTCGTTATGCTGCGACAAGGCAACACAGAACTGTTATCAGGATGGAAATAAGGTGAACGGCAAAGAAATCAGCGGGTATAAAAATTGGCCTTTATGCGTGACTAAAGATGAGGTGAAAGAATGCGATTCCGATGGAACCAAGTGCCATGGCCTAGGAGGATATAAAACAATATTTGTTTGTTGTAAAAATGGGAAAGAGTATTGCACGCATTATTCTGAATTAGTGCCATTTTGTAAGGAGTGGAATAAAAAAAGATAAATTTGTTTAATATTAGCTTAATTTTATCTATTCTGTTTGACAAAATATTTTTTTTATGTTATGATTATTTCATAAAATGATCATTAAATAAAATCCGCCGAAGGAGGCGAATCATGAAAAAGATATTAGTTTTCATTTCATTTTTTTTATTTTCATGCCATACCCCCCAAAAAGAAGTTTTTTTTGGGAGGTACGGGAAAGAATCGGAGGCGATTTACATGTCTGCCGCCCAGGACCTAGCCAACGGCTTATGCCCTAGGTTAGAGTTTGAAAATACAGAGTCCGCTTTCTCCCTGGTTTTCACAGAATCTGGAGGGAAAGTGGATGAAAACTGGCTAGCTGATTTTAGCCAGCTAGTCAAAAAATTAAGCAGGGGGAAAGTCAGGATTGAAGCCCCTTGCAGAGCGGAATTTGCGCCAGATGTCCCCGGAGTGTATTTTACTCTGTGTTTTGGGGAAATGGCGCAGGGAGTGAAGTTGACTCCCGAAGAGCCATTGTTTCAATTTGAGTATCCAGTAATCGCCTGGGGTTCTAGGTGATTATTGGAAAAATTATGTGAGCTCTTTGTCTGCGTTGCCAACCAGTAGCGCAGATTTTTTTATGGTAATTTTATGAAAAAATAGGTATAATACAACAGCAATCACGAAATTCCCGCCTGCGCGGGAATGACAGCTTAGGGAATTTTGCAATCTCAAGGTTTAATAATATCAAATATGAATAAAGCTAATCTAAACATAAAAAATCGCATCGCCAAATTAAGAAAACAGATTGACGAGATGCGCTACCAATACCATGTTTTGGACAAGCCGGATGTTGATGATACGGTGTACGATTCGCTCACGCGCGAACTGCGCGAACTGGAAACGCAATACCCGGAGTTTAAAAGTTTGACCTCGCCGACGCAGCGGATTGGCGGTCAAGCGATTGCTAAATTTCAGAAAGTGCGGCATCAAGTCCGGCAGTGGTCATTGCAGGACGCTTTTAGTTTTGCTGAAGTAAAAGATTGGGAGGAAAAAATTCAGCGCATTTTATCCGCCCGAGGCGGACCCGCCTTGGGCGGGGATAAAGAAAAAATGGCGGATAAATTAGATTATTGTTGCGAGATAAAAATAGATGGTCTTAAAATTATTTTAACTTATGTCAAGGGCGAATTTATTCAAGCGGCTACGCGCGGCGACGGCGTAATCGGCGAAAATGTGACGGCGCAAATAAAAACTATTCAAAGCGTTCCTTTAGTTTTGACCCCACCTCTGACCCCTCCCCTAATTAGGGGAGGGGAATTAAAGGGGAGGGGTGATATCACCGTTGTCGGTGAAGCGTGGTTAAATAAAGAGCATTTGGCAAAAATTAACGCTGAACGAAAAAAAGCGGGCGAACCGGAATTTGCCAACTCGCGCAACGCGGCCGCTGGCTCCATCCGGCAGTTAGACCCAAAAATTACTGCCGAACGGAAATTAGATTCTTTCGTTTATGATTTGGACGCGATTAACGGCGAGTTTCCAGAGACGCAAATTGAAGAACTAAAATTTTTGGAAAAACTGGGCTTTAAAGTAAACAAAGAATATCGGCATTGCCAGAATTTGGATGAGGCGCAAAAAATGCACGACGAATGGGCAAAGAAGAAAGATAAGCAAAACTATGGCATTGACGGGCTGGTAATAAAAGTGAACAGCAAAAAGTTGCAGGATATTTTGGGTTATACCGGCAAGGCGCCGCGCTGGGCAATTGCTTACAAATTCGCGCCGGAAAAAGCGACCACGATTGTGGAAGATATTACCGTGCAGGTGGGACGCACCGGCGCGTTAACTCCGGTCGCACATCTGCGTCCGGTGCAAGTGGCCGGTTCAACCGTCAGCCGCGCGACTTTGCACAACGAAGATGAAATTGCCCGTTTAGGAATAAAAATCGGCGATACGGTGGTAATCCATAAAGCCGGCGACATAATTCCGGAAGTGGTGGAAGTGTTAAAAAAATTGCGCGCGGGCAAAGAAAAAAAATTTACTATGCCTAAAGAATGCCCGATTTGCGGCAGCTTGGTTGAACGACGGGCAGGGGAAGCCGCGACTTACTGCACTAACAAAAAATGTTTTGCGCAGGAACTGGAACGGATTATTCATTTTGTTTCCAAAAAAGGAATGAATATTGAGGGCTTGGGCGATAAAATCGTGGAGCAACTATTAAACGAGGGTTTGATTAAAGACGCGGCGGATATTTATTATTTAAAGCAGGGCGACTTGGAGCCGCTAGAACGGTTTGCGGAAAAAAAGGCGCAGAATATTTTAGAATCAATTGAGCGTAGCCGGAGCGTGGAACTGCCAAAATTGCTGTACGCGCTGGGGATACGACATGTGGGGGAAGAAACAGCAGTGTTATTAAGTAAGAAGTTAGAAGTAAGAAGTAAGAAGTTATCAAATCTAACTACTGAAGCGCAGAAAATAACTTTGGAGGATTGGCAAAGCGTTGAAGGAATTGGGGAGATTGTAGGACAGAGTATTTATGATTGGTTTCGCGATAAAAATAATTTTGATTTGTTAAAGAGGTTGGAAGATGGCGGCGTGGTATTAAGTAAGAAGTCTGACCACGCCCGTCCCGCTGCCGCAGGCGGTCGGGCGGGAGTAAGAAGTAAAAAATTGCAAGGTAAAATATTTGTTCTGACTGGCAGTTTAGCGGGTTTGACACGCGATGAGGCAAAAGATAAGATAAGGGCGTTAGGCGGGGATATTTCTTCGTCCGTTAGTAAAAATACCGACTATGTGGTCGCGGGGGAGGAGCCGGGAAGTAAGTATGAGAAAGCGAAAAAGCTGGGAGTGAAGATTATAGGGGAGGAGGAGTTTCTTAAATTATTAGAGTAAAATTTTCAATTTTTTATTTTTAATGTTTGAAAATTGTAGAATTAGAAATTGTTTAGAAATTGAAAATTAGAAATTAAAAATTATGAAGCTGAAAAAAGAGGAGACACAACACATAGCAGATTTAGCTCGTTTGGAATTAACCGACGAGGAACTGGAGCGTTACGGCAGTCAACTGTCGGGCGTTTTAAATTACATTGACGAATTAAAAGAAGTGGATACGGCTAAGGTAGCTCCGACCGCGCAGGTTACGGGATTGGAAAATATTATGCGCGCGGATGAAGTTGAAGCGTGGCCGCAGGATGAAGTAGAGATGGCATTGGGGCAGGCGCCGGAGCGAGAGGGTGAATATATAAAAGTAAAGAGAGTTTTATAGTAAACAAATTTGTTTGTATGCAACTTAACGAATGTACCATTACGCAAGCCCGCTTGGGTTTAGATAATAAAGAATTTACTTCTGTAGAATTGACGCAGGCTTGCTTGAATGTTATTAAGCAAAAAAATAAAGAGCTGAACGCGGTTTTAACCGTGTGCGAAGAAGAGGCGCTGGCGGAAGCCAAGGCGGCGGACAAGAGGATAAAAAAAGGGGAGGCCGGAACATTGACCGGTATTCCGTATTTGGCCAAAGACAATTATCTGACAAAGGGTGTGCGCACCACGGCCGCTTCCAAAATTTTGGAGAATTACATCGCGCCCTATGACGCGACTGTCATTAAAAGATTGCGCGAAGCCGGCGCCGTGCTTTTGGGCAAAACAAACCTGGACGAATTCGCGCACGGCTCGTCAACTGAAAACAGCGCGTTCGGCGTGGTGAAAAATCCGCATGATGTCAGCCGCGTAGCCGGCGGCTCATCCGGCGGCAGTGCCGCGGCAGTCGCGGCGAATATGTGCCTTTTTGCGCTCGGCTCGGATACCGGCGGTTCCATTCGCTGT
>MFGL01000040.1:9894-29501 GCA_001778285.1 Candidatus Falkowbacteria bacterium RIFOXYC2_FULL_47_12
GAAGCCGACCTACGGGCGCGCTTCGCGTTTTGGCATCGTGGCCATGACGTCTTCCACCGACGTTCCCGGACCGCTTGCGAAAACCGCCGCAGACGCGGCGTTTGTCCAGCAGATTATTTCCGGTCATGACAAAAATGATTTTACGACCGTTGAGAGGGCGGTACCTGATTTTTCCCCAGATGTGGCAAGCGATGTTGCGGGTTTAAAAATCGGCGTGCCGGATGAGTTTTTTATTTCCGAAATGGACCAGGCAGTCGCGGAAAAAATCAAAGAAACCATTGCCGCGCTCAAAGCTCGCGGCGCCAAAATTATCAATGTCAGTCTGCCGCATACTAAGTACGCATTGCCGGTTTACTACATCATTACGCCGTCAGAGGTCAGTTCAAATTTGGGACGCTATGACGGTATTCGTTACGGTTTTTCCGCGCAAAAAGAAGCGGAGAATTTGGCTGATATTTATTTCAAAACCCGCGGCCGCGGTTTTGGCCAGGAACCAAAGCGGCGCATCATGCTGGGAACCTACGTGCTCTCGGCCGGCTACTACGATGCTTACTACGTACAGGCGCAGAAGGTGCGTACCATTATCAATAGGGAATTTGATGAGGTGTTTAAAAAAGTTGACGTGCTGGTAACGCCGGCCACGCCCGGAACCGCTTTTAAAATCGGCGTTAAAAAAGACCCGTTGAGCATGTATCTGGAGGATATATTTACGCTTTCGCCCTCGCTCGCTGGCCTGCCCGCGATTTCGGTTCCTTGCGGTTTAGTTGATAATTTGCCGGTCGGCTGCCAAATTATCGGCAGGAAGTTTGCGGAAGGCATGGTAATGAAAGTAGCCAGTAAAATTTAGGAAGGTTCGCATAGTGGTCGAGTGCGCACGCTTGGAAAGCGTGTAGGGTGTAAAAACCCTCGAGGGTTCGAATCCCTCACCTTCCGCCAGAGATAAAGAGCAAGCTAACCTGTGTTATCTGCCTAAAAAGTTTTTCACAACATTGGCGATTATAGTAGGTGTAATTTTCCTCGCCTTTATTTTATACTTCCCGGTAATCTTCCAAGAAGGCAACCCGTTGCCGCAACTAAGCGGCATACTGCAATTAACTTTCGGCGGCAAAGATATGGTCGCGCTCAGCGCAGCAGGGGACAGGTATCTGACCAGAAGCAAAAACGGTCAGCAAGTTATAGAGAAATTTATGGCGGATAAAAATTATCAGCTGATAGACCAGCTCGGCTCAGGCTATATTTTCCAGACTCCAGACGGCAAAAGCGCAGTTACAACACGCCGGCAGTACTCTCGTTTCTATATTATGTGGCAATTACTATTAGAGTAATAATTGTTTGCATACGGCCTCCTTTATTTTTTTATCTTATATAGATATTTTAATTATACCTGCGTAAGCGGCAAAAATCAATCAATCGCGCGGCCTTGGCGGCAACTCAAAAAGCTTATTTCCAAAAAAAGAAATCGGCCGCTTTGTCTCCTGTCTCGGTGAATTTTATGTTTTTAATCAGCCGGTCGCTTATGATAATAAAATCAATATTTTTACCGGTCGGAAAAACTAAACCATAGGGGTTGCTCTTGTCCTTCTTGCAATTCAAACATTCCGCCCTGCCATCAGTTATAAAATTAATTTTTTCACCGTCGGTTTCTACCGCCGTAAACGCGATAGATTCGGCAAGCGGGTCCTCAAGATATAAACGGTAAACATATTTATTGCTTGCCGGATCAAAACGCGCGATATAATCGCGCGAGAGCGCGGTGCTGCTGCCATCGTGCTTAAGCTCCTGCTTAGTTAAAACAAAGGATAGTTTATTGCCACCGCCATCTTCCATAGCCCGTTCGCGCAACTTCACGCTGTCAAAAAGCGGATAAGCCAGCAGTGCTACCAAAACAATAAACAGGGAAATCAAATAATAAACATTGCGCCAAACTGTGTTGGTTTTAAAGTAAGCTAGAATGTTGCCCAAAACATTCCTGACAGCCAAAGTAACAAAAATAAGCGGGGCGAGGCCGAAAAGCGTTGATATTGTATAAAAATTAAAACCGTCCAGCCGACTTTCTTTTAAATTATGATAAAGTCCCCAGCCGATAGGCGTAATGGGAAAAAAATAAATGCCTGCGGCAAATATTAAAAAGATAATGTTGGCAAACGGACGATATTTTTTACCGAATAAAAGAAAACAAGCAAACACTGTGCAGATAACGATTGTCGGGAGAGTATAAATATTTAAAAATAAAGGAATGGCGAATAAAACCAGCAAAACAGCGAACAGCCGGTTAAATACGATTTCCAATTTAGCCAAAGCCAGTTTGCTTTTTTCGGGAGCGCCGGCTGGTTTTTCCGAATTAACACTAAAACTTGTCATATAAAACGAATTTAAAAAAGACGGCTAATTATTTTAAATTATTGCTCCTCTTCTGTATCCAGCTCAATAAAAATAAAATTCCGGTAACCGCCGCCGGCCCCGAAATTGAAACATACCAGCTCCACGGCCGACTTAATCCGGCGAGCCAAACATAGCCCAAAGCGAACGCCAAAAAAACAATAACGCCGACCAAGTCCCATTTCCAGGCCGCTATTACCGCTATCAGCAAAATTAAAGACGGCAAAAGATGCATCGCCAAAGCCGGCAGCGCCGCTAAACCCTGATATTCGCTAAACACATCCAGCGCGAACAAAGATAAAAATAAGATAAATAAAACAGATAAAATTCGCGGACTCCAATACAAAAATTTTTGCATAATTTTTATAAAAATAATAAATTTACAATGTGTATACTTATAACATTTTATTGGACATGATAAAAACGAAGCCCGCTTTCGCTCGGTTCGGCGGACTGCGTCACGCCAAAGCCTAATCAAAAAGCGAGCAGGGATCGCCTTCGCGAATCTTCTGGCGGACTTCGTCACGCCGAAGGTCCGCTACGGCGGGCAAAGGCGGAAGGGGAGGGATTCGAACCCTCGGAGCCCGTGAAGGCTCAACAACTTAGCAGGTTGCTGCTTTCAGCCACTCAGCCACCCTTCCATGCAAGGCCTTTGCAAGAAAGTGATTCCTTACAAAGACTTTGTTTTTTATTATACAGAAAGCGGTAAATATTGCAATAAATCAGCTCGTTTACTTGCTTTCCTTTTGACATTTCAAAAGGGAAGTGGGAAAATAGAGAAAGTGATAATCTACTAACCCAAACGGTTATGTCAGAAAAAAAATGCGATTGCGGCATGCCGCTGGATGAAAACACTGCCTGCTCGTGCGAGCCGGGCGTCTGCGTGCACTGCTGCACCTGCGCGCCGGACTGCGAGTGCAACTGCCGCAGCAAGCGGTAAAATCAAAGCCGGCACTGCTACGCAAGAATCGCCAGCCACGGCGATTTTTGCTATACTACTACCATACTTAATTCATTAACCTAACTTAATTCATTAACCTATCTGTATGGACATTTTTAAACAATTCAACTTTAAGTCCACAACGCTGTTAAAAGCGGCGGGCATTGTGCTGGCCGCGGTTGTGTTGCTCGCGGTCGTCGCGCTCTTTTTTCGCATCGCCGGTTCTTCGTTTAGCGCGGTGCGCTCTACCGTCATGAATCAGAGCGCGCCGAGCTTCGTAACATCAGACATAGGCTATGATGAAAATATGTATGCAGCCAAAGGCGAGGCGGCGTACTATGGGGGCAGTGATGCCGGCATGGCGCTGTCCACCCGCAACATCGCGCCGGCACCGCAAGGCACCGGCACGACCGGGGATACGGCCGAGGAGTTTGAAGTGACCGACTACAGCGCAACCGTTGAGACGCGGCGTCTGGATGACACCTGCAACGCGGTTTCAGATTTGAAGGCGCGCGAGGATATTATTTTTGAAAACGAAAACCGCTTTGAGCGCGGCTGTAACTATACGTTCAAAGTCAAAACCGCGGCCGTGGATGAGGTGGTTGCTCTCATCAAAAAACTTGATCTCAAGGATTTTTCCAAAAACACCTACACCATCCAATCACAAATTGAGGATTTTACCTCGGAAACGGAAATTTTGCAAAAAAAACTTGACTCGGTTACTGCCACACTCTCTGATGCCATGGACGCATATGACAAAATCAGCAAACTGGCGACCAGCGCGCGCGACGTGGAGAGTTTGGCAAAAATTATTGACAGCAAATTGCAGCTCATTGAGCACCTGACGCAGGAGCGCATCAATATCAACGAACAATTAGACCGGTTCGCGCGCGCCAAAGCTGAAGCATTGGATCGGCTGGACTACACGTATTTTCGCGTGAACGTGGTTGAGAATAAATACATTGACGGCCGCGCCATCAAAGATTCCTGGCAGGCGGCAATCAAAGATTTCGTGCGCAACGTCAACCAGACTTTGCAGGACATCACTATCAATTTAGTGGCTATGGCTTTGGTGCTCGCGCAGTACGTTTTGTACCTGTTCATCGTTCTCATCGTGGCAAAGTACGCCTGGAAATTTGCGCGCTCTCTTTGGGAAAAGTAAAAAAAATTCATGCCTGATAAATTCGCCGCCACGTGGGCCTCGCACTCATCCATTACGGATTTTTTGGAGTGCCCGCGCGCCTACTATCTCAAAAACGTCTACCGCGACCCGACAACCGGACACAAAATGACGCTGATGGCGCCTTCGTTGGCGCTGGGTCAGGCCGTACACAGCGTGCTGGAGTCTCTCTCGGTTCTGCCGGCAAATGAGCGCATTACGCTGGAGCTTTTACCAAAATTCAGAAAAGAGTGGGAAAACGTTGCCGGCGAAAAGGGCGGCTTTTCTGGCATTGACCAGGAGTACCGCTACAAAAAGCGCGGCGAGGAAATGCTCGCGCGCGTCTACGACAATCCGGGCCCGCTCCTGAATTTGGCGGTAAAAATTAAAAAAGATTTGCTCTACTACTGGCTTTCCGAAGACGAAGAGCTGATTCTGTGCGGCCGCATTGACTGGATGGAATATCTGCAGGAGCAAGACGCTGTGCACATCATTGACTTTAAAACCGGTCAGAAGCGGGCGGAGAATTCTCTGCAATTACCCATCTACTATTTGCTCGCGGTTAATTGCCAAAATCGCACGGTTGCGCGCGCGAGTTACTGGTATTTGGCGCTTGATGACGCGCCGGCGGTGTTGGAACTGCCCGACGCCGAGCGCGCTCGCATAAAAATTCTGGACGTCGCGCGGCAGATGAAGCTTGCCCGTCAGCTCAAAAAATTCGCCTGTCCGCACGGCACTTGCCGCGCCTGCGAACCATTTGAACGGATTGTGAAGGGCGAAGGCAAACTCATCGGCGCGGATGATTTCAGGCGCGACGTTTACATTTTGCCTTACGTCAACGACGTTGACTACGCCGAAGAGGTTATTTTGTAACCGCAGAGACGCAAAAAGGCCGCCCATTGCCAAAGTGAGAGGTTTTTTATATAGTAAAAAGCTATGTTGCAATTCATTCCCGTAAAAACGCGGCCGCTTTTGCCGCCCAAAGACGACATTTATCCGGTTTTGGATAAATACCTGCCGCCGCTTAAAGAAGGCGACGTTATTATGGTGACGTCAAAAATTTTGGGGATTCACCAGGGGCGCTGCGTCAAAATTGAAAAAGACACGCGCGAGGAAAAAGACGCGCTCATAATGCGGGAAGCCGACTACTACATTCCGCGCGCGCAGGTGCCGCACGAATACTCGCTGACCATTAAAGATAATACGCTGGTAGCTTCCGCCGGCATTGACAAAAGCAACGGCAACGGCTACTACGTGTTCTGGCCTACGCAAACCAACAAGCTCTTGCGGGAGGTGTGCGTGTACCTGAAAAAAAAATATCGGCTGCAAAAGCTCGCCGTCATTGCCATTGACAGCCACAGCTTGCCCCTGCGTCACGGCACGACTGGCGTGGCCATGGGATTCTACGGTCTGAAGCCGGTGAAAGATTACCGCGGTCGGCCGGATATATTTGGGCGTAAGCTCAAAGTAACGCGCGCCAACGTCGTTGATTCGCTGGCCTCTTTCTGCAACCTTTTGATGGGTGAAAGCAATGAAACCACGCCGCTTCTTATCGTGCGCGACGCGCTTTTCATCGATTTTACCAACCGGCAAACGTACCATCAGCTTTTTATGCCCATTACGCAGGATATTTTTTACCCATTATTAAAAAAATTTCATGCGCTCCAAAAAAAGAAGTTTGCGATTCAGCATGATCGCCGCCATCACCATTGACGGCAGAATCGCCAAAGACAGCCATCAGCTCACCGATTGGACATCAGTTGAAGACAAAAATTTTTTGCATAAAAAACTTGACGCAAGCGACGTTGTCATTGTCGGAAACAATACTTTCAAAACTGCCAGAGAGCCACTGTCAAAACGAAACTGCATCGTCTTCACCAGAGCAATTGCAGGGAGCCGGCAGAAAAACGAAAATTGTCTTTATGTAAACCCGGCTGGCGTTGACATTATAAAGTTATTACAGGGTAAAAATTACCGCCGCATTGCCGTACTGGGCGGCACGCAGGTGTACTCCTGGTTTTTGGAAAAAAACTTGCTTGACGAAATCTATCTCACCGTAGAGCCGATAGTTTTTGGTTCGGGTCTGCCGCTGTTTACGGCTGGCTTAACGCGGGATACACAGTATAAATTGATTTCAGCTAAGAAATTAAATAACAAGGGAAGTGTGTTGCTGCACTATGTAAATTGATAATTGGTAATGTCGCGTATGCCGGAACTGCCCGAGGTAGAAACCATTCGCCGCGATTTGGCGAAAAAAATCTTGCGTAAAAAAATCACACGCGTGGAAGTGAAAAAAGCGCGTCTGATTAAAAGCGGAGTGGCGGAGTTTCAAAAAATAATAACCGGCAACCGGTTCAAAAGCATCAATCGCATCGGCAAACTGCTGTATTTAGAATTGCCCAAAGACCGCTGGCTTTTGGTTCATCTGAAAATGACCGGCCAGCTGATTTATCAGACAGGGAAAAAAATTATTGCCGGCGGCCACTCATACTCATCCATGGATTTTATTCTGCCGGGTAAATACACCTACGTTATTTTCACCTTCGCCGGCGGCGGTCAGCTGTTTTTTAACGATATGCGCACGTTTGGCTATATGCAATTAGTGGATATCGCCCAGTTGAAAAATATTCTTAGTACTTATGGCATTGAGCCCTTGCAGAAAAATTTCAGCCTGAAAAATTTTCGAAACGCTCTGGACAAGCGAAAAACTTCCGTCAAGGCAGTACTGTTGAACCAGAAAATATTCGCGGGCATCGGCAACATCTACGCCGATGAAATTTGTTTTTACGCCGCCGTTAAGCCGAGCCGTCCGGTAACTTCATTGACGGCAATTGAAATAAAAAAATTGCGGCGCGGCGCAGAAGTTATTATTAAAAAATCAATTCAGGAGCGCGGCACAACCTTTAACAGTTTTCGCGACGGCGAGGGTAAAAAAGGAAATTTTATCAAATATTTAAAAGTATTTCAGCGAAACGGACAACAATGCCTGCGTTGCCGGCGCGGCATCATTCAAAAAATCAGATTAGCCGGTCGCGGCACGCATTTTTGCCCGCACTGCCAAGCGTAACTATTGACAGGCAAAATATTTATACTGTAATATAAGTACTATCAGTATGGAGACCTTTCAGACGCAACTCATTGCCAAGCGCAACGTCGCACGCGATACTATCGCTTTTGTTTTTGCAAAGCCGGCAAATTTTTCCTACCAGGCCGGCCAGTACGTTTCTCTGGTTTTGCCGCAGCTGTCAGACAAGGGACCGCGCGAAGCCGGGCGCTCTATGTCGCTTGCCTCTGCGCCGTCCGAAGATTTTATCATGATTGCCATGCGTCTGGGCCCGTCGCTGTACAAGCAGACGCTGTGGGATATGAAAGTGGGCGAAACAGTTGAAATCCGCGGGCCGCTGGGCGCGCTCGTGCCGCACGACACAACCAAACCGTCAGTCTATATTGCCGGCGGCATCGGCATCGCGCCGTTTCGCGGCATGATTTTGGACGCGCGAGAAAAGAATTGGCCGCACGACATTACCTTGCTGTACGCCAACCGCTACCGCGCGGACGCTGCTTTTTTAGATGAATTGCAGGCGCTGGAAAACAAGCATTTCAAACTTATTCCCATTTTAACGCGCGAGAAAAAATGGTCCGGCGAGCGCACGCACTGCGATGAAGCGATGATTAAAAAATACGTGCCGGATATTCACGCGCCCTCCTACTGCATTGTCGGCCTGCCTAATATGGTAACCGAGGTCAGTCTGCTGCTCAACGACATGGGCATTGGTTTTGAGCAGGTGAGAACCGAGCTGTTTACGGGATATTAGAAAATTGAACATTGATAATTTATTAATGCACTATTTATGTACACATTACAACCGCTCCCATACACCTATGACGCACTAGAGCCGTTTATTGACGCGCAAACCATGGAGATTCACCATGACAAGCACCATCAGGCCTACGTGAATAATTTAAACAAAGCCCTGGAGAAGTATCCGGAGTGGCAGAGCCGCTCGCCGGAAGAATTAGTGCAGGATTTGAACGCGTTGCCGGAAGATGTAACAACGGCCGTGCGCAACAACGGCGGCGGCGTGGTTAATCATAATTTTTTTTGGCAAATTTTAGCAAAAGATAAAGTATTTGGCGGTGAGATTCAAAAAGGCATTGAGCAGGCTTTTGGCAGTTTTGAAAATTTCAAAGAGCAGTTTTCTAAAGCCGCGGCCGGACAGTTTGGCTCCGGCTGGGCCTGGCTTGTGAGTAATAATGGCGCACTGGAAATTATGAGTACGCCCAATCAGGACAGCCCGCTGTCGGCAGGCAAAAAGCTTCTGCTTTGCATTGACGTGTGGGAGCACGCGTATTATTTAAAGTATCAAAATAGGCGGCCCGAATATATAGAATCGTTCTTTCATATTATCAATTGGGACGAAGTAAATAAAAATTTTGTTTAAAGGAGGGGAAAAAAAATGAAGTCCGCTAAAGATAAAGACCTTGCGAAACTTTATAATAGCTATGCGGAAGCAAATAATGATCCTATGCCGCAACCTCTTAACCCTGATAAATCTGTTAATCATAATTTTTCTAAAGATTTATTAGAATGGGAAGGCAGAAGATTTTGTTATGTTCGTCAAAAGAGAGAGGGGCATTGACTCCGGCGACGCGAAAATAACGTTGCCGGCTTTTCTTTTTTGTGATAAAATACTACAAATGGATAACGATACCACAAAATTGCTCTTGGCATTTCAGCGCAACGAAATCACCGAGTTTTACGTCTACCAGCGCCTAGCCGCTTTGGTGCACGGCAAAAACCGCGAGACCATTGAACGCATTGCCGCTGAAGAGCAAAAGCACTACAACACTCTCAAAAACTACACCAACACCGCGGTCGCACCCAGCCGCTGGCGCATTTTTAAATACATACTGCTGTCAAAGATTCTGGGCATCACCTTTGCCATCAAATCCATGGAGCGGGGCGAGCAGATGGCACAGGCCGCCTACGCGCAGGCTGGGGAAAATTTTACAGTGCTCGAACCGCTCTTGGCTGACGAACAGCGGCACGAAAAAGAACTGATTGAAATTATTCACGAGGAGCGGCTGGATTACATAGGCGCCATTGTTTTGGGTTTAAACGACGCGCTGGTTGAACTGACCGGCGCGCTGGCTGGTTTGAGCTTTGCCCTGCGCGAGACAACATTAGTCGCGCTGGCCGGACTCGTTACTGGCATTGCCGCGTCGCTTTCCATGGCAGCCTCGGCGTACTTGTCCAAAAAATCCGAAGGCGATGCCAATGCGGTGCGCTCGGCGATTTATACGGGCATTACCTACATCGTTACGGTTGTTTTGCTTGTTCTGCCGTTTCTCATTTTGCCGGACTACCACATCGCTTTGGTGGCGACACTTGTCATCGGCATCTGTATCATCGCCTTTTTCACTTACTTCAATACGGTGACACGGGGCACGCCGTTTCGGCGCAATTTTTTGGAAATGGCCGCATTGAGTTTTGGTGTGGCGCTGATTTCGTTTCTCGTCGGCATAGTACTGCGGCAGGTGTTTGGCATTGAGGCATAGTATGCTCACCGTAAATACTCCCGTTGAACAAATAAATAAAATCGGCAAAGCAACGGCGAAAAAGTTGCAAAAACTGGGCGTACAAACGGCCGGCGATTTTTTATGTTACTATCCGTTTCGCTACGAAGACTTCAGCCGGATGGTAAAAATTGCCGATTTGCAAGCGGGCATGACCGCAAACGTGCGCGGTAAACTGGAATTCATCCAAAACAAGCGCAGTCCCCGCCAGCACATGTTTATTACGGAAGGCTTGGTGCGTGATGACAGCGGGCAACTAAGAATAGTTTGGTTCAACCAGCCTTTTATCGGCAAAAGTTTGCATACCGGCGAAATTGTTTCGCTCGCCGGCACGGCACAGGGCGGATTTTTAGGTCTGGAAATGGCCAGCCCCGAGTACGAGCGTCTGTCGTCGCTCGCGAGCGCGGGCACGCATACCACAGGTATTGTCCCGATGTATCATCTGACCGCCAATCTCACCAACCGGCAGGTGCGGTTTTTAGTCAAATCCGTTATCGGACTCGCTTTTCAGGTTGAAGATATTTTACCGGCGGCAATTCAGCGCACCTATCACCTGCTTTCCTTGCCGCAAGCATTGCAAAACATTCATTTCCCGCAATCCCCGGAAATGCTTGAACGCGCGCGCCGGCGTCTGCAGTTTGAGGAATTATTTTTGGTGCAGCTCAAGGCGCAAGTTAAAAAATCAGAATTTAAAAGTCAGAGAGCCGAAGCAATAAAATTTTTTGACAAAGAAACTAAAAGTTTTGTAAAAAATTTGCCCTTTGAACTTACCGGCGCGCAGAAGAAAGCTGGGTGGGAAATTTTGCAGAACATGCAAAAAGGTGAACCGATGTCGCGGCTGCTGGAGGGGGATGTGGGCAGCGGCAAAACCGTTACCTCCGCCATTGCCATGTACAACGTTGCCTTGAATAAAAAACAGAGCGCGCTCTTAGTACCAACGGAAATTTTAGCGCAGCAGCATTTTGAAACGCTGACAAAATTATTTAAGGGCGTTGATATTAGTATAGGACTATTTACGCGGACAAGCCGTAAAGTCGTAAGTCTTAAGTCTTATGACTTACAACTTAATGTTAGCAAAGAAACATTATTAAAAGCAGTAAAAGATGACAAAATAGACATCGTGGTAGGAACGCACGCTTTAATTCAGGAAGACGTGGAATTTCACGATTTGGCGCTCGCCGTCATTGATGAACAACATCGCTTCGGTGTAGCCCAGCGGCAGGCGTTGCGCGCTAAAAGCGGCGAAACAAAAATCGTGCCGCATCTGCTCTCTATGACCGCAACGCCGATTCCGCGCTCGCTTGCGCAGGTGATTTACGGGGATTTGGACATATCAATCATCAACGAACTGCCCAAGGGGCGCAAAAAAATTTCAACTTTTGTCGTGCCCGAGGCCAAGCGCGCCGGCGCCTATGATTTTATCAAAAAACAAATCGCGAGCGGCCGGCAGGCCTTTGTTATTTGCCCTTTGATAAGCCCGTCAGATAAATTAGGGGTGAAGTCAGTGGAAGAAGAATATAAAAAATTAAACAAAAATATTTTTCCTCATTTAAAAATCGCTTCCCTGCACGGCCGGATGAGGGCAGAGGCTAAAGAAGAAGTGATGCAAAAATTTTTAAGCAATGAAATTAAAATTTTAGTTTCCACGTCAGTCGTGGAAGTCGGGGTGGACGTGCCCAACGCTACGGTGATGATGATTGAAGGCGCCGAGCGTTTCGGGCTGGCGCAGCTGCATCAATTCCGCGGCCGGGTCGGGCGCAGTACGCACCAGTCGTATTGCCTCCTGTTCACTGCAAGTTTGAACGAACAAACGCGCGCGCGGCTGGATACGTTTGCCCGCTCAAGCGACGGTTTCAAGCTGGCCGAAGCTGATTTGCGGCAGCGCGGTCCGGGTGAGGTCTATGGCACGGCGCAGAAGGGTTTTCCGGAATTTAAAATCGCCACGCTCAACGACTACGCGCTCATTAAGCAAACAAAAACGGCGGCCGAGAGCATTGTTGCCGCAGGGGTTGAAAAGTACCCAAAACTCTTAGAAAAAATAAAAGACGAAGGGGAATATGTTGTAGGATAATTGCTTTTTTAAACTATTTTGCTATACTACTAATATGACTGAAAATAAATCCAGCATTTTAATCGTTGAAGACGACCAGACCATTGCCACGATGTACTCCGTGAGTCTGCAAAACGAAGGCTACACGGTGAGCGTGGCTGAAAACGGCGAACAGGGCTTAATCCTTGCCCGTGAAACGCATCCGGGCGTTATTTTGCTTGATATTATCATGCCCAAAATGGACGGTTTTTCTATGCTCAAAGAGCTCAAAAACGACGAGGCAACCAAAGAAATTCCGGTTGTATTGCTCACGAATTTGGGTCAGGATGAGGACAAAGAGCGCGGCGAGCAACTGGGCGCAAGCGATTATTTGGTAAAAACCGACTACACGCCCCGGCAGGTCAGCGAAAAAATTAAAACATATTTATAATACTTTTCTATGGTCCATTTCAAAGAAGAACAAACATTGGTTATAATCAAAGGCGACGGCGTCCAGCGCGGACTAGTGGGTGAAATCATCACACGCTTTGAACGCATTGGCTTAAAAATAAAAGCCATGAAGATGGTCTGGCCGGACAAGGAATTAGTGAACCGGCACTACGACCCGGCCAATACGAAATGGCTAGAAGATGTCGGCCAAAAAGCTCTGAAAGGCTATGAGAAAAAAGGCATCAAAGTTGACAAAACTCCGCTGGAAATCGGTCAGCATGTGCAGGAGAATTTGCTCTCCATGCTCGCGGCCGGCCCGGTGGTAGCGATTGTTCTGCAGGGCGCGCATAGCGTTGAAGTCGTACGCAAACTAGTCGGCTCAACCGATCCGCTCTCGGCGGCGCCGGGTACTATCCGCGGCGACTACGCCCTTGATTCCTATCACATGAGCGATATTGATGACCGCGCCATTCGCAACTTAATTCATGCCTCCGGCACGCCCGAAGAAGCCAAGCACGAAATTGAAATTTGGTTTGACCCGGGCGAATTGCATGCCTATACTATGCCCTACGATGAGGTGATTTACGACAAGAATTGGGAGAAAAAGCAGGCCATGTTGAATGAATAGTTTATACGGTGTATACTAACTTGTGTATGAAAAAAGCCATTCAATTTATCAACAAACCCATTGTTCTCATCGGTACGCTCATCACGGCCCTGGCGGTTATTTTAGCCAAATTTTTTATCACCAAAGAGCAGGGGAGCGAGGACAAAAAAGACTAATACATTTTTGGCGGCAAGCAGGGACATAATTACGGGTCGTTACTGGACGACTAAGGAAGCATACGTTGCCGTTTAGGCATGCGTTCGCTTCCTTTTTTATTTTCCAAAGAAGCATTTGTGTCTTGGCAAAAGGGGTGCTATACTATCTAATATCTGAAATTTTTACTATACTATGTTAGATCAACAAGATTTAAAAATGATAGAAGACATTGTGAGAACGCACATTGCTCCTCTTAAGGATGATATGGCTTTTTTAAAGCATGATATTATTATGATGAAGCAGTCAATATCGTCTATTAAGACTGAAATGGATAGTTTTCATAATAAATTAGTGCGTATTGAGGATAAAATTGACAAACTAACGAGGATGGAAACGGAGGATGTGACAGCTGTTAGTAATGAGGTTGAAATTTTAAAGCAGAAATACGTCGCATTGGAACAGCAGGTAAAATTATTGCAAGAACAGCGTGCCGTAAGCTGAATTTGACAAAATTTTTTGTTTTATTATACTTACAACAAGATGAATACTAACAAAGCCATTCAAACCAATTTGAGTCTCCTGCTCGGTTTGCTCCTCAGCCTCCTCGGCTTGAGGTTTTTGGGTGGCTTGAATAAGGCAGTCCTACGCTAAAGCTTCGGACTGTAAACATAAAAGGTTAAAATTTTCGAGCCACCCAAACGGGTGGTTTTTTAGTCGTTCTTTACAATAATGCTCATAATGGCTGACAGGAGTTTGTCGCGCTCCTTCCCCTTACCAAGGGGAAGGTGAGGATGGGGTCGGCAGGTTGCTATCAGTCATTATTGGCTGAATATTACTATAGAGAGGAAAACATTATCATGAGCGACAAAATCATAATTTTTGACACGACGTTGCGGGATGGCGAGCAATCGCCCGGTTTCAGCATGAATTTGCAGGAAAAGTTGGAATTCGCGTTTCAATTGAAACGTCTCGGTGTTGACGTGATTGAAGCGGGATTCCCCATCTCCTCCCCCGGAGATTTCGAATCCGTCAAAGCCATTGCCCAACAAGTGGACGGCCCCCAAATCTGCGGCTTGGCCCGCGCCATGGACAAGGACATTGACCGTTGCTGGGAAGCGGTGCAGCATTCCAAGAATCCCCGCATTCATACGTTCATCGCCACCAGCCCCATTCACGTAGAAAAGAAACTGAAGAAAACCCAGCAGGAAGTTCGCGAGATCGCCGTCAACGCCGTCAAGCGCGCTAAGCAATATACGGATAACGTGGAATTTTCCACCGAAGACGCCGCGCGCACCGGGCGGGATTACATCTGCGAAGTCGTGGAGGCCGTCATCGACGCGGGCGCGACGACGGTCAATATTCCCGACACTGTCGGCTATTCCAATCCCTGGGAATACGGCGCTTTGATCGAATATATTTTCGAAAAAGTTCCCAATGTCGGCCAGGCGATCATCAGCGTGCATTGCCATAACGACTTGGGATTGGCCGTAGCCAACTCGCTGGCCGCCGCGCGCATGGGCGCCCGCCAAATTGAATGCACCATCAACGGCATTGGCGAACGGGCGGGCAATGCTTCGTTGGAAGAAGTCGTGATGAACATCAAAACGCGCCGCAACTTCTTCCCGTTCCATACGGACGTCAACACGGAGCAGATTTATCCCGCCAGCCGACTGTTGACGCGATTCACCGGCATATCCGTCCAACCCAACAAGGCCATTGTCGGCGCCAACGCCTTCGCCCACGAGGCGGGCATCCATCAGGACGGCGTTCTCAAGGAGCGCACCACCTACGAAATCATGTCGCCGCAGTCGGTAGGCCGGAGCGGCAATTCTATGGTTCTGGGCAAACATTCGGGCCGCCACGCCTTCGTCTCCCGCATGAAGGAGTTGGGCTTCGCTCTCGACGACGCGGCGCTGGAAAAAGCCTTTGCGGCGTTCAAGAATTTGGCGGATTTGAAGAAAATCATTTTCGACGAAGATTTGCTAGTCATCGTCGACGAACAATCCCGCGCTTCCGACTACGCCCGTTACAACCTCGAAGACATTTTCATCAGGATTGGCCAGGATAAAAAGCCCTCGGCCTCCATCCGCCTCCGCGTTGACGGCGACATTCTGGAAGGCAGCGGAACCGGCGACGGCGCCTTGGATGCGGCCTTTTCCGTCATCAAGAATCTGACGAACATGGAAGACGCCGTTCTGGTGGATTACCACGTCGGTGCCGTAACGCGGGGGACCGATGCGCTCGCCTCGGTGAACATCACTATCAGCGCAGGCGGCCGCGAAGCCATCGGACGCGGAGCGGATACCGACGTCATTCGCGCCAGCATCAAGGCGTTCATTAACGCCATTAACCATTGTTGTTTTGAAAACGGTCAGGTTAAACCGACCGAAGTATAATTTTAGGTTATTCATGGGGGGGTGGGAAAGACAATGTAATTTATTTTCACCCCCTTTTCATTTCGTTTAGTATTCGTATATTCGTAAATATTCGTAATTCGTAGTGGTTTGTGGACAAACTACTTGCATTTTTTTTAGTTATTTGTTAAGATATCCACATATGCATAAGACATTAACAAAAATTGCATTTTGGTTTAGCTTTTACTTTTATGGCTTTCGCCTGGCGGAAAGTGCAGTTCTTGGTGATGTTTTATCACAAAAATAAATAAAACATCATTAGGGAAAACACTCTGACTTCCGCCGAACAGGCGGGAGTCAGTTTGTTTTTTGGTCTATTTGCGCCTTTTACTTTTTTTAAGTAGAAGTCCATAATAGGGCAAAAATTGTCCTAAAATAAAGGAGCTTCGCTCTTTACAACGTTTTTAAGAAGAGAGGATGCCACATTATGAAGTTATTATTGTTTGATTTTCAAGATGTGAGGAAAGAAAAATATGCCCTTCTCACATTTAAAATTGTAGCAGTAAATAGAGAGACGGTAGTAAGGACAGTAACAATCAGCAAAAGCACAGATTTTGATGGTGTGATTTCTGTTCATCGCTACAGCATACTACCTGCTTGTCTTGAAGCGATTGAAGTTGCTTCAGGACTGAGGTTAAAGTTGATTGACCTCTCAACTAAGAAGCAAGAAGATGATTTTTTTGTTGAGTTGACCGTACGTATAGACAGTCAATTTTTTGAGGGAGTAAAAAAAGACTGTTTATTTGGGTTGGCTTTCTTGGGAGCTTTGATAGAAGCAGTGAATTGCTCCCAAGAGCTACCAGATGAGCAAGTAGCGTAATTATTGCGGAGTCCGTACACACATTCGCGTGTCGTACGGACTCCGCTCACTTTTTTATCATCTTGAGCGCAGACGAAAATTCAAAAGCGTTTCGTTGCTCTCAAAATGGTAAAAATTTGCGCGTTCGTTAGCCGGGTGCTGTGTGTAGCATCCGGCCTCTTTTTTTATTTTTCGTATTATGGTAAGAATACAATAGTTATTTGCGGGCTGTGGTATAGTGGTAGTACACAAGGCTGGGGGTCTTGTAGTCCGGGTTCGATTCCCGGCAGCCCGACAAACATTCGCAAAAAACAGGCTTTTGTGGTAGCATAAAAACATGTTGACCTACATTCTCTTCGTCATCGGTTTCGCGCTTTTAATCAAAGGCGCGGGCTACCTTGTGGAGGGCGCGTCAGCCGTGGGCAAGCGGCTGGGCCTGTCCTCGCTTTTCATCGGCTTAACCATTGTCGCTTTCGGCACCTCGGCGCCGGAACTCTTCGTGAACATCATCGCGAGCGTTAAAGGCAATGCCGACATCGCCATCGGCAACATCGTCGGCAGTAACATCATCAATATTTTGTTTATTTTGGGAATCGCCGCCATTATTTATCCGCTGAACGTGCATTTAAACACGACGCGCAAAGAAATCCCATTTAGTTTGCTGGCCGTAGTGGTGTTAGGATTGTTAGTCAATGATGGCCTGATTGACGGTTATAATTTTAATGTTTTGAGCCGCAGCGAGGGTCTGGTATTGCTGGGATTTTTCATCGTGTTCATGTACTACACGGTTGGCATCATGCGGGAGGGAAAATCCGGCGGCGTGGAAATCAAAGCGTACAACGCGTGGCTTGCTTGGCTGATGGTGGCCGGCGGTTTGGTAGGTCTGATGGTGGGCGCGAAATGGGTGGTTGACGGCGGCGTTGCCATCGCGCACAACTTCGGCTTGAGTGAAGCGCTCATCGGCTTGACGCTCGTGGCGGTCGGCACGTCATTGCCGGAACTGGCTACGTCAGCCGTGGCCGCGTACAAAAGACAGCCGGACATTGCCATCGGCAATGTGGTCGGCTCCAACATTTTTAACATCTTTTGGATTTTAGGCGTGAGCGCTTTTATCCGGCCGATAGAATTTTCTCCAGCTTTAAACTCTGATATTTTGGTTTTGACGGCGGTAACGATTTTGCTTCTGGTAGCAATTTACGTCGGCAAGCGGAATGTATTGCAGAAGTGGGAAGGCTACGGGTTTTTGTTATTATACATACTCTATGTCGCATTTTTGGTGTATAGAGGATAAAAATTAACAGTATGGCGTTAAAAAAAATTACCCGCGCGGATATAGAAAAATTGCACCGTAGCGGCGTATTAAAAAAAGTCGGCACGGTTCAATTGGAAAGCGGCGAGAAGCTTGCCGGCGCGAAGTTTCGCGATTATTTGGCTGAAAAAGCAAAAAAATACCAAACGGTGACTGCGCTGACCGAAGCGATAAAAAAAGAAACCGCGCCGAGCCAGTGGCGTCAGCGCAAAAAAATTGCGGAAACGCTTCAGCCAAACATAACTGCGGCTTCAGCTGTCATAACGCAACACCGGCAGGATATTTTTGGTAAAGTGTTTGGCCGGCGGCGGGAGGAAAGAAAGCCATTGCCGTTTTATCGCCGCGCCAAAGCCGGTTCGTGGAATCCTCAAACCGGACGTTACGAGGAGTCAGATATAAATCAGCGGCCGGGCATGATTGGCAGCCGTCCGAAAAACAGCAGTATCGGCCTGGGCAGCCGTCTGGAGCAGGCAAAAGGAGCACGCACCAGCGCTTTGGACAGCGCTTCTTCAGCTTTAGGAATCGGCGAACAGCAGAGCGGTAGCGGGTTTCGGACGGCAGGCAGTAATATGAAGAAATAATATGACTAAACGAATTATTTGTTTGTTTGGCCCGCAGGGTTCGGGCAAGGGCACACAGGCAAAAATTTTAACCGCCCAACTCCATATCCCGCACATTTCAACCGGTGATTTGTTTCGCGCGGCCATCGCCAGCCGCGCGGAACTGGGTAAACAGGTTGAAGGTATTTTAAATAAAGGCGAGCTCGTGTCTGACGAGCTGACGTTTAACCTGCTCAAAGAGCGCATTTCGCAAAACGATTGTAAGGCCGGATTTATTTTGGATGGCTATCCGCGCACGCTCACGCAGGCGCAGCTGCTGGATGATTTTATGAATGTTGACGTCGTCATTGTGTTGGAAATTTCCGATGCGGAATCGCTCAAGCGCCTGACGAATCGCCGGCAGGATAGCATAACCGGCGCCATTTACAATCTCTACACCGTGCCGAAACCCCCAAAAGAAATTGAGCGCCGGCTCATCCAGCGTGCCGACGATACGGCCGAGGCCATAGAAAAACGGCTGAAAAAATATCATCAGCAAACCGAGCCGCTTTTTTTATACTATAAAAACAAAGTTATTCGCGTGAACGGCGAGCAGAGTATTGAAAGAGTGGCTGGAGATATAGAACGGGCATTAGTATTATGATAAAACTAAAGACACAAAAAGAAATAGAAACGCTGCGGGAGGGCGGGTTAATTTTGGGTACGATTTTGGAGGCGCTGGGCCATATGGCTGTGCCCGGAGCCAACACGGCTGATTTGGAAGCTGAGGCATTGCGCCGCATCAAAGAAGCGCATGGTCAGCCGGCGTTCAAAGGCTACAAAATCCGCAAAAGCGACAAAGGTTTCCCCAGCGCGCTGTGCGTATCGGTGAACGAGGATGTGGTGCACGGCGCGGCCGTGCCGGGAAAATTTTTGCAGGACGGCGACATCGTCGGTTTGGATATCGGCATGAAGTACAAAGACTTCTATACTGATACGGCGGTTACCGTTGGCGTGGGTGAAATCAGCGCGGCCGCGCAGAAACTTTTAGCCGTCACGCAGGAATGCTTACAGCTCGGTATTCGGCAGGCCAAGCCGGACAACACCCTGCGCGACATCGCGCGCGCCATTCAGATAAACGCCGAGAGCAATCATTTCGGCGTGGTGCGCGAGCTTGTCGGCCACGGCGTCGGCTACGCCGTGCATGAGGAGCCGCAGGTGCCCAATTTTGACAGCGGGGAAAAAGAGG
>MFGL01000040.1:29576-34491 GCA_001778285.1 Candidatus Falkowbacteria bacterium RIFOXYC2_FULL_47_12
TGGTCATTGCCATTGAACCCATGCTCACGCTCGGCGATTGGCATATCAGAACCGGCGCCGATCATTTCGCGCTGGCGACCGTTGACGGCCAGCTCGCGGCGCATTTTGAACATACGGTCGCTATCGTTGAAGGAGGAAATATAGTAATCACTTCAACAGAGGAAGGTTTATGAAAAGATATTTAGGAGTTGATTACGGCACAAAGCGTATCGGCTTAGCGATCGGCGACAGTGAAACAAAAACTGCCGTTGTTTTTGGTACGGTTGCTGATATCAACGGCGTTGTTGAAGCGGTCAAAGAAGAAGAAATTGACGCCGTTGTGCTGGGCGCGCCGTATTCGTTGGCAAGCAATAAACATGCCCTGCCGGAAAATTTTCAAAATTTTTTAGCCGCGTTAAAAGCCGCTTTGCCCGGCACAGGAATTATTTTAGAGGATGAGCGTCTGTCTTCCAAGTACGCGGATTCTTTAGCGGGAAATAAAAAAGCGCAAGCCAGCCGCGATGAGATAGCGGCGGTATCAATTTTGCAGGGATATTTGGACAGAAGCTAAGTTACTATGGAGGTGACCCACAAAACTCAAGCAATAGTTTTACAGCGGGAGGCTTATAATGAAAGCGATTCCCGCGTCTTTTTCTACACGCGGGATTTTGGCAAAGCCATGCTAGTCGCGCGCGGCACGAGCAAACTCTCTTCAAAACTCGCCGCGCACGTTGAGCCGCTGAACGCCTGTGAGGTAATGATTATTTCCGGCCGGCAGTATGACTACGTCGGCAGCTGCGTGAGCGGCGCAAGCTATCGCGGGATAAAATCTGATTACGGGATCGCCATTGTTGCCGCCGGCATCGCAAAAATCGTCCATACAGCAACGAAAGAGCATTCTCCGGACGAGCGGATTTTTTTCATGCTGAAAAAATTTTTAGATGTTTTGGATTCATCCGCGGCAAAATTGCCCGGCGATACTTTGCAATTGCTGGCCTCGACGTTTATTTTAAAATTAGTTTCGGCGCTGGGCTACCAGCCGCGCTTTGAGAGTTTGCTCGTGGGAGACCAAAAAATATCGCCAAAATCAGCTCATTTTATGCGCATGCTTTTGGGCATGGCCTTTGAAGAAATTTTGCGTTTGCCGGTTGAGCCGGAGCTGGCGCAAAATTTCAGCCGGACCATGGACAGGTACAAACATTACCTATTTGACTGATTTCAATTTTTTATTTATAGTGTAGGATAATAAAGAATAAGCTCAAATGTATGTACAATACTCAAGTCGCAACAAAAAACCAAGTGAATAATTTACTGCAGGAGATTAGAACATTGCGTTCGGTCGTCATTGGTTGGATTGGAAAAGATACGGAAGGCAGTTATAACCCGCATTTTGTAAAAAGAGTATTAAAGGCGAGCAAGGATAAACCAATTGCCAATTTTAAGGATAAAGCAACTTTTTTGCGAATGCTAAAAGATTGAGTATGGCATCAGTAGTTTTTGGGAAAGATTTTTTAAAATCAGCGAAGAAGTTGCCGGGAGCGCAACAACGCAAGTTAGCGGATTTATTACTAACGTTGTCGCAAAATTGCTATTATCCAACGTTACATACGAAGCCGTTGTCAGATGTATTGACAGGTTTTTATTCATTCAGAATAACGAGAGATTGGCGTGTTGTATTTCGATTTAACAGCGTTGACGAGATACAGCCTCTGTTAGCCGGACACCGTAAAGATATATACAAAATAATCAAGCGAAAAATTTAAACAATAAGCAAAGCCGTTAGCACCCCGTCTGACACCGGGAGAGGCGTTCCGGGTAAGCCCGTTACAGCTATCAATGAAGCGTTCTGCTTTGCCGGCCGGTAGAGCAGAAAACTAAGGTGGCACCGCGAATTAACAAAATTCGTCCTTAGGTATTAAATTTTTTAATATCCAAAGACGAATTTTTTTATTTAAGATACCAAATATGCTACGTACCAACACTTGCGGTGAATTAACCGCCAAAAATAAAGGCAAAAAAGTAACGCTCTGCGGCTGGGTGCACCGGCGGCGCAATCATGGCGGTTTATTATTTATTGACCTGCGCGACCGCTACGGCCTGACGCAAGTCACCTTTGACCCGAATAAAAATAAATCAGCCTATGAGGCGGCGGACGCCTGGCGAAGTGAATGGGTCGTAAGTGTGAGCGGCGAAGTGGCGTTAAGGCCGAAAGAAATGATGAACGAAAAAATGCCGACCGGAGAAATTGAAATTGTAGCCACGCAAGCCAAAACCCTAAGCGAGTCAAAAACGCCGCCGTTTCAGATTGACGAAGAAAAACAAAGCGAAGCTAATGAGCAATTGCGTTTGCAGTACCGCTTCATTGACCTGCGCCGGCCCAAACTACAGGAAATGCTGCGCATCCGCGACGAGGTAATACGCCACATGCGCGATTATTTCCACAAGGAAAATTTCATTGAGGTGCAGACGCCGATTTTGGCCAACTCTTCGCCGGAGGGCGCGCGCGACTGGCTCGTGCCTTCGCGCCTGTACCCGGGGAAATTCTATGCCCTGCCGCAGGCGCCCCAGCAGTTTAAGCAGCTCTTGATGGTTGCCGGCTTAGACCGTTATTTCCAAATCGCGCCCTGTTTTCGCGACGAAGACCCGCGCATGGATCGCCACTACGGCGAATTTTATCAGCTGGATATGGAGATGAGCTTTGTAACGCAGGAAGATATTTTCAAAATCATGGAGCCGCTGATGATTGAGCTGACCGAAAAATTTTCGGACAAAAAAGTTATGTTCAAGCCGTTTCCCAAAATTTCCTGGCGCGAGGCGATGGAAAAATACGGTTCGGACAAACCGGACTTGCGTTTTGCGATGGAAATGAAACCGGTAACTGATTTAGTTAAAAATTGCGGTTTCAGTGTTTTTGACAAGGCAATTTCTGCCGGCGGCGTGGTGCAGGCGCTCAACGTTTCCGGCGGGGCAAAATTCAGCCGCAAGGACATTGATGAACTAACTGAAGTCGCCAAGAGCAAGGGCGCGGCCGGTTTGGCTTACATTATCGTGGACAAAGAGCCAAAGTCGCCGATTTTAAAATTTTTGCAGCCGGACGTCGTGAAGGCGTTACTGAAAGAAATTAAAGCCAAAGCCGGCGGCATCGTATTTTTTACGGCCGGCGAGTGGCGAACGGCCTGCGCAAGTTTGGGTGCGGTGCGCAGCGAGTGCGGTTCACGGCTGGGCCTAAAAGATAATAAAAAAGCGGCCTGGCTGTGGGTGACTGATTTTCCCATGTATGACTATTCCGAAGTGGAAGAGGGCAGAATTGACTTTGGCCACAACCCGTTTTCCATGCCGCAGGGCGGACTGGAAGCGCTAGAAACGAAAAATCCGCTGGAGATTTTGGCCTACCAGTACGACTTCGTTTTGAACGGTTTTGAAATCACTTCGGGCGCCATCCGCAACCACGACCCGCGCATTATGTATAAAGCGTTTGAAATCGCCGGTTATACTAAAGAACAAGTGGACAAAAAATTCGGGCACATGATTCGCGCCTTTGAGTACGGCGCGCCGCCGCACGGCGGCAACGCGCCCGGCATTGACCGGCTCCTGATGGTTTTGAACGAGTGGAATTCCATTCGCGACATTTATGCCTTTCCCAAAGACAGCTCCGGCCGCGACGTGATGCTGGGCGCGCCGAGCGAGGTTGATGATAAACAGCTCAAAGAATTACATATCAAAACGGAGTAACTTTTATGCAAACCACAGTCAAACAACTTTACCGCGAAACAAACAAATTCCTCAATAAAAAAATCATCGTCAACGGCTGGGTGCGAACCACGCGCTCCAGCGGCGCGACCAGCTTCATTGAATTAAGCGACGGCACGTTTTTTAAACGTGTGCAGGTTGTTTTTGACGAAAAGCTGAAAAATTTTGCAGACATAAGTAAAGTCGCTTTGGGAACCGCCCTGGAAGTCTTCGGTATGGTTGTTGCATCGCCAGCGGCCGGCCAGCCATTTGAAATCAAGGCTGAAAAAATCACGGTGCTGGGAGAAGTGGCGGGGGATTATTCCTTGCAGAAAAAAAAGCATTCGTTTGAATTTTTGCGCACGATTGGGCATCTGCGGCCGCGCGCTAATACTTTTCAGGCGGTCTTTCGCCTGCGCTCGGCATTAAGTTTTGCCATTCATCAGTTCTTTCAGGAGCGCGGCTTTGTCTACGTGCAGACGCCCGTTATCACCGCGAACGACTGCGAGGGCGCGGGCGAGATGTTTAAAGTTACGACGCTTGATTTGGCAAACGTTCCCAGACAAAAAAACAACGCGGTTGATTTTTCCCAAGATTTTTTTGGCAAAGAAGCGGGTTTAACCGTGAGCGGCCAGCTTGAGGGCGAGGCGTTTGCCTTGGCTTTTAAAAACATCTACACATTCGGCCCCACCTTTCGCGCAGAAAACTCTAACACGGCGCGCCATGCGGCCGAGTTTTGGATGATTGAGCCCGAAATCGCCTTTGCCGAACTCGCGGATAACATGAAATTGGCTGAAGACATGCTCAAGTATTTAATTAATTATGTTTTGAAAAATCTGCCCGAGGAAATGGAATTTTTCAATAAATTTATTGATACGAGTTTACTCGCGCGCCTGACAACTGTTAAAGACACCGTTTTCGGGCATGTAACCTATACCGAGGCGGTTGAAATTTTAAAAAAAGCAAAAAAGAAATTTGACTATCCCGTTGCCTGGGGCATTGACCTGCAGACCGAGCACGAGCGTTACTTATCTGAAGAAGTTTATAAAAAACCGGTGTTTGTCACAAATTATCCCAAAGACATCAAGGCGTTTTACATGCGTCAAAACGATGACGGTAAAACCGTTGCCGCGATGGATTTGCTCGTGCCCGGCGTTGGGGAAATCATTGGCGGCAGCCAGCGCGAAGAGCGGCTGGATTTACTCAC
>MFGL01000040.1:34569-39560 GCA_001778285.1 Candidatus Falkowbacteria bacterium RIFOXYC2_FULL_47_12
GCACGCGGGTTTTGGCTTGGGGTTTGAGCGGGCTATAATGTATCTGTCCGGCATGCAGAACATCCGCGACGTGATTCCGTTCCCGCGGACACCGAAGAGCATTGCTTTTTGACGCGAGTGAACGCGGCATTATTTACACTTTATGTTTTTCATAGTATAATATCCGTATAAACTTTTAACTTAATCAAATATTTAACCTACATCAGATATGTCTCAAAACAACTCCGCAAAATTTACGTTTCTGTATCTGCTCTCATTAGTCGCATTGGGTTTTTTCGCCATTGCCGGCGGCATGGCGCTGTTTCAGGTTATTAATAAAAACATTGCCGATATTGTGGAAAATTACGGCATGCGCTATGACATTTCCGCCCTGCGTTTCGCGCTCTCGGCCATGCTGGTAGCCGCGCCGATATATCTCATCAGCGTCTGGCAGATAAATAAAAATTTATTGAGCGGCAAGTTGCAAGCAGACTCGGGCATTCGCAAGTGGCTGACGTATTTTATTTTGCTTGTGGTTTCATTTGTCATGCTCGGCTGGGCCATTGCCGTGATTAATAATTTTTTCAACGGCGAGCTGACGTTGAAGTTTATTTTAAAAGCCTTGACGGTGCTCGCGATTTCCGGCGCGATTTTTTCCTACTACCTCATTGACATCCGGCGCGAGCAGGTGAGCGGCACAAAAAATGTCTTCGCGCGCTCGTATTTGTATGGGACAATCATCGTTGCTTTGGCGATTTTTATCGCCGGTATATTCTTCGTAGAATCGCCCGCGCAGGCGCGGCAGCTGCGCATTGACCAGGAAACCATTAACCGTCTCAACACAACCGAAAACGCCATTCAGAGTTATTTTGCCCAAAGCGGCATTTTGCCGGAAAACTTGGATGTGCTCTCGCAAGAGGTCGGCTTTACGACCAAACTTGATGCGCAGAATCCTTCCACCAAGCAGAATTTTGACTATAAAATTTTGGAGAAGAAAAAATACCAGCTCTGCACGGACTTTTTGCGCGCGTCGTTGAGCGAGGCGGAAGGCGGCTACCCGTCGTACACATATCCGTACGGCAACTACGAACATGAGGCCGGACGTCAGTGCTTTGAGCGGACCGTGCTGGATGACAGCGGCGTCAAAGCAATACCGGTGCGGTAGTTCGGAGTATTGGAGCACAGGCCATAAAAACACAAAAGACGCTCTGAAAGGTGCGTCTTTTTTGGTTTTAAAAATAGAAGAGCGGGAAAGCGGTGCTCTTCGTTAAGAGAAATTCAATGCTTTCCCGCTTTGACACAACTAGTGCCTACGAACTCTCGTTGTCTCCTTCGCGCACGACCTTAAGGTCGTGCGGGCTAAACGTTGCTTAGGAGTTGAGGTTCACATTTCCTTTGAAGGTGTTGCCGCCGTTTGCCGCATTTGTCGCGGTACTAGCGAAGTTCGCTTGGGTCGAAATCGAAAGGTTGTCCATGTGGTTAATGCGCTTCGGATCCATAAGACGACTCCTTGCTTGGCACTCGTGAAAGATCGACCTATCACCTTTGATACTTCGCGAATCTCCTCTTATTCGCAAGGTTTTGATGCGGTGACAGATGATTGATTTGCTAATATCATATCTAAAATTTCTAGAGGTGTCAATATTTTTGTCAAGAAAATAAAAAAGGGGACATATAAGGATGTCCCCCGCTCGCGTGATTTTAAATAAAGAACTTTTTATTTTACGTTACGCATTTTTAGGGTATGCGTACCCTTTAAAAACAATTTCCATAATTGGGCCACCTCCCGTAGGCCCAAAATGGCTTCCAGTGACGACCGCACGATTCCAATCGAACTGTCCGTGCGGCCTCTGTTATGCGGAATTGTTATTGTTATTGTTGTTTTTCACAATAACCCCTCCTTTCTCCTCCCAAGAAACAGGAGGATGGGAATTGGATGTGGGTATAATATATCAGTGGCTATAAAATGTCAACAAAGTGAGCCTCTGTGGATAAAAAATAAAGGGGTTTTTGCGGGGTTTGGGAAAATGAAGTATAATGTAGTTACGTAATCACTTAGTTAATTAGTCACTTAGTTTCTATCTATGGCTATGAAAACATTAGTAAAAAAACAAAAAAACAACAAAACAAAAAAACAATCTAAATCCCCAAAGTTACCTAAGAAAGTCATCGCCTACTTAGAAAAAGCCGGTGTGCCGCATGAACTCATTGAGCACAAAACAGTTTATACCGCATACGACGCGGCGCAAACCATGGGCAAAAAGCTCTCCGAAATCGCCAAGTCGCTTTTGGTCAAGGCGGACAAAGATTACTACGTGGCCATTTTGCCGGCCGACCACAACGTTGACTTTAGCAAATTAGGCAAAAACATCGCCAAGCTCAAAGGCAAAGACGTGAAAGTCGTAAAAATTCCGGGAGAAAAAATCGTGCAGGAATTATTAAAATTAAAAAACGAAACCGTGAGCGCGTTTGGCCAGGCCTACAAATTGCCGGTGATTGTTGACAAAGCCCTTGCCAAATCCAAAAAGGCGATTTTTTCCTCCGGCGGCTTCAACCACTCGGTGCAGATGGCGGTGAAGGACTACCTCGGTTTAGAGAGTGCGAGTATGGGGACGTTTGGGGTGAAGAAGAAGGCAAAGCAAAGAAAGAGTAAATAGCTAATAGTAAATAGCTGACAGGAATTCAAAAACATAATTTATCGATTAACAGCATGGCCAACCAAATACAGCACTTTACTCATTTGAATGTTTGGAAGAAAAATCATGAGCTCGTTCTTTCCGTATACAAACTTACGAAGTGTTTTCCCAAAGACGAACTCTTCGGGTTGACCGCACAAATCAGACGGGCGGTAGTTTCCATCACCTCAAATATAGCCGAAGGGTTTGGCAGGTTTCACTACAAAGATAAGGCACGATTTTACATTATGGCACGCGGTTCGGCAGCTGAAGTACAAAACCAACTCATCATTGCCAGGGATTTGGACTATATCACGCAAGCGGAGTTTGATGCAGTAAAAGTCATCAGTTTTGAGGGATATAAATTACTCTGCGGCATTATTCAAAGTGTTGAAAATTTTAGGAAGTACTATTAATTACGAGGAAATAGCTGACAGCTGATAGTAAATAGGAATTCTTTTTACACGGCTAAGCTGTTGTTTTAATTCCTAGTAGCTATTTACTATTAGCTATTAGCTGTCGTTCATGAACATTACCCTTGAACAATTCAGCGGGCCGCTGGATTTGCTGCTAAAGATGATTGAAGAGGAGAAATTAGACATTACCGAAATTTCCCTGGCAAAAGTAGCCGACCAGTACATTGTCTATATTGAACAAAATGCCGCCATTGACCCCGATGAGGTGGCGGATTTTTTGGTCATTGCCGCGCGCCTGCTCCTGATAAAATCAAAGACGCTTTTGCCGTATCTCGTGCGCGATGACGATGAGGAAGAAATTCAGGATTTTGCCCAGCAATTGAAAATCTACAAAGACTTCGTGGAGGCCGCCAAACGCATTGAAGAATTGTTTAACCGCGGCGCAGTCATGCACAGCCGCGATATGCTCAAGCTTTCCGAAGACGAGCATTTGTTCTATCCGCCGCCCAATGTCAGTCTGGGAGTTTTGCAGGCAAATTTTGTTGAAATTGCTGAGCGGTTGCGTCCGGCGCCGATTTTGGCCGAAGAGAGCATTGTCAAAGCAGTCAGCATTGAAGAGCGCATCGCCGACATCAAGCAGGCGCTGCAGAAATTTGAACAGTTGAGTTTTTATAAATTTATAGAGAAAAATACCACGCGCATTGATGTCATTGTCAGCTTCATCGCGCTTTTGGAACTTGTCAAACAGCGCGGTGTTAGCGCTGAGCAGAGGACGCTATTCAGCGACATTACCATTGGACGAATTTAAAATATTATTTTGAATTACGAAATAGCCCGTTTTGTCATTTCGAACGGAGCGACTGCCCACAGGCAGACGCGGAGAGAGAAATCTATAATAAGCGAATAAAGCATTATTTTATAACCCATTATAGATTCCTCCTCCCCCTTGCCTTGCGAGGCGCGGGGTCGTCGGAATGACAAAAATATTTTTTGTAGATTTAGCTTATATTTTTATGAATTTAGCGCAACAAATTGAGTCATTACTTTTCATCGCCGGCCGGCCGCTGACGTACAAAAAATTGGCTGAAACAATTGGCGGCGTAAAAACAGCCGAGGTGAAAAAAACCGCGGAAGAATTGGCCGCGCTCTACCAAAAAGAAGGGCGGGGACTGCGGGTTGTCGTTGCCGCAGACAAAGCGCAACTTGCCTCCGCGCCGGAGTTGAGTGAGCTGACGCAAGCGTTTGCCAAAGAAGAAATGCAGGGGGAATTGACCAAACCTTCGGTTGAAACGCTCTCTATCATCGCCTACCGCGGTCCGGTCGCAAAGCTGGAATTGGAGCGCATCCGCGGGGTCAACTGTTCGCTGATTTTGCGCAATTTGCTTTTGCGCGGCTTGGTTGAGGCGCGGCGCGACCCTAAAAAACGTGAAGATTACTACAGCGTGAGTTTGGAATTTCTAAAGCATCTGGGCGTTTCTTCCGCGAAAGAATTGCCGGATTACGAGAAGTTGCGGCATAATGAGGATATTGATAAATTTTTAGACCCTACAAATTACTAATTACTTACAAATATACGAATACTGAAAATTAAGTACTTATTTAGAGGAATATTTAGTTATAAGAAATCTTATTTGTATATTTGTAAGTAATTTGTAATTAGTAGGAAATATTACATGTTTGTCGTTACCCTCATCATCACCATTATTATAGTATCAATCAGTCAATTCAGCCCCGCCGCGTTCGTACGGGACGCGTTTGCGTCCGCAAAGCCGGAGATGCCAGGACAGGTATTGGGCTTAATTGAAATCAACGGGCGCAATGAACAGTTCAACGCGTCAGTGCCGGCGGACGTTGCTCTGCCGCCGCTTGCTCCGAGCCGTCCGGCAACGCCGGTGAAAAAAGCGGTGTATCAGGCGCCGCC
>MFGL01000041.1:0-17322 GCA_001778285.1 Candidatus Falkowbacteria bacterium RIFOXYC2_FULL_47_12
AGAGACAGTGAAAACGTTGCCACCTCAACTGCCGCCACCGGCGATACGGTAATCGCAACGGGAACAACGGCGAGTTCCACGCCCGCCGCCCGCGTTGACGAGTTGCGTTTTGATACTATTGGCCCCAGCATCGGGCAGGAGTTGAAGGAGCGGGCGATTTACGCGGTCCTGATTGCATTGCTCGTTATTATCGCCTACGTTGCCTGGGCATTCCGCAAAGTCTCCAAGCCGGTCGCTTCCTGGAAGTACGGCGTGGTCTCAATCGTGGCTTTGTTTCATGACATTATGGTGGTGGTCGGCGTTTTTGCCTTGCTTGGCCGCTACGCCGGTATAGAGATAGACTCCGCCTTCATCGCCGCTCTGCTCACGGTTTTAGGCTACAGCGTGAATGATACGATTGTTGTTTTGGACCGGGTGCGGGAGAATTTGCCGCGCTCCAACGAGGATTTTTTGGGCACGGTTGATACGAGCATCAGCCAAACGGTTGCCCGTTCCATCAATACGACGCTGACGACGGTTTTGGCTCTACTCGCCCTGCTATTTTTCGGCGGGGAAACCATCCGCTACTTTATTTTGGCATTAACTATCGGCATTTCCTCGGGTGCATACTCTTCCATCTTTATTGCCGCGCCGCTACTTATTTTGTGGGAGAAGTGGGGGAGACGGCGCGCAACGTAGCGCCGACAATATTTCCATACCCCCGCAAAAATTCCTCGGCGCTCATTAGCTTTTTGCCCTCAAGCTGTAAGGTTTCAATGACGAGCGCATTCTCGCCGCACTGCACGGCGAGTTTTTCATTATATTTAAAAATACTGCCGGGCTGGTTGCCAGCGCTTTTTAAAATTTTCGAACTCACGGAAATTATTTTAAGCGTATGTGTATCCCACGTGCTCCACGTTCCGGGCCACGGATAGTAAGCGCGCACTAACCGTTCAATTTCAACAGCCGGCTTTGTCCAATCAATACACCCGTTTTGGCGCGTTAATTTTGGCGCAAGGCTGGCTTTTATATCATCTTGCGGCTGCAGAGTGATTTTTCCTGCCAGATAATCAGGCAAATACTTGAGCAGTGTTTGCGCGCTTAACTTTGCCAATTTGTCATGCAGACTCTCGCCGGTTTCGTTATTGGCAATAGTAATTTTTTCCTGAGCGATGACTGGACCGGTGTCCAAGCCTTCGTCCATTTTCATGAGTGTAACGCCGCTCTGCGCATCGCCATTTTTGACGGCGGCTTGAATGGGCGAAGCGCCGCGGTATTTGGGCAGCAGGGAAGCGTGTAAATTCAGACAGCCGAATTTGGGAATATTTAAAATTTCCGGCGGAATAATTTGTCCGTAGGCGATGGTGATGATGGCATCAGGTTTGATGTCGCGCAATTCACCGTAGAGACGTTGCACTGCAACGTCTTTACCGCATAATTTTGACGGCTGTAAAATTGGCAGATTGAATTTTTGCGTCGCGACTTTTACCGGCGGGGGCGTTAAAATTTGTTTTCGTCCGACCGGCGCGTCCGGCGCGGTAATGACCGCGGCAACCTTAAAACGCTCATCCGCGATGAGCGCTTCCAAAGTAGGCACGGAATATTCGGGTGTGCCGATGAAAATGATTTTGTATGTTTTAGGCATTCTGGTTGTCTTCGTTTTTCCCATGTTGACGATGAGGATTTTTTATTCCTCTGGCAAATCTTTCAAATTTTTTTTCGGTAAATAATCAATGAACAAAACGCCGTTTAAATGGTCAATCTCATGTTGAATCACGCGCGCGAACAGGCCTTCGGCGGCGAGCTTTATTTTTTTGTTGTGTTTGTCTGTATAGATGACGTTGATTTTTTTGTGCCGTTTTACCGAACCGTAAAAGTCGGGAATGGACAAACAGCCCTCCTCGCCCGATTCTTTGCGCCATGATTTTTTGGTAATTTTGGGATTGACCATCGCCAGGGGTCCATCTTTGGTGTTGATGATGATGACGCGGATGGTTTGGCCCACCTGCGGACCGGCCAATCCCACGCCGTCTTTTTCCTTCATGGTCAGCTCCATATCAGAAATAAGCCGGCGAATTTTGTCGTCGACTTTTTTTATTTCTATGCATTTAACACGCAGCGTTTTGTCGGGGTAGATGATTATGTTTAGAGTTTTTGGCATATTGTTACGTCAGAGGGTCTACGTCTATGCTCCAATTATTTGACAAATTCTTTAATACGTTTTCTACTATATCATTTTTTAAAGAAAAGTCAAGTTTTAAGATGATACGTTTTTGCCAAAAATTGCGAATTTTTGGGTTAATAGGCTCAATCGGTCCTAAGACGGAATTTTGAGGAAGAATGTTTAATAGTTGGCCGGCTACTCTCGTTGCTTCAGTTTGCAAGAAATTATAGTCGTCGCTTCTGCAAATCAATTTAACCATTTTGACAAACGGCGGATAAGCGAAGCGTTTGCGGTTGGCGAGTTCGCGCTCGTAGAAATTTTTTTTCTGCTGTAAAACAGCATGTTCCGGATTGTAAGTTTGGATAATGCAGCGGCTGACGTCTTCACGCGCTTTCATTTGCTTAATCAGCGTCCAGGAGCGTTCATCCGTGCGCCAGTCCGGGAAGTTTAAAATAGCATCAATGTTGGCTGCGGCAATCAAGCCCAGCGCTGGAGCGTTCAGGCGAAGGGCAATGCCCGTGCCCACCAGAATGTCAATTTTTTTATTAAAAAAATCATTATATTTTTCACGCACGCTTTTAAGTGTCGTAGCCGTGCCAACATCAAGACGGGCAACAGTTGTATCGGGAAAGAGTTTCACCACTTCATCCTGCACGCGCTCCACGCCGCTGCCAAAGCCTCTGATGCGCGTTGAGCGGCAATTCGGACATACAACCGGCGAGTCGCTTTTAAAACTGCAGTGGCTGCAGGCCAGTTTTTTGCTGCCGTATTCAACGAGCGAGACGTTGCAGTTGGGACAGCGGGGGATAAAGCCGCAGTCGCGGCAGAGCAGGAAGCTAAAGGCTCCGCGGCGATTGACAAAAATTATCGCCTGTTTGCCGGCTTGCAAAGTCTCGCGCAGACTGTCCAAAAGCAGGGTGGAGAAAAGCGAATAGTTGCTCTGGTGCGCTTCGCGGCGCATGTCAACGACAGTGAGCGGCGCGGCAACGTTATTTTTATTCAGCGCCGCGAGCGCGTAGGTTTTGTTTTTGAGTTTTGCGTAGGCGGCCACCGAGGGCGCGGCCGCGCCAAAAGTGAGCGGGCAGGCGTACATTTCCGCTTTTTTTTCGCAGACCGTGCGCGCGTCAAAGCGCGGATTCATGTCCCACTGCTTGTAGCTTAAATCCTGTTCTTCGTCCACGATGATATGTCCAAGTTCGGCAAAGGCGGCGAATACGGCGCGGCGCGTGCCCAAAAATATTTTGGCGGCATTGGTCTGGGCTTTGCGCCAGGCAATCAGTTCATTTGATTTTGACAGGCTGCCGTGCAAAAAAATAATTTCTTCATCCGGAAAGGTTTGTTTCAGCCAGTCCAATGTTTGCGGCACGAGCGTGAGCTCGGGAATCAAAAAGAGAACTTGTTTGTCTTTGCGGACGCAGGTTTGTATGATTTCAGCGTAGTAGAGTTGCCTTTGCTTGAGCGTGCCAATGGCGAGTACGCGCCCCTCCCCCTTGCCAAGGGGGAGGTTGGGAGGGGGTGATGAGGTGATGACCGCCGCATTCATTTTTTCCAGCGCCTCATCTACTTTTTTAATTTTGCGTTTGGGCATGGCCGGGAGCGCATGTTTTAAAATAATTCCTAACGGCGCGTAGTAATAGTCGCTCGTGAAACGAGCTAGTTGCAGGTCGCGTTCATTGAGCAAAGGCAGATGGTCGGCAATGGATTCAATGGATTTGTAGACGATGTTTGGTTCGGCGGTTTCAGAAAGCGCGGCAATGACGCCGACCGCCGTGCGGTTGTAGAGAGGGATTTGCACAACTTGGCCTACTTTTATTTCGCCTTGAAATTCAGCACAGCGGTAGGTGTATGCCTGGGGTTTATTAAGGGGAATTTTGGTAAGGGGAATGACGTGTGTAAACATAAAAGCCGCTGATATAAGCGGCTTTATCTTAACACTTCACCTTCGCGCCGTCAAAATCAAAAAACGGCTTTGCGGACGATAATTTCGGCGCGATTGGGACCGACGCCGATGAGCGCCACCGGAACGCCGGTTTGTTTTTCAATGAAATCAAGATAGTTTTTCGCCGCCGCCGGCAGAGCGTCAAAATCGCGGATGGCGCTGATGTCGCTCTTCCAACCGGGCAGCGTTTGATACTGCGGCTTGGCTTCGGCGAAGAGATTCGCGTTGCCGTTGAAGGTTTCCATGACGCCAGCGGCTGTTTCGTAACTCATGCAAACCTGAATTTCATCCAATACGCCCAGCGCGTCAAGTTTGGTGATAGCGAGCGCGGTAACGCCGCCGGTGCGAATGGCGTAACGTAGCAGCGGCAAATCAAGCCAGCCGCAGCGCCGCGGACGTCCGGTCGTGGCGCCAAATTCTTTGGCCGGTCCGGAGTTGCGCAGTTTGTCGCCGAGTTCTCCCTCGCCGTCGGGCAGTTCGGTGGGCATGGGGCCGGCGCCGACTCGCGTCTGAAAGGCTTTGACGACGCCCACGATTGTTTTTAGCGCGTAGGGCGGGATGCCAGTGCCGGTAACCGCGCCGCCGGATACCGTGCGGGAGGCTGTCACGAACGGATATGAGCCGCAGTCAACGTCAAGCAAGAAGCCTTGGTTGCCCTCGCACAAAATCGTGCGGTTGTGTGCCAAGGCTTCGTTTAGAAACGCGGTGGTGTCGCAGACAAAGGGCGCGAGGGCGCGCGCGTAGCCGCTGTAAGTTTCAAATATATCCGCCTCGTTGACCGGCGCGGCGCCGAAAAGGTCGGTCAGTAAACGGTTGGCCGCCGGTACGGCTGTTGCCAGACGCTCTTTAAAAATTTCGGGAGAGATGATATCCCACAGGCGCAGACCAATGCGGCCGGCTTTGGCCTCGTATACGGGGCCGATGCCTTTTTGCGTGGTGCCGATGGCCTGTTTGCCCCGGGCCGCGTCTTTGAGCGCGTCAAGGGTTTTGTGCCAGGGCATGATGACGTGCGCCTGGCCGCTGATTTTGAGTTGCGCCGGCGTTACGGTAATGCCTTTTTGCCGCAGTTCCTCTATTTCTTCCAAAACGACCGCGGGGTCAACGACCACGCCGCCGCCGATGACGCCCACCTTGCCCGAATGCAGGAGACAGCTGGGAATGGTGTGAAAAATGTGCTTTTTGCCGTCAACGTGAATGGAGTGCCCGGCATTGTTGCCGCCCTGATAGCGAAAGACAATGTCGGCATCTTGGGTGAGCCAGTCAATGATTTTACCCTTGCCTTCATCACCCCACGCTAACCCGTCAATTGAAACGACGCTCATATTTTTTGTGTTAGTTACGTGCCTCGCAAAAAAAATAATAACTCGTGAGAGTTATTATTTTTGCGAAGGGTTAATTAATTTTTTGAATCGTATGGTTGGCAAATTCATGGGAATGTTTTACACGCGGATATTTTGTTCACAGAGCGTTAGCGCGCTATTAGTATTTTTAGTTGATTTTGAATTATTTGTCCAGGGGAAAACTTTTGCGTGCGTGACCCCCTGTCATTGTTTCAATTTTTTGATTTCCGTTTCAATGTTTGGCAAGCGTAATTGAGAACCTTTTCTTTTTTGCCAAAATCCTTAGAGTATTTTGCGCTTTTTTTATTTTGCATAATTTTGAGATAGGTTAATAAATTTTTCTTTGTATTTATAATCCATTTCATTATTGACAAAAACACAACCTTCTTTGATGAGATGAGCGTTTATAAACGTTTTATTTTGTAAATATACGTAACACAATAAATTATTTTCCTTGTCGTATTTTACATTATCAAACCTTAAAAATACTCTTTGTTTGTTTGTTTTATTTCTAAGATAATTTATGGCCTCGCTCGTTTTTTCCGGATTATTTTTTATGCCAAGCAATTTAACAATTAAATCGTTATTTAATTTTAACGTCTCCGGATTAATTATTTCTTTAACGGTAAAAAAATCGTCTCTCGGTTGTGTATTTTCATCAATTCTTGAGCCAAATTGTAATTTTTTCGGGTCTATTTTTTTATCAAGTTTAATGGGGTCTTTAAAAATATAAGGGAGTTTAGCAATTTGATCATCATAATTGTTATTTAATTTCCCCTGGTCTATAAAATTTACGTTTGCATTATCAAGCATTTTGTCAGACCCGACAGCTAATTTTTGTTTTATGACATTGATAAATTTGGGATTAATTTCATAACCCACGGAATTACGGCTTAAATTTTTTGCAGCCAATGAAGTCGTGCCGCTGCCAACGAATGGGTCAAGCACCGTATCCCCGACAAACGAAAACATTTTTATCAATCTCTTTGGCAATTCTTCTGGAAACATGGCGATGTGTCCGTCCTGTCTGACGCCGTTAAAATTCCAATGTCCCTGAAAATAGGCATTCCATTCTTCTGTGGTAAGTTTTGAAAGATTTTTCAATTCAGGGTTTATTTTTGGCGGAATGCCATTTTTTTTAAACAGCAAAATAAATTCATAATCAAGCTTGATTATTCCGTTGCGCGGGTAGGGAAATGACCCCATAATGGTGGCACCGCCCGTCGTGTTCATGGTCGTTGATTTCTGCCATATAATGGCGCCCATGTAATCAAAGCCGATGGTTTCGCAAAATTTAATTATTTCTGTCCGGATGGGGATTACTTTATAGCGACCGTAGTAGACCGAGCGGGCAAACTGGTCGCCGATGTTGATGCATAAACGACAGCCATTTTCTAAAACCCGGTAACATTCTTGCCAAACTAAATTGAGATTATTTATATAATTTTCATAGCTGTCATTATATCCAATCTGGTCGTCTGTTCCATAGTCTTTTAATTGCCAATACGGCGGCGATGTAATGATCAAATGAACTGAACGGTCGCTCAATTCTTTCATCTGTCTTGAATCGCCTCTTATGATTGTATGTTTGGTTTTTATGATATTTGTCATCATAGGATTACAGTTCAAACTCCATCACCAAATGTCCGATGCCAAAAGGGGCTTCGTGCGAAAGGATGCTGGCGGTGCAGCACTGTTCGGAGAGTATGCCCAAAAAAAGCAAAATGGCGTTGAGTTCGTCTATGCCGTATTTTGCCAAATCTTCCGCCTGGAGTTTGAGCAGTTCGGCGATGTTTTTTTCAGAGATGAGTTTCACGATTTTTTGGTCAAAGCGTTTGGCGCCGGGTTCAAAGCCGGCTGGCGAAACTTTGCTCAATTTGTGCGAGGTTTCCGCCGAAGCGATGACGGCCACGCGCTCGGTCGTTTCAATAATTTCTTCAGCCACGCCCTGACCGAAGGCTACCTGGTCGGCCGGCGCGCGGTTGGCGGCGCTGACTGGAATAACTTTAATGGATTTTTTGTGCGCCAACAAATAATGCAAGGGGACCAAAATGCTGTAGTCAAGTTCTTCAACGGTAGTAAGTTTGACCGGGAAACGCGTTTCCAGCCGCTCTTTGATGCGATAGGAAAGCCCGTTGTCGCCGCGATAGGCCGGTTTTTCATTGAAATGCCCGAACTCGGCAAAACTGCCGTGGAAGGTGGGCGCGAAGTTCAGGACAAACGAAAGTTGTTCCGTATCCGGCGCCGCAGTCAGAACGATAACGGTATCGGGCTGGGCTGCGTACAAATATCCCTCAAGGGTTTTGAGGCTCGCGACAGTGGCGTTGAGTTTTTCAGTATTGTCTTTGCCCACCTCCGGAATGAGCAGGGGTGAGTGGGGGACAATGGCGGAGAAAACTAGCATAGAGAATTTTCAATTAACCTAATTGTTCTAATTATTCTAAATAAATCCCAATGTTTTTAATGTCCAAATGGTAGTTTAGGTCAATTAGAGCAATTAGAATAATTAGAATAATTAGATATTTTACGTTATTCTCTCATCAGCGCTTCTTCAGTGAGCGGCTCGCCGTAGTCAAACTGCGCGAGCACGCGCGGGTTCACGGTCAGGACGTTTTCCCACTTGTAACCTAACTTCTCAAAGACTTGGGCCGAGGCAACGGCGCGCTTGCGTCCGCCGGAAATGACGAATACGCCCGGGCTGTCCGCCGCTTTGAGCAGGTAGCCGTCGTCAAGTTTGACCGGGTCAATTTTTTCAAATGATGCCAGTTCATTGGCGCTGGATTTTATGACAGGCTGATTTTTAAATTTTGTTTTTAAAAATATTGCATCAATGAGCGGAGCCTTGGTACCGTCAATGACGTAGTAGATGCCGCCACTTGCCGGGTCCTGCAAGAGCGCGCCGGTCGGGTAGGACTCGGCGAGCGTGATGGGGTTTGCATCCGCATAGTAAGCTAAATCTTCGCTGGATGCCTGTTCAACTTCAGCTGAATTAAAGCCGAGTTGGCGGAATACTTCTAAGTTTTGAATTTTGCGCTTCGTGTCGTCAACGAGCAGATAGATGTCGCCTTGCGGGGAGCGCACGAGTGAGTATTGGGGGAATCTGATGGGCGCGCCTTTGGAATAGGCGTCAAGATCGGTTTTTTTCACCGGCAGAATTTTATTGGGGTCATAGCGCGACAGGAGCGCGCCGCGGCTCAAAAACGGATGTTTGAGCCCATCTTTAATAAGCCAGACGCCGGCTTCACCGTCGGCCTGGACGAGTGAGCCAACCGGAATGAAGCGGGAAAAGTAGTGATTCCAGAACCGCCAAAAATTATAGTTGCCGTTGTAGACGTGCGGGGTGTAGTTATAGAGGCCGGCGGTGGCATTGTTTGCCGGCGTGACCACGACGTTGTCGGTACTGATGGTGCCGTACGGATTGGTAAAGGTGTAGGTTTGGCCGGCTTTAAAGCTGTAGAGGTGCGGCTCGGTAATGTAGGAATAAAACTGCAGGGCGGCGGAGTTCATTTGTTTGTAAAAACCCTGCCAGCGCGGATTGCAGCCGCCGCCATCCGGACAGCCGTAGCCGGCGGCCCAGTCGTACTGGCTCTGTTTGGGGTTCTGGTCAGTCAGGAGGCTTTGTTCTTTTTGAATTAAGACCAATAAAAATTTCGGGTTGATTTTATTAGCGACCGCGCGGTCATAGATGACTTCAGTCGCGCTCAGGCTCGTGCCAACCTCCGGCGGCAAGCCGTCTTTTTCCGTTACCACGTAATTTTTAAGCGTGCCCGGCTGGCTGGCAACGAAATTTTTTACCTCATCAAGTGTCAGCGCGTTATAGTCCAAAATCTCGGCATCGGATATGATGTAGTTTGGGTTGAAGTCGGCGGCCTGCGCCGGCGAGAGAAAAAGCGTTGCGGAGAGCGCAATCAGAATGGCGGCGATTGTTTTTTTCATATTTAAAGTATACCATAAGCGGCATGAGTCTGCCACTCTTGCCAGATTTTTTGTTTTGTAGTATAGTTATACACAATCTCGCAAATATCAAATCAGCTACGAATAGCGCAAATAGGTTACCACAAAAAATGGCAACAAAAAATTATTTGTATTATTCATAGCTGAATTTATTTTTTACTATCCAACATGCGTAACACAAATTCCGACGAACAGCTCATTACCCAGGAGGGTTTTGACCAGTTAAAAGCGGAACTGCATAATCTCAAAAACGTTCGCCGGCACGAAATCGCCGAGCGTATTGAACGCGCCAAAGAATTGGGGGATTTGAGCGAAAACGCCGAGTATGCCGAAGCCAAAGAAGAGCAGGCTTTCAATGAGGGCAGAATTATTGACATTGAAGATACCCTGAAAAAATTAACGGTTGTCACCGCCGGTGAGGGGGGTGGTGTTATTGATTTGGGTTCCAAAGCGACGGTGTCAGTTAACGGCACGCAAAAGGAATTTACGCTGGTGAGCTTCAATCAGGTCGACCCGGGCCAGAATAAAATTTCCAACGAATCGCCGATTGGCGATGCACTCATGGGGCATACGGCCGGCGATGAGGTGTCGGTTAATTTGCCCAGCGGAAAAGTGATATACAAAATTTTGAAGGTTGCATAGCCAGCTAACTTTTATTTTGCTATAATATAGATAACTGCATTTTCGGTAGTTATCTATTTTTGTTATGAAAAAGAAATTGCGCAAATTTTTTAAATTGTTCGGGCCGGGCTTTATTACCGGCGCCTCTGACGATGACCCTTCCGGCATTGCCACCTACGCGCAGACAGGAGCTATTTTTGGCTACGGCCAGCTGTGGACCGCACTGTTTTCTTTCCCATTTATGACCGTAATGCAAGAAATGTGCGGACGTATTGGGCTTGTTACCGGCAAAGGACTTTCGGGCGTTATCCGCCGCCACTACTCCAAGACGCTGCTGTACGGTGCGGTACTGCTCCTGCTCGTTGCCAATTCCATCAATATCGGCGCGAACTTGGGCGCTATGGCCGCCTCCATCCGCCTGCTCGTTGATGTCCCGTTTGTCTTTTTGCTGCTGCTGATTACGGCAATTACGTTAATTTTGGAAATTTTTATTACCTACAGGGTATACGCGCGTTACTTAAAGTATCTGACGCTCGCGCTTTTAGCTTATGTTGCGACCGCCTTTGTGGTGCGCCAGGACTGGAGCACCATTGCCGCGTCAACTTTTTTGCCTTCAATCAGCCCGACCAAAGAGTACCTCATGAATATCGTGGCAATTTTGGGTACGACAATTTCCCCGTACTTGTTTTTTTGGCAGACGTCTGAAGAGGTGGAGGAAGAAGTAGCGGAAAAAAAATTGCGCATCATGGGCATGGGCAAGCCGCGTCTGAACGCGCGCGCCATCAGCCGGATGCGGCTGGATACGGTATTTGGCATGCTGTTTTCTAATTTGATAATGTTTTTCATCATTCTGACGACGGCTTCCACCCTGCATCTGCACGGCATCAGCGAAATACAGACTGCGGCGCAGGCCGCCGAGGCTTTGCGGCCGCTCGCTGGCGACTTCGCCTTTTTGATTTTTGCGCTTGGCATCGTCGGCGCAGGATTTCTGGCCGTGCCGGTTCTGGCCGGTTCAGCCTCCTACGCTTTGGCCGAGGCGTTCGGCTGGCGGGAAGGATTATATTTAAAATTAAAACAAGCGCACGGTTTTTATGGCGTGATAACCATTGCCACGCTCTTAGGACTTTTGATAAATTTTACGCCCATTACGTCGTTTGAGATGCTCTACTACACGGCCATTCTCAACGGTATCGTGGCGCCGCCGCTTATGATTATCATCATGCTTATTAGCAACAACAAAAAAATCATGGGCAAACACACCAATACGCGCGTGTCAAACGTTTTGGGCTGGCTGATTACGGGCTTTATGTTTGTCGCCGCAGTTGCATTGCTTGTGAGTATAGTCTTGTAATAGAATTAATAGTAAAATAGAGATATAAAAAATGAATTTTGATTATGGAAATAGCGCTGGCTAGTGATAGACAATTATTAACGTTGAAAGAAGCATGTGATTGGGCAAGCTCTTTTTTGGGCAGAAATATTAATGAATCTAACATTTCTTATCTTATACAATATGGAAAAGTGAGAAAATATGGCGAAAATGGCGCTACTCAAGTAAATGCCGTGGATTTAAAACAATATTATCAATCATTTAACGGCCAAAGGGAGATTGAGTGGAAAAAGAAACTGGGCAATGATTTGAATTGGGGACTGTCTTTTGATAATTTGCGCGAGAAAGACACTACAAAGCATGTTCATAGATTGCATCCGTATAAAGGCAAATTCATACCACAACTAGTAGAATATTTTATTGATAGCCACACCGACGATTTTAAGCAGGCGATTTTTTTCAAAAAAGGCGACATCATTTTAGACCCTTTTGCCGGGTCAGGCACGACCTTAGTGCAGGCAAATGAACTCGGCATACATGCAATCGGAGTTGATATTTCCCGTTTTAATTGCATGATAACGGACACTAAACTTTTGGATTATGATTTAGGGTCTTTAGTTAAAGAAGTAAACAAGATTAATCTAGCTATGACTAAATTTGAAACCGATGGTAAAATTGAAAAATTTGAAAAAGAGCTTTATTTGGCGCTCGCAAAGTTTAATACTGTAAATTTTCCATCGCCGGAATTTAAAAGAAAAATTTATAAACGGGAAATTGATGAAAATAAATACGCGATTGAAAAAGAAAAAGAATTTTTAGATGTTTATAAAAAATTAGTCGCCAAATATAAAATGGAGCTTGGGCAAAAAGATAATAAGACTTTTCTTGATAAGTGGTATATTCAAAATGTCCGTAAAGAAATTGACTTTGCTTTTGACCAAATTAAAAAAATTAAAGATGAAAAAAATAAAAGGGTATTAGCAATTATTTTAAGCAGGACCATCCGCTCTTGCAGAGCAACCACTCATTCCGATTTGGCAACACTCAAAGAGCCGCAAATCACAACTTATTACTGCTGGAAACACAAAAAAATCTGCAAACCTCTTTTTTCAATAAAATATTGGTTTGACCGTTACGCCAATGATACTGTTGTCAGAATCAGAGAATTTCAAAAATTAAAAAATGGCGCTCATTGGGCTTCAATTACGGGCGATTCAAGAACCGTTGATATTGCAGAGGAAATAAAATCAAGAAATAAAAATTTTTATAAACTTATTAAAAAACAAAAAATTAAAGGCATTTTTTCCTCCCCCCCGTATGTTGGCCAGATAGATTATCACGAACAACACGCCTACGCCTATGATCTTTTCGGCTTTGAGCGAAAAGACGAACTAGAAATTGGGCCTTTATACAAAGGTCAAGGTCTGGAGGCAAAAAAATTTTATGTTGAGGGCATATCGCAAGTCTTGCTAAATGCAAAAAAATTTCTCGCAGATAATTTTAATGTTTTCTTAGTGGCTAATGATAAATGGAATTTATACCAGCAAATTGCGGAAAAAGCGGGCATGCAAATCGTAAACCAATTTAAACGTCCTGTGCTTAATCGCACGGAACGAGATAAAAATCCGTATTCAGAAATAATTTTTCATTTACAAAATAGCTAATAAATATGGCGCTGAAAAACAAACTGCAATCTAACATCCACAATTTTCTAAAAGAGAGATTGTTAAAAAAAATTGACGAATACAGTCTTAACGCCGATGATTCGTCAAAACCATTCCAATACGCTCTTTTTACCAAAAAAGGCTATTTGGCCAAAGGATTTATACATGGGTGTGAAACTGCTTTAGGAAATTGGCATGAATCAATCGCAAAAATTATTGCAACGGAAAATTTCAAAGTAGCGGAAAAGCTTCAAGGCGCAAATAAATTAAAAGGGCAGATTACCAATGAGGCGCAGAAAACATTCGAAAATATTTTAAGCGACCTTGATAGCGCTATTAGAGAGCCTAATCACAAAAAGGAAGCCGCTGAAATTTTTGACGCCAGTCAAAATAGCAACCAAACCGTAAACCGCATTCAAACCGTTGATTTATTTTTAAAAAGAAAAAATGGCGAAGAGATATACCTAGAAATAAAGGGTCCGAAACCCAACAAGAACGAAATGCGCGCCGCCAAAAGAGACCTGCTAGAAATTCTGGCAATGAAAGCACGAGAAGGTAAAAAGGTGAAAATTTATCTGGGTATGTACTACAATCCGTATTATCCAAAAGACTACCAAAGGTGGACTTGCCTTAAATTTTTTAACAAAGGACAGGATTTTTTAATCGGCAAAGATTTCTGGGACTTTTTGGGAGGTAATGGAACCTACGAGAATTTAATTAAAATATATGAGGATGTCGGCGAAGAAATAAGACCGGTGCTTGACAAGAAATTCAAATATTTAACTAAAGCATGAAATACACCGGCAAAAAAATCATCCTGGCATCCGGCTCGCCGCGCCGCCAAGAGCTGATGGCAAAATTAAAACTGCCGTTTCAGGCTGTCGCGAGCAACTACAAAGAGGACATGAGCCTGCCACTCGCACCGCGAAAGTTAGCCGAGCATCTGTCACATCACAAGGCTGTAGCAGTTGCGAAACGTTATAAAAATGCCATTATCATCAGCGCTGATTCCTTGGTTGTTTTCAATGGCCGCGTGCTGGGAAAACCGCACGTTCCGGCCGAAGCAAAGAAAATGCTACGCTTACTGCAGGGTAAGAAAAATACGATTATTACGGCTTTTACAGTATGCGACGCCGAAACCGGTCGCTCGTTCACCCATAGCAGTGCGGTAGCGGTAACGCTGAAAAAAATGAGCGGCGCGGAAATTGACGCCTACGTCGCGACCAAAGAGCCGTTAGACAAAGCCGGCGCCTATGCCATTCAGGAGTTGGGCGCGATATTCATAGAAAAAATTGCAGGCGATTTTTTTGCCGCGGTCGGCTTGCCGCTCAGAGATTTGGCCGAAGTATTAAAAAAATTTGACGTTAACGTTTTATCTTATGCCTGACATATCACCAGTAAAACCGGATATACCTTTAAAGCCGGAAAAGATGCCGATGCCGGGGACGGTTTTAGAGCACGGCAAACAAAAGTCCGAACAGCCGGCTTCATTTGAACGTGCAACGGAGCGTGTGCCGATACCAGAGCAAAAATTTTCAGAACCGGCCACAAAACCGAGCACGATGCCGGCGCCGGAAATTTCCGCACCGCCGCTTACGATCGCCGAAATAGAACAGGCATTGAGCAGTGATTTGGAGGAGGTGTACTTTCAGATGCCTCCGGAAACGCAAACGGTTTTTAAAAAGAAAGGTGAGCAAACCGCGCGCGAGGTGAAAACGCTTTTGGAAAAAACCAAAGTGAACGTGAGAAAAATCGCGAAGCTGATTATGAACTGGCTCAAGCTCATTCCCGGCGTGAACAAATTTTTCCTGGAGCAGGAGGCGAAGATTAAAACAGATGAAGTATTAAAATTAAAACAGTGAGGAGTTTTTATTTAATAAAAATAAAATTTTATGCAAGAAACAAATTTTATTTCTCATCAAGAGACAAAGAGTGAGCGGCATTTGCTTTCACCGGATATATTGAAAGAATACGTTGATTCTTCGGGCAATTTGCTGAGAAAATTTCGCATGCCTACCGTTGGCGGCGCCGAGCGAACGCAAGCCGGGAAAAAATTTTCCGTTGATTTGGCGGCAGAGCTTTTTAATCGCGAATTGGAGCGGCGAGAAGTTTTTAAAAATGATAATGCTGAAAAAAGAAAGAAACAAGAAGCGGAGACAAAGCAGGAGCTCATTGAGGGTATGAGGCTTGCCCCTAAAATCAGCCCGAAGGAAGGTCATCACCATGACGGCGGTAAAAAAAATTGGAAAGAAGCAATGGTTGAAAATTACGATGGCAAAAAGTATCCGGACGGCGGCGAGGTGCGGCTTAAGGGGTATTTATTATCAACGATGTTAGATTGCGCCCATTGGAGCAACCAACAGTCAGCTTTAACGCAAATTGTTGAATTATGGGCGGATAATCACTACCAGGATGAAGAGAAAAAGGCCGAAAAAGTGAAAGACATTTTGGCGGACATTATGCCGCTATTGAATACAATTAAAGCGTACAGTTATGCCGATGCGGCGCACAGGGAAGGTGAAAAAGCCACAAATATTTTTTTTCAACCTCAATTTGAAGAGGGAGACCTTTACTACAGCCAAACTTTTCCTGGCCCCGATAATAGCCAGATGAAGGAAGACGATAAAACAAAGCGCAAGCACCGGGATACCGGCATCCAACAGGCATTGGAAGAATACGGTTTCAGCGGAGCGGAAGTGGCCGGTGAGCCGATTGTTGCCGGGGAGGCAAGTGCGAGTGAAAGAAATGAAATAAAAGAAAAATTTTTAGCTGACCTTGAACAAGCCCAAGCAATAGTGAATGCGGAACGTGCCCGGCGGGATAAAAAGTTGCAACAGCGTTTGGACGCTCTGCCGGTGGAAATGCACAGCGCCGAGAGAACAGTTGCCGGAGAAGAAGCAGCAAGAAAACAAAAAGGAAAAATAAAATTAACAGGCCCCTTTGCCGCGTCTGACGCCGAGCTTAACTTGCAAAGGCTTACCGAAGAATATAAAAAGTTAGCACAAGAGAAATGGAACCCTATTAATGTATTGCCGCAGACAGAAAAAGAATAGGTTTTTATTTTATGTTAGACATCTTCTCCAATCCACAAAATTTACTTTACATAGTGACAGCCACCGCCGTCGCCGTCGTTTTCGTCTTGCTCGTTTTGAGCATTGTCCGCCGCGTCGTGCGTCACCTCGCGGCCAAGGCCTACGCCTACGACAAAGACATTTTGCGCATCCGCGTGCCCAAGGAAAGCCCGCGCGACGTAAAAGAAGAGCAGACTACTCAGCGCTTGCAGGAAGAAATTGCCGCGGCCGAGAGCATGTTTTCGCTCATTGGCGGTTTGCGCGCCAATCCCAAAGGAATAATTTCGTGGCTCTTTGGCAGCCACAACACATTTGCTTTTGAAGTCGTGGCTTACCAAAAGTTAATTTCGTTTTATGTGGCCGTGCCCAAAAAAATGCGCCGCTTCGTGGAGCAGGAAATTTATGCGCATTATCCGGCGGCAAGCATTGAAACTGTTGCCGACTACAATATCTTCAGCCCGCAAAGCCACACCAAAGCGGCCGCGCTGGTTTTAAAGCGCGCAAACATGTTTGCCCTGCGCACCTACCGCAAAATGGACATTGACCCGCAAGACTCAATTATCAATACTTTGGCCAAACTGAACGAAAACGAGGGCGCGGCCATTCAAATCATCGCGCGCTCGGCGCCAAAAGCTTGGCGCGCGCGCGGTATGCGCGTAACGCGCGCAGTGCGGCAGGGCAAAACGCTCACTGAGGCTTTGCGCGCCACAAGCTACAGCCGGTTCTTCGGCGGCGCGGGGAAAATGAGCGAAATTATTTTGCAAAAACAAAAAAACGAACAGCCGCCGGAGCGCCAGCAGATGACGCCGGTGGAGGAAGAAAGCCTGCGCAGTATTGAAGAAAAAATGTCCAAGGCCGGCCTGCTCTGCAATCTGCGCGTCATCGTTGCCTCGCCGAATTCCGGGCAAGCGCAGATCTATTTGGATAACATCGTGGATGCCTTTAACCAGTACACGGTTTTTGAATACGGCAACGGCCTCAAGCCGGTGCGCCGGCTGAAAGGCCGCAATATCATCAATGATTTTATCTTTCGCAACTTCAGCGAGCGCACCGTGATGGTGCTCAACACCGAAGAATTAGCCAGCTTGTTTCATTTCCCCCTGCCGCACAACGAAACGCCCAACATCGCCTGGCTCACGGCCAAGCGTGCGCCGGCACCGCCGGATACGCCGACCGAAGGCGTGTATTTGGGGGAAAACGTGTATCGCGGCGTTGAGCGGGCCGTGCACATTCGGCGTGATGACCGGCGGCGGCATATGT
>MFGL01000041.1:17332-22976 GCA_001778285.1 Candidatus Falkowbacteria bacterium RIFOXYC2_FULL_47_12
ACCCGCACGGGGATTTGATTGAAGACATTTTGTCCGGCATTCCCAAAGAGCGCGCCGAAGATGTTATCTATTTCGCGCCGGCCGACACGCAGCGGCCGCTGGGCTTGAACTTGCTCGCCTACGACTCGCGGTATCCGGAGCAAAAAACCTTTGTCATCAACGAGATGATAAAAATTTTTGACAAGCTCTATGACCTGAAAGCTACCGGCGGACCGATTTTTGAGCAGTACATGCGCAATGCGATGCTCCTGATAATGGACCATCCGGAATCAGGCTCAACACTCATGGAAATTTCCAAAGTCCTGGCTGACGCCGATTTTCGCAAAATGAAGCTGGAACATTGCCAGGACCCAACCGTGGTATCGTTTTGGAAAAAAGAAGCTGAGAAAGCCGGCGGGGAAGCCGCGCTCGCCAATGTTGTGCCCTACATTACCTCCAAACTGACCGGCTTTGTCTCAAACGCCACCATGCGTCCCATTATTGGCCAGCAGGAGAGCTCGTTTAATTTGCGCGATGTTATGGACCAGCAAAAAATTCTGCTTCTGAATTTGAGCAAGGGGCAGGTGGGTGAGATGAACGCGTACCTTCTGGGCATGGTTTTGGTCGGCAAAATTTTGGCGGCGTCGCTGTCGCGCACCGACGTGCCGCAAGCCCGGCGCAAGGATTTTTACCTCTACATTGACGAGTTTCAAAATTTCATCACCGATTCTATCAGCATTATTTTGTCCGAGGCGCGCAAGTACAACTTAAACTTAATCATGGCGCATCAGTATCTTGGACAGTTAGTCAAGCAAAATGACACGACGATTAAAGACGCGGTGTTCGGCAACGTGGGCACGTGGGTTTTATTTAAAATCGGCTCGGAGGATGCCGAAACCATGGTGAAGGAATACGCGCCCGTTTTCAACGAGTTTGACCTTATTAACATTGAAAAGTATCACGCCTATGTTAAACTGCTGATAGACAATACGACCAGCCGGCCGTTTAGTTTGGCGGTACCGAAGCTGCCGGACGGCAACGCGGCGATTGCGCAAAAAATCAAAGAGCTTTCACGGCTCAAGTACGGGCGCGACCGCAGCGTCGTTGAAGCTGAGATTTTTGCGCGAAGCAAAGAAAATTAAGTTGTTTCAAATGGAATAATTTGAGTAATTTTGATTTTGAAATAATTAAACACGATATGCTGAATTTCGAATCCCAACATCATAAGCGCCGCAAAAAAATTATACTTGCCATTGTAGTGTTGCTCCTAATGGCCTCCTCATTTTACGGCGGTATTTTTTTGAGCAAGAAAACCGACATTGACAATTCATTGCTGAATGAGAACACGGTATTTTTAGGCAACATTTTAAATTTATATCAAGAACAAAAACGCGCTGACTTGGAAGCCGACGTGGATTTCAATTTATTCTGGAGCGTGTGGGATACGCTCAAAGCCCGCTACGTTGACGCGGCGCAACTCAAAGACAAAGAGCTTTTCTACGGTGCGGTGCGCGGCATGGTCGCGGCCGTCGGCGATCCGTACACGGTTTTCATGAACCCGATTATTACCAAAGAATTCAACGACGACCTGAAAGGAACTTTTGAAGGCATTGGCGCCGAAATCGGCATTAAAAATGACGTTTTGACCATTATTGCGCCCCTGACCGACATGCCGGCGCAGAAAGCCGGACTCAGGCCCGGTGATAAAATTTTGAAAATTAACGGCGAGGATACCGCCGGCATTTTAATAGACGAGGCCGTTACCAAAATTCGCGGCGAAAAGGGGACACAGGTGACGCTCAACATCTGGCGCGAAGGTTTTGACGAAACCAAAGATTTTACCATTACGCGCGGCACCATTATCGTCAAAAGCGTGAAGTGGGACATGAATGACGACAATATAATGGTCATCACCATTTCGCATTTCAACAGCGACACGGAAGCGCTTTTTGAACGCGCGGTACAGGACACGCTCAAAAGAAATCCCCAAGGGATTATTTTGGATTTGCGCAACGATCCGGGCGGATTTTTGGATACGGCCATAGAGGTTGCAAGCGAGTGGATTGAAGACGGCGTCATCGTGTCTGAGCAAAAAAGCGACGGCAGCAAGAACGATTACTTGGCGCGCGGCCGCGCCCGCTTGGGCGATTACAAAACAGTCGTTTTGGTAAACAAAGGTTCGGCTTCGGCGTCCGAAATTGTTGCTGGCGCGCTCAAAGATAATGGCAAAGCCGGAATTGTGGGCGAACAGACTTTTGGCAAAGGTTCGGTGCAGGAACTGGTCCCGCTGGAAAACGGCTCCTCGCTCAAAGTAACGATTGCCAAGTGGCTGACCCCGAACGGCGTGAACATTTCCCAAGAAGGCATCGCGCCGGACGAGAGCATTGAGTTCACAACCGAAGACTATAACGCGGGCAAGGATCCGCAGATGGAGAAGGCGGTTGAGATATTAAATAATAAATAGAAAAATTTATGCAAAACAAAACAAAATCTTCCGCGCAAAAAAATTCGGACAAAACAAAGTATATCTTCGTCGTCGGCGGCGTAATGTCCGGCGTGGGCAAAGGTGTGGCGGCGGCTTCTATTGGCCGGGTACTCATCGGCAAGGGTTTTAACGTCAGCGCGATTAAAATTGACCCTTACATCAACGTGGACGCGGGTACTATGAATCCGGTGGAGCACGGCGAAGTTTTTGTGACCGATGACGGGGATGAAACTGACCAGGACTGCGGTAACTATGAGCGTTTTTTGGGGCGCGACATCCACAAGGAAAATTACATGACGACCGGACGAGTTTATTTAAACGTCATTACGCGCGAGCGCAATTTGGAGTTCGGCGGCAAATGCGTGGAAGTAGTGCCCCATATTCCGTTAGAGGTAATCAAAAGAATTAAAGCAGCGGCAAAAAAAGATCAGGCGGACATAATGATTATTGAAATCGGCGGCACGGTGGGTGAATACCAAAACCTGCTTTTTTTGGAAGCGGCCCGCATGATGCATTTAGACAATCCGAATAATGTTTTGTTTGTCATGGTGAGCTATTTGCCCATTCCCAGTAAAATCGGCGAAATGAAAACCAAACCGACACAGTACGCGGTGCATAGCCTACAAGCGGCCGGTATTCAGCCGGATTTTATTTTGGCGCGCGCCGAACGGCCGATTGACGGCCCGCGCAGCGCGAAATTGGCGACGTTCTGCAACGTACAGGAAGGAGATATTATTTCCGCGCCGGACGTGGATTCAATTTATGAAATCCCGCTCAATTTTGAAAAAGACAGTTTAGGCGATAAAATTTTGCAAAAATTCGGTTTAAAGCCGCGCCGGAAAGATTTGGCTGATTGGCGGGCGATGGCGGAAAAAATTAAAAACGCCAAGCAAGAAGTTAAAATCGGCATTGTCGGCAAATATTTCGGCACCGGAGATTTTACGCTCGCTGACTCTTACATCTCCGTGATTGAAGCTATCAAACACGCCGGCGGGGCAGTGGGAGTAAGGCCGGTTTTGCATTGGGTTAACGCCGAAGAGGTGGAAAAGCAGGGAACAAAAATTTTAGACCAATTTGACGGTATTATTGTGCCGCAGGGCTGGGGCAGCCGCGGGGCGGAAGGGAAAATTGCCACTATTAAATATTGTCGCGAAACTAAATTGCCTTATTTCGGTTTGTGCTATGGCATGCAAATGGCGGTGATTGAATTTGCCCGCAATGTTTTAAATTTTAAAAACGCGAATTCGGAGGAAGTTGACCCTAAAACTGCCTATCCGGTTATCCATATTATGCCTAATCAGAAGGAATATTTAGCTAAAAAGCAATACGGCGGAACAATACGGCTCGGCGCTTGGCCGTGCAAATTAGTGGCGGGCACGCACATTGCCAAAGCATATGGCAACAAGACAGATGTGAGCGAACGCCATCGTCATCGCTATGAATTTAATAACGAGTACCGCAAGCAGTTTGAAGCCGCGGGCATGGCGATTGGCGGCGCTTCGCCCGATAATCAATTAGTGGAAGCAATAGAAATTACCGGCCATCCATTTTTTATTGGTACGCAGTTTCATCCTGAATATAAATCGCGACCATTAGAACCGCATCCGCTGTTTGTGGAGTTTATTAAGGTTTGTGCCAATAAAAAATAAATGGTATAATAATTTTGCTTATCATTAATTTAAGACGTTAAACATGAAGCAAAATAAGTCTAAAAAAATTACCGTTCAAAAGTTAGCTCAGATAATGACCGATGGTTTCGCACAGATAAGAAAAGAGAGCGCGGATGGTTTCGCACAGATAAGAAAAGAGAGCGCGGATGGTTTCGCACTGGCCAAAAAGGATAATGAAGATTTGGCTGCTACGATGGCGGATGGTTTTGTGCGAGCGAAAAAAGATAATGAAGACTTGGCTGTTATGGTACAGCAAGGATTTGAAGAGGCAAGATGTGAAAATGAAAAAAGATTTGCTAAGCTTGAGCAAGGACAGGCTAAGCTTGAGCAAGGACAGGCTAAGCTTGAGCAAGGACAAGAAGATATAAAATTACATTTATCAAATTTTGCTTATAAAATTGACTTCATTGACTTGCAAAAAAGAGTGCAAAAAGTTGAAGATATTGTTTTGCGAAAAAAGGGATAGTTGCGTTAGCGCATTTTTATTTCCAGTTCCATGCTTGCCAAATTCACAAAATTTACCATTTTTATCCTCGCCCTCGCCGTGTTAAGCACGGCCGGGGCTTTTGTCATTCAGACGGCGTTCGCGGCCTGGACAAGCCCAACAACTAATCCGCCGGACGGTAATGTTAATGCTTTGATTTTTAACGGCGACAGCAGCGTTTATTTAGGCAGCAGTGTTGTCAGCCAATTTTTGACGCTGAAAGAAGATGCCGGTTATCCGACTAAATTTTATTTTGATTCAAAGAAAGGGGTGCAGGTTAGGTTAGACAGCGATAATAACGACGCTAATTCCGCTTTTACCGTCAATAACGGGTTAAACGCCGAGATATTCAAAGTAGACGAGGTCGGGCTGGTGACCGTAATCAATAAAATCACCGGCTTATTAACCCCAACTGCCGCCACCGACGCCGCCACCAAAGCCTATGTGGACGCGGCCGTAGGAGCGGCCGGAGGCGGAGACGCGACGCTCGCGAATCAGGAATCTATGATGGGCACAGGGTTTGTCAAAGACACGGATTCATTAAAAAATATCAGAGCTAATTTAGCCGCTCTTGCTACTTCCATCAGCAGTGAGCATGGCCAGATTCTTAGCGAATTGCAAAAGTTAGTAGGATATGCCTCTATATTAACATATTCAGGGGCAACCCACACTGGCAATGATTGCTTGGCACAGCCCGGAGGAAGTATTTATTCATCCCCGTCGGGAACTTTGTGTAAAATTACCGGGACAAATGTTTCATGTTCAAGCGGCTGGACGCAGGCGGGTAATTGGCAGACATATAGCGTAATTGGATGGGGAGATAGCAATGGAGATGATTGTGGTCGTTACGCAGACTCAGGTCCGGTATCTTTTGCGGATGCAGTAGCTAATAACTATGAGCAGGGGTCTTACTTTGGCGCGGCCAGCTGGGGGCTAACATCATGCAGTAACTGGGGTTGCACATCCTATTGGTGCGTTGATGTTCCTTCTGTTCCTGATGGCAGTTACGGCTCTTATACAGATTAT